>NZ_CP067100.1:5813381-6122606 GCF_016616235.1 Bradyrhizobium diazoefficiens
AACAATTCTTTAACAAGCGTTCGCGCAGCGGGCCTAGGCTTTCCAGGCTGTCGTCTGGCAATGGACCGAGATCGCGATGCGCAAGGATATCTCCTAGGACTGCTTGAAGCATTAGAAGGCGCGCTTGCCCTGCTGCCTGAACGAAGACTCCGTCGGCGCATCGAGGAAGACGACCGGCGTGCCGCGCTTGATATTGTCATCGAGCGTGCGCACGTCCCAGGTGGTGAGCCTGACGCAGCCGTGCGAAGCGGACTTGCCGACCTTGTCGGGCTCCGCCGTTCCGTGAATGCCGTAGCCCTGTGCGGACAGGCCGATCCAGTACGCTCCCACCGGATTGTTCGGCCCCGGTTTGACGTCGAACGGCTCCTTCGATCCGGCGCTGTCGAACTTGTAGTCGGAATTGTAGTGATAGGTCGACTTGTCATTGGTGCTGGTCACCTTGAACGTCCTGCTCGGCGTCGGACGATCGGGACCGCCGATTGACGCCGGATAGAACGCGACGAGACGTTCTGACGCGTCGAACACCTTCAAGGTCTCATTCTTCTTGTCGATCTCGAGCCGCGCGATGCGCGGCAGCTCGTTTCGAGCCGCGACATTCGCGACGACGATCGTCTCATCGACCTTGTCGAAGGACTTTTCTCAGCCACAGCGAAATCGTCACACCGAGCACCGATTGCTTCATCTGCTGGTTCCGACCTGCAAATCGGTCCGTAAAGACCGCGGAGAGTTTCTCTGCGGGAACACCGTAGTAACACCGACGAGACCGGTGAATCGCAGCTTTGCCGCAATCGGACGGTTAAGAAGTCCTTGTCACCGACGCATCGTCGGCCGTTCATCCCACAGTTCGAGGTTGTCCACGCAATGCGATTTGTCGTCGCGGCTTGCGCCGCGTTCCTGATTCTGATGTGCGATCTCGATCCGTCGGCATCCCGGCAAACATCAACTTTCGACCGTGCCGTTCTTGAGAACAATACAGCCTCACCACTTGTTCCGGTGGCCGAGCTCTTCCTCGCCAGCGTGCAGGCCATCGAGCTCGCCAATGCGCGCGCTGCTTATGAGGAGGCGACCGAGCCCGTACGCGAAATCGAAACCGTCGTGGAGGCACCGCTCTCGCCGACCGAAAAATTCTGCCACGCGCTGCGCGAAGCTGCCGAGGCCAGCGGCATTCCGGTGCCGTTCTTCGCGCGCCTGATTTGGCAGGAAAGCCGCTTCAAGTCCAAGGAGGTCAGCCAAGCCGGCGCGCAAGGCGTTGCGCAGTTCATGCCGGAGACGGCCGCGGAAGTCGGGCTCGACGATCCCTTCGATCCGATGAAGGCGCTGCCGGCATCGGCGAAATTCCTGCGCAAGCTCCGGGACGATTTCGGCAATCTCGGGCTTGCTGCAGCCGCCTATAACGCCGGCCCGGGCCGGATCCAGAAATGGCTGGCGAAAGAAAGCGAGCTGCCGCGCGAGACGCGCGATTATGTGCGCATCATCACCGGCACCCAGGCCGAAGACTGGACCGCGCGCGCCGAGGCGCTCGCGATCCGGATCGACCTGCCGCGCGAAGCGCCTTGCGAAGGCATCGGCAGTCTCTCCAAGTCCAGGGACGTCGCCTGGGTTCCGGTGAACCTGACGCCATCGGTCTCCAGCATCATCCGCAAGGCCGAGCAACTGGCGGCGCACCTGACGGCCAACCGTGCGCGCAGGCGGCTTGCCTCGCTGATCCACAAGACCACCCACGGCAAGGCGCGCAGCATGATCGCAGCGCGCGCGGCCGGCAAGAGCGCCAAGGCCCGCGCCGTCCGGCTCGCCGCGAGCGAGCGAACTTCAGGGTGATGAACGGACCGGAAGCCGCGCCTGAGCGGCTTCCGGCGTGCCGCGACTTAATCGATTTCCTCAATCACGCGACGCTCGCTGGGCTCGATGACGTAGGTCCGCGTATCGCGATGGATATAGCGGTATTCCCGCAGGTCGGGCGCATCCTGGTAGACCGTGCTCGGGAATTCCTCGACCTCGACCGTGTCGGGGACGCGGTCACCGACATGGAACTCGGTGCGCGCGGTGCTGCCGGTGGTTCGCGCTTCCCGTCCGTCCGTTCGCGTTTTCGCATGCTTGCGGATCGCCTCACGATCGCGATCCGAAAACTTGCTGGCGCTGCGCTCACGCGTGGTCGTCGTCGCAGTGGACTGCCCTGAGTAAGGCAGCACAGTCACGATCTTGTAGGTCGCGGGATCAACCACGACGATCTGATCCTTCACCAGCGCAAAGCTGTAGCCGCGGTACTGCGGCACGATCTCGACCACATCGGGCGGCAACGTCGACAGCTGCACGTCGCGCGGCACCACGGTGCCGACGTTCAGTGAGAAATTAACGTTGGTCAGTGGCCGCACGTTCAGGTGCGAGATCGAGGCGCTGATCCTGGTTTCCTGCTGGCGATTGAGGTTAACGTCGGTGCGCGACGCCGTGTTGGTTCCGGCCCGCTCGCCTTGTGCCTGATTGGTGCCCGATGCGTTCGGCGACTGGGCCTGATTGGTTCCAGTCGCACTTGGCGCCTGCTGCGCCTGATTGGCGTTGTTGGACGGAGCGCTGGCCGGCGGATTGGTCCGGTCCTGTGCCTGGTTCGTGTTCGTTGCCGGCGGGTTGGCGCCCTGCTGGGAGGCGGGCGGATTGCCGGCCGTGTTGTTGGAGTTGGTCGCGCCACCCTGTGGTCGCGACGAATCTGCGCTGTTGGTGGAATTTGGGCTTCCGGAGCTGTTGTTGGCGGATCCGGATGAAGGCTGCGAGGTCTGCGTGTTCTGCGTCGATGCTCCCGGTGATGACTGGGAGGATGGTGTCGAGCGTTGTGAGTCGGTCGCGCCCGGCGCTGGGGTGGTCGGCTGGGAGGCGGTATTTGACTGCGATTGCGGCGTCTGCTCACTCTTCGAGTTCGTGCTCGGTGATTGCGCCAAGGCAGCATTCGCCAGCACCAGCCCAAGCGCAGTGGTCGCTAACATTCGGATCATGGCTCTCCTCCTTTGTCCTTTGTCCGGTTCTGTGTTGGCTACCAACCTGCGTTAAGAGGCTCGGTTCCAGTTTTTCCCGGACCGTGAACAGAGATAAGGAACCCCCGATGCCAGCCAGAAGCGCCGGAATCCTCGCTTATCGCATGCGATCGGATCTTGAGGTTCTGCTCGTCCATCCCGGCGGCCCGTTTTGGCGCAACAAGGACCTCGGCGCCTGGTCGATTCCGAAGGGCGAGTACGGCGACGAACAGAATGCCGAGGAAGCTGCGCGGCGCGAGTTCGCTGAGGAGCTAGGACTGGAGCTGGTCGAGCCCCTGATCGCGCTCGGGCAGGTGAAGCAGCGCGGCGGCAAGATCGTGACCGCCTTTGCCGTCGAGCTCGACATCGATACGCGCAATGTCTGCAGCAACACGTTCGAGATCGAATGGCCGCCGCGCAGCGGCAAACGGCAAGCGTTTCCCGAGATCGACCGCGCCGCGTTCTTCACGCTGGACGAGGCAAAAAGGAAGATAAACGAGGGCCAGCGTCCGCTGCTCGAGCGGCTGGCGCGACTGGTCGGCTCGAGCTAGTTCGGTGCGAGCTATGGCATGCCGCTCACACCGGCTTCTCGTCGTCGCTCACCGGCGACGTCACCACGAGAAACACGAGATCGGTCAGGCCGGAATTCGCGATGGCGTGCTCCACACCGGGCGGCAGGAAAATCACGTCGTGCTTGCGCACGATATGGCTCTTGCCGGCGATCTCCATCAGCCCCTCGCCGTCGAGCACGTGATAGACCTGCTCCTGCACCTTGTGGTGATGCCGCGCCACATAGGCCATCGGCTGATACATCGAGATGCGATAGTCGATGCGGCGCGAGCCCGCGGTCTCCGGCATCACCAGCGGCTTCGACAGCGCGCCGCCAAAATGGTTGGGGAATTCGCGCCAGGGCACCTCGGCGATGTTGCGGATGAAGGCGCCGCCAGTTTCCTCGATCATGTCAGTGCTCCCTAATTCACCAGCGCGCGGCCATCGACATAGACGATCGAGCCGGTGGCAAAGCCGTTGGCCATGAAGCTCAGGATCTGCCAGGCGATATCCTCGGCCATGCCAACGCGGCCGACCGGCAGCGCGGCGGCGGTCTTCGCCAGCATCTCCTTGCGCGCAGCCTCCGGCATCGCAGCGCGGATCGGCGTGTCGATCACGCCCGGCGACACGGCATTCACGCGCACCGGCGAAAGCTCGAGCGCGAGTGCACGCGCGAGCGATTCCAGCGCGCCGTTTGCCGCACTGATGATCGCCGAGTTCGGCCGCGGCCGGACGCTGAGAAACCCGGTCACCAGCGTCAGCGAACCGCCGGGGCGGATCTCCGCCTCGCGCGCGACGCGCCAGGCGCCCCAGAACTTGCCTTCCATGGTGGCGCGCACGTCCTCCATCGGTACCGTCTTGAACGGCCCGGTGCGAAGCTGCGCGGCCGTGAGCACGACGTGATCGATGGGGCCGATGCGGCGAAACAGTTCTGACACGCTCTGGTCGCTGGTGACGTCGGTCGGGATCGCCGTCACCTTCAAGCGCTCGGCAACGGGATGGAGCTTCGCGGCACTGCGCGAGGCGATGATGATTTCCGCGCCCTCCTTCTTGGCAAGCTCCGCCGTGGCAAGCCCGATGCCTGAGGAGCCGCCGATCACGACGACCGTTTTGCCTGCGAACATCATTCCCATCTCCCGTATCGTTGTTGATTGGCGAGGCTGCGCTCAGCCCGGCTGAAAGCGCGTGCCGATACCGGCCTTGCTCTGGCCGAGGCCCGGCAATTCCCAAACGCCGGCGCCGGCCGGATTGACGTCGGCCGCGATATCGACGTCGATCAGATACGGCCTGTTGGCCGCGATGCCCTTGCGGATCGCTTCGCCGAGATCGCCGGCGCGATCGATCCGCACGCCCTCGACGCCGCAGGAGCGCGCCATCGCCGCGAAGTCAGGGTTGTAGCGCTCGCCCGTCTCCGGGTGCTTGAAGTCAGTCGCAAGCTCGCGTCCGCCGAGATAGCCGCGCTGAAGCCCGCGGATCGAGGCATAGGCGTAATTATTCCAGACCACCCAGACCACGGGCAGATTGTACTCGACCGCCGTGCCGAGCACGTTGGCGTGCATGAAGAAGGCGCCATCGCCGCACACGGACACACAAGGACGATCGGGCGCGGCGAATTTCGCGCCCATCACGCCGGCGACGCCAAAACCCATCGGGCCGAAGCCCATCGAGCCGATCAGCGAATCCGGCCGCCTCGGCTTGCAGAAGCCGAGCAGCCAGTTGTGGTGCACGCCAATGTCGGAGACGAGGATCGCGTCCTCCGGCAGCGCCTTGTCGATTTCGGCGGCGGCGCGCTGCGGATTGATCGGCGTGGTATCGTCGGAAAAGCCGGGCGCGACGAACTTGTCCCACTCTTTCCGATAACCATCAATCTGCGCCAGCCACTTTTTGCGCGCATCGGACTTCTTGAAGAGGTTGTCTCGGCGGTCGAGCTCGGCGTGCAGCTGGCGCAGGAAGGTGCGCACGTCGGCCATCAGCCCCAGCGCCACGGGATAGTTGCGGCCGATCTCTTCAGGGTCGATATCGACATGGATCAGCCTGGTCGGCGGGATCGTGAAGGAATAGCCCGGGATCCATGAACTCGAGGTGCGGTCGTCGAAGCGAACGCCGAGCGCCAGCAGCACGTCGGCCTGACGCGTCGCGTGATTGGCCTGATAATGGCCGGCGCGCGCGACGAGGCCGAGCGCGAGCGGATGGTTGACGTCGATCGCACCGAGGCCGCTGGCGGATGCCGCCACCGGAATCTGGAGCCGCTCGGCGAGCCTTCGCAATTCCTCCGCCGCACCGCCATAGCGCACGCCCTGCCCGACCAGCATCACCGGCCGTTCCGCCGAGAGCAGCATGTCGACCGCCTTCTCGACGCCATCAGGATCGGCACCGCAACGGCTGGAAATGTTGGCGCTCCACTCGATCGCTTTGGGCGCCTCTTCGGCCGCCGATTCCATGAAGACGTCGAATGGCACGTCGATCACGACCGGCCCCGGCCGCCCCGTGATCATGGTCTTCCAGGCCTGCCGCACCGCCAGCGGGACCATCTCGCCGCGGGTCGGCTGGAACACCTTCTTGCACATCGTGCGGACAGTGGATGGGAAGTCGGCCTGATAGTGCCGGTACATCTCCTGGAACGCGCCGCGGTTGAACTGGCTGGTCGGCACATTGCCGGTGATCGCCATGAACGGCACCGAATCGAGGAAGGCATTGGCGAGCGAGATCGGCAGGTTCGCCGAGCCGGGCCCGCATGAGGTGAAGGTCGCCGTCGGCCTGCCCGACACCCGGTAATAGACGTCGGCCATGAAGCCGGCGACGCTCTCGTGATGCACGGAGATGGTCTTGATCTCGGACGAGCGCTCGTACAGCGCGTCGATGAACTGGATGTTGCCGTGGCCGCAGAGCCCGAACACCTGCGGCACCTTCTCCTGAATCAGGTAATCGACAATGACCTGGGCGCCAGTGAGCATGTTCTTCGACATCAACCCGTCTCCCTCTCGGCCCACGACTCTTATGGACCGATGCAGGGAACATGGCGGTCGTCGCTGGGCCGCGGGCACCCTATTTCTCATAATGCTGTACGTCAATTTATATTGTGATAGCCTTCCCTTGAAGAAACGCAGAACTGCGCGCCGACGGCCGCGCCTGTTGCGTGCTAGTCTCGCAAGAACGGAGACGTGACGATTCACGAGAAGGGGCCTTGTCCTTGAAATCGCGTACCAAGCCCACGACCGGCGAGAAGCCTGCAAGCCCGCGCAAGACTGCGATTGCCGAGTTGGTGCCCGCTCCCAAAGCCGCCGGTGACGATGAGGCTGACGACAAGCAGCGCGGCGGCGGCGTGCAGTCGCTCGGCCGCGCCTTCTCGATCCTCGAACAGGTCGCGCGTCATCGCGAGGGAATCGGGCTTGCCGAGCTGAGCAAGCTGGTCGGACTGCACAACTCGACGACCTTCCACCTGGCGAAGACGCTGGTCTCGCTCGGCTACCTCCGCCAGGAAAAGGACAACAAGCGCTACCGCATCGGCCGTCCTCTGTTTGCACTCGCAGCTTCGGCACTCGACGAGATCGAGATGGTCAATGTCGCGACCCCGGTGCTGGAGGAGCTGTCACGCCAGACCAGCGAAAGCAGCCATTTTGCCGTGCGAATGGGCGATGCAGTCATCGTCATCGCCCGCACCAGCGGGCCCGGCGCGTTTCAGCTCACCGACCGCGTCGGCGTGGTGCGCCCTGCGCATTGCACCGCGCTCGGCAAGATCATTCTGGCATCGCTCCGTCCCGATCAATTCAAGCGGTTCCTGGAGCGCGCGGAGCTGAAACCGTCGACACCGAAATCCATCACCGACGCCGGCGTGCTCGCGCGCGAGATCGCCGAAGTGCAGCGCACCGGCGTTGCCTTCGACGACGGCGAGTTCAATCCGGAGGTGCGCTGCGTCGCCGTGCCGGTGACCGATTTCACCGGGCAGGTGATCGGCGCGCTCGGTATTTCCGGGCCGATCTGGCGGCTCTCCAATCAGGCGCTGCACGCCGGCGCACAAATCGTGCAGGCCGCCGCCGACCGCCTGTCCGCCGAGTTCGGCGCCAAGGACCGGGCGCACAAGGCGTTCTCGCAAAAAGCCTGAGCGGCAAGTGAAGCGGCGATTTTGCCGGTTGACACCGGCGATGACGTTCGGGATTATCATCCAGCATTAGAAAAGCATCTCTCACAATATCGGATACTCGATTTGAAGAGAGACACGATGCACCCGGGAGGAGAGAACCATGATCCGCTACCCGCGACGGACGTTGTTACGGGCGGGCGCAGCCTTCGTCGGCGCGTCGGCACTGGGATTTCCGGCGATCGTAAGGGCGCAGGCCGAGAAGATCCGGATCGGGCACCTGACGCCGCTGACCGGCTTTCTCGGCGTGATTGGCGGCTACGCCCAGCTGGGCGTCAAGCTCGCGGCCGAGGAGATCAACGCCTCCGGCGGCATCCTGGGCAAGCAGATCGACCTGCTCTCGGAAGACTCGATCAATCCGGCCACCGCCGCCACCAAGGCGCAGCGCATGCTGGAGCAGGACGGCGCGGTGGTGCTGCTCGGGGAAATCTCCTCGGCGTCCTCGCTCACCATCATGCAGGTCGCCGAACGCAAAGAAGGTGTTCTTCTCGACCGGTGCGCGCTCGGACGCGCTGCGCGGCAAGAACTGCAACAAATACGCATTCCACTGCGACATCCCGAACACCGTGATGGTCAACGCGGTCGGCACCGCGCTGTCGCAGAAGGGCATGGTGAAGGGCAAGAAGTTCTTCACCCTCACCGCCGATTACATCTTTGGCCATGACCTGCTGAAAGCCGCAAAGACCTTCTTCGGCGCGCATGAGGCGAACCTGATCGGCGACGAGCTGATCGCGACAGATGTCACCGACTTCGGCCCATACTTGCTCAAGGTGCGGCAGGCCAAGCCCGACGTGGTCTGCTGCAATCTCGCCGGCAACCAGGTGACCAATCTCGTCAAGCAATATGCCGAGTTCGGCCTGCCTTACCCGCTGGTCGGCTTCAACCTCAACACCGGCGACGCCTGGGCCGCGGGCGCCGGCAATCTCAGCGGCACGTGGCCGACGGTGTGGTATCACACGCTGAACAATCCGACGTCACAGGCCTTCGTTGCGGCCTTCAGCAAGAAATACGGCAAGCCGCCGGAGAACCACGCCTGGATCGACTACATCACGCTCAAGCTCTTGACTGAAGCGATCAACACCGCGAAGTCGACTGATAGCGGCGAGCTGATCGCCTATTTCGAGAAGCAGGCGCAATTCGACATCGGCAAAGCGCGCAGGGCTTATTTCCGCAGCTGGGACCACCAGCTTGTGCAGGAGGCCTATCCGTTCACCGTCAAGCCCAAGGACCAGATGAAGGACCAGTGGGACATGCTGGTGGTTGGCGATGCCGTGCCCGCGGCCAACGATCCGCTCGAAACGATCTATCCGAGCAAAGAGCAGAACCCCTGCGAGATGAAGGCCTGACGCGCGAGCGCGCGGCATGGACGCAACATGCAGTTCGAGTTCTTGCTGGAACAGGTGGTGAATGGCCTCGTGCTCGGAGGCTATTACCTGCTCATTGCGCTCGGGCTGTCGCTGATCTTCTCCGTCGGCGGCATCGTCAATCTCGCCCATGGCGCCTTCTACGCGTTAGGTGCCTATGTCTGCGTCGAGCTGACGAAGCGTCTCGGCTTCGGCGCTTCCGTGGTGATCTCGCCATTCGCGGTCGCCCTGCTCGGCATCCTGTTCGAACGCTTCATCCTGCGCCGCTTCTACTCGGCTGACCCGATCCTGAGCCTGCTCGTGACGTTCGGCCTTGCCATGGTCGCCGAACAGGCGATCCGCATGATCTGGGGCGCAGCCCCCGTCTCGACCGAGATCCCGCAGAGCTTTCGCGGCTCGGTGATCGTCGGCGACTTCCTGTTCTCGCGCTATCGCCTCTTGATCCTGGCCGTGGTCGCCGCGATCCTGCTCGGCGTCTGGTTGCTGCTGCAAAAGACCTCGTTCGGGCGCGTGGTGCGCGCCGGCATACAGCGGCCGGATATGGTCGCCGCGCTCGGCATTCGCCTGCAACCCTACATGACCGCAATCGTGATGCTCGGCGTTGGTCTCGCCGCGCTGGGGGGCGCCTTCTTCGCACCGATCACGACGGTGCACCCGGCGATGGGTGCGGAGATCATGACGGTGGCCTTCGTCGTCGTGGTGATCGGCGGCCTCGGCAGCTTCTGGGGCGTCGTCGTGGCGGCACTGCTCGTCGGCGTCGTGCGCGGCATCGCCATTCACTTCGAGCCTGCCGCCGGAGAGGCCTCGATCTACATCCTGATGTTCCTGGTGCTGCTGGTGCGCCCGCGCGGCCTGCTCGGCGAGCGCATCGAGAAGTTCGAATGAGAACCGCTTCTCCCATCGAGCGGCTAAAGCCGCTGCTGATCGCGGCTGTCGCTGTCATCGCGCTGCCCTTCCTCCTGAGGGCGGTCGGCCTGTCCTTGAACACCGGCACCTGGATCGTCGGGCTCGCGATCGCGACCATGGGGCTCAATCTCTGCATCGGCTATACCGGCCTCGTCTCGTTCGGCCACAGCGCCTGGTTCGGCATCGGCGCCTACGCCGCTGGCCTGATCCAGCTCCGCCTCTTTCCGGGCGATATCTGGCTGCCATTGATCGGGGCGATGGTCGTGGTCGCGATCGCGTCGACCGTAACAGGCATGCTGATCCTGCGCCGGCGCGGCGTCTACTTCTCTCTGCTCACGCTGGCCCTCGCCGCGCTCGTCTACACGACCGCCTTCCGCTGGACGAGCCTCACCGGCGGCGAGGACGGCCTCGGCGGGCTGAAGCGCGGCGGCATCGGTCCGATCAGCTTCGACAGCGCGCTCAACTATTACGTCGTGGTCGCGGCGATTGGGCTCGCAACGCTCTATGTGCTGATGCGCCTCGTGCGCTCGCCGTTCGGCCATGTGCTGGTCGCGATCCGCGAGAACCAGCTGCGCGCGAGCTTTCAGGGCTATCCGGTCGAACGCTACAAGCTCGCAGTGTTCGTGATCTCGGCTGTCGTCACCGGGCTCGCGGGCGCGCTGATCGCGTTCCTGAACTATCTGGTCTCGGCCGAAGCGGTCTCGGTGCCGTTCGCTGGCGAGCTGCTGGCGATGGTCGTGATCGGCGGCATGCGCAGCCTGCTGGGTCCGGCGCTCGGTGCGCTGTTCTTCATCCTGTTCAGAGAGCTGTTCTCGATCTGGACGTCGGATTGGCTGTTCTGGTTCGGCCTCACCTTCGTCGTCTTCGTGATGTACTCGCCCGGCGGTCTCGTCGGCATCGGTGCGCTAATCATGCGGCGCCTTCGCCCTCCGGCCGAAGAATCCGCCGCGATGAGTCGGCGCAAGATCTATGACGGCCTGCCGCTGCCCGACTTCCTGCGCCCCGAACCGCTGCAGGGCACAGTGCTCGAAGTCAGCGGCGTCTCGCGAAAGTTCGGCGGCATCCGCGCGGTCGAGAATGCCAGCATCACCGTCTCCGCCGGCGAGATCCACGCGCTGATCGGACCGAACGGCGCCGGCAAGACCACGCTGTTCAATCTGGTGTCCGGCCTCTATGCCCCCGACCGGGGCACGATCCGTCTGCAGGGCCGCGACATCGCCGGCGTGCCGGCGAATCTGATCTGCCACCAGGGGCTGGCGCGCTCGTTCCAGATCACCAACCTGTTTCGCGGGCTGACGATCTACGAGAATTTGCGCCTGTCGCTGCAGGCGTGCCGCTCGATGCGCTTCAACATCTGGAGCGACATCGACGCCTACGAAGACATTCACGCCGAGACCGCTGCGCTCGTCAAGTTCCTGGGCCTCGAAGGCATCGAGGAGATCGAGGGCGGCGAGCTCTCCTATGGCGGGCAGCGGCTGGTCGATCTCGGCATCGCGCTTGGCAGTAAGCCGCAGGTGCTGCTGCTCGACGAGCCGCTCGCCGGCCTTGCGGCGGCCGAGCGCGAGCGCGTCTCCAACCTCGTCAAGAACATCGCAGCAAACATTCCTGTGCTGATCGTCGAGCACGACATCGACCGCGTGCTCGGCTTCTCGCAGGTCGTCACCGTGATGAACCAGGGTGAGGTGCTGATGTCGGACTGTCCCGCGGCAGTGCGGGCCGACCTGCGCGTGCAGGAGATCTATACCGGCAAGGGCATTCCCGCGGTCGAGCACCGGCGCAGCGTCGAAGAAGCCGGCCAACGCGACACCGTGCTGCGCCTTGAGCGCGTCAACACCTTCTACGGCAAGAGCCACATCATCAACGACGCCGCGCTCGATGTCCGCGAAGGCGAGATCGTCGCGCTGCTCGGCCGCAACGGCGCCGGCAAGTCGACGCTGCTCAAGACCATCGCCGGCCTCGTGCCGGCGGCTTCCGGCAGCATCGACTATCGCGGCGCCGACATCGCGCGCCTCCCCGCGCCCGACATCGCACGGCGCGGCGTCGGCTATGTGCCGCAAGGGCGCGGGCTGTTTGCCGGCATGACCGTGCGCGAAAACCTCGCGCTCGGCCGTCTTGCGCGCAAGACCGACGGCAGCGACGGCGTGGTCTGGGACGAGGAGCAGATCCTGCACTACTTCCCGCGCCTGAAGGAGCGGATGAACATCGCGGCCGACTATCTCTCCGGCGGCGAGCAGCAGATGGTCGCCGTCGCCCGCGCCATGTCCGGCAATGTCCGCCTGCTGCTGCTCGACGAGCCGTTCGAGGGGCTTGCACCGGCGGTGACGCTGGAGCTGTTCAAAGTGTTCGACCAGCTCCGCCGCCACATGTCGATCGTGATCGTCGAGCACAATCTCGACCTCGTGCTCGCGCTCGCCGACCGCGTCTTCGCGCTCGAGCGCGGCGCCGCCTTCCACCAAGGACCAGCGGCGCCGCTGCTGAACGATCTCGGGTACCGGAAGCAGATTTTGTGGCTGTGACGGCCGGCGGTCGTTCTCTTTTTTGCGGTCGCGCCAGGCTCAATCGCACGTCGCAACCGGCAGTGGTGGTTATCTCTGCTGTGGCCTGCTGGCTACAGCCGGAGCGTGGCCCGCCGGATAATGTGAATCAGCAGTCGGGTGAACTACTCACCTGATGCGGTCGCTGGCGAGCGCGCGATCCCGGTTCGCATGAGCCGCGACGGATACTTCTGTCGTTCGTTGAAGGAAAATTCTCTCATGACCACAAGAACCATTTTCGGAGCCATTGCAGTTTCGGCACTGGCTTCAGCCATGACCTCGGCCATGGCGGCCGATGTGCCGATGCCGTACAAGGCGGCGCCTGCACCGGCGGCATTCTCCTGGACCGGTTGCTATGTCGGCGCCAACGGCGGCGGCGGACGCGGAGTGAACGAGCAGCAGCCGATCGTCGGGCAAACATTCAACGCCGATCACAACAGCGGCTGGCTCGCGGGCGTGCAAGGGGGCTGCGACTATCAGGTCGGCTCGCTCGTGGTCGGCATCGAAGGCCGGTTCGACTGGGCCGACATGAAGGACACCACGGCGACACTGATTCCGTCTGGTGCGATCGGCTTCCTGCTGACGACCCAGCTCGACCGCGTCGCCACCGCCACCGGCCGCATTGGCTACGCTTTCGACCGCGTGCTGTTCTATGCTAAGGGCGGCGCGGCCTTCGCCCGGTTCAACCATCAGATGACGCAGACCGATTTCGCTGCCCTCACGGTCGATTTCAAGGGCTCGCGCGACGTGGCGGGATTCGTCGTCGGCGGCGGCTTCGAATATGCGCTGTTACCCAATCTATCGTTGACGGCCGAGTACAATTATTTCGACTTTGGAACGAACGGCTACACCCTGAACTGCTCCGGTAACCCCGCATGCGCCGGCACTCCCATGTTCCCGGTCAGCGTCCGGCAGAACATGCAAACCGTCATGCTCGGCGTGAACTGGCGCTTCAATACCCGCCTCGCCCCGCTCGTTGCCCGATACTGATCGACGCGTTGGACCGAACGACGGCGCGTCGCATGGGGCGCGCCGTTGTTGCGGTGATTGACTCGTGCGGCCTCACTCCGCCTTGATGTTCGCGGCCGCGACGACCTCGGCGAGCTCTTTCGTCTCCTTCGCGATCTTGGCCGCATACTCGGCCGGGCTCAGCACGCTGACGACGCCTTGCGAACCGAGCTTCTCCGCGACCGCCGGATCGCTGGCAGCAGTGACGATCTCCCGGTATAGCGTCTCCAGGATCGGCGCGGGCACAGCCTTCGGCATGAAGAAGCCAACCCAGAACGAGATGTCGAAACCGGGATAGCCGGCTTCCGCGACGGTCGGCACGTCAGGCAGCGACGGCAGCCGCTCGGCCGAGGACACCGCAAGCGCGCGCAGCTTGCCGGCCTTCACCAGCGGCACCGCGGAGAGCGGATCGAACACGGCGAGCACTTCCTGCGCGAGGATGCCGACCTCGGAGGCCGCGCCGCCGCGATAGGGCACATGGATCAGCTTGATGCCGGCCTTCTGGCTCAGCAGCTCCATGGCGAGATGGGCCAGGTTGCCGTTGCCGCCTGAGCCGTAAGCGAGTGCGCCGGGCACGGCCTTTGCCGCGGCAACGAGATCGGCGACGGTCTTGATGTCAGCGGTCTTGGGATTCTCGGGATTGACCACCAGCACCAGCGGCGCCGAGACCACGGTGGTGAGCGGCGCGAAGTCATTGACCGGGTCGTAGCGGGCCTCCTTGAACAGCGTCTTGTTGAGCGTGATGGTGGACGAGTTGCAGGCAAGGATCGTGTAGCCGTCCGCATCCGCACGCGCGACGACTTCGGCGGCGATCATGCCGTTGGCACCGGCGCGGTTCTCGACCACGAAGGGCTGTCCGAGCTTGCGACCCAGGTGGTCGGCGACGATACGCGCGACCACGTCGACCGGGCCGCCCGCGCTGAAGCCGACCATGATCTTGGCCGGATGCGCTGGATATTTTTGCGCCACCGCCGCGGTCGACAGCGCGCAGGCGCATAGACCGGCGATGAGCGTCAGCAGGCGGGCCGTTCGTTGCATTCGTTCTCTCCCCCAAGCTCACGCGCCGCTTGTGCATGTTTGTTGGTACGACGCACGGTCATGATGAGCAGTCGCGCCCGATTTCGCAATCGCGTTTGCGCGCGGGCATTCCGCCGCGCGGCACGCGGGCGCCGCCTGTCAACAAAAATGCGAAAACAACCCCATGCACAGTAGCAGGCAGCCGTGAGACCACGGACTTACGCATCTCGCAGCAGCATTTGACACGTCGGGCAAAACACCGGCACAATGGCATCATCGCAACAATCGTCAGCGTCCGCGCCGGCCCCGCCAGGGCGGCCATGACCTGGTTGCGCATAAACCCTTCATCGACATCCCAAAATTCGCATCCGCGCGCGCCAGCGAACGGTCGCTCGCGCGCGCCTGCGCCAGCAAAGGACACAACACATGACGACAGCACCGGACCTCCCCACCACCTCGCCGGTTGCGGCAAACGATCGCAGCGGCGTCATCGCGAGCCCGCGCGTCAGGCTCTACAAGCGACGCATTGCGATCAAGCATCCCGATCCGCAAGCCGGCGAAAGACTGCTGGCGGACGCGCTCGGCGCCGTCGACCGCGACGCGCTGCACGGCATTCTCAAGCAGCTGGTGAAGGCGAGCGCGATCGGGCACAAGCCGGACGAGGCCAATCTCGCCTTCATGGTCTCGATGATCAGGAGCATCGCGCCGAAAGATTCCATCGAGGCCATGCTGGTCTCGCAGATGGTGTGCGTCCACATGGCGGCGATGCGTTCCGCCTGCCGCCTCGCCTGCACCGACGATCTTCAGCAACAGGAGAGCATCACGCGCGCCTTGACCCGGCTGACACGCACCTTTGCAGCCCAGATCGAAGCGCTCGGCCGCCATCGCGGCAACGATGAGCGCGCGATCACGGTGCAAAACCTGTCGGTGCAGGATGGCGGCAAGGCGATCGTCGGCAACGTCACGCAGCACGCCAATATGACCATCGCAGAGGCCGGCACGAAGGACGGATCTGCGAATGACCGGATGACGGCGCAGCACGCGTGCGGTCGCAGTGACGACATGCCCGGCGCAGCGCGCGGCGTCATCGCATGAGCAGCAACCACGTCCGCAATACCGGCCCGATGCGCGCAAGCCGCCGCTGCGGTGCCAGGACCCGCCAGGGCAGCGCCTGCTGTGCGCCGGCGATCCGCGGCAGATCGCGTTGCCGCATGCATGGCGGCGTACCGGCGTCCCGCGCGCCTTTCGGCAACCGGAATGCATGGAAGCACGGTTTTTTCACCCGCGCCGCGATCGCGGAGCGGGACGACGTCAGGGCGCTACTGGACCAGGCGTCCAGACTGCTTCGGGACATCCCCTGATGCCGGCCGCGGCGGATCACGGGCGGATGCGTGCAGCTCAATCCGCGGTCGTGGCCAGCGCTATCGCAGATGGAAGCAGCTTCCCTGCGGCCATCCTTCGAGGCGCCCGCCTTTGGCGGGCCCTCTGGATGAGGACGGAGTACGCGGCAGGAGTTTCAGCAAGCAAAGGTGCCGCTTAGCCTCATCCCGAGGAGACCGCTGGACGCGGTCGTCTCGAAGGACGAGGCGCGCGCTCAGGCCATCAACATGCCGTATGCGACTGCCCGGTCATGGCGACCACTTCTCGTGCTCCTCGCGGTAGGCCTGCTCGTTCAGACGGTCGGCGATTTCCTCGGCCATAGGTTCGTTTTTCGCGTGCGCCAGCGGCTTTCCCTTTTGCGTCTTGACGTCGTCTTGCTGGTTTCGACCGGAAAATCGTCTGGATGAATGACAGGCTTGCTCATGGTCTCTCTCGCGCGGTCCGCTCAATCCGACGCCGTCCTCGCCGAGACATCGCGGCTGGTACGTGTTCCCTCGCCAGTGTCCAGACGATACAGCGCAGTGGCACCGCCGGCGAGAACAAGGACGATGACCACGATCGCGATGATATTCTTTGTGCTCACGGGGCGCCCTCTCCGATTGACGCAATGACGCCTGTCAATCAGCCGTTATCACGCGAAGTTCCGTGAATTTTCTATGACAGCGGACGTGATGATCGTTCGCGATCATCTTCATTCGAAATGCCCGCCGCACCCGGAACTTCTCGCCTTGCGCAACTTTGAATTGGCAACGGAAGCACGCCCCATGAACGCCGAAACGGAACTCAAATTCCGCCTTGCCCCGCGAAAACTGTCGTCCGTCTTGCGCAGCAGTGCCGCGAACGGACAAGGCAACCGGCAAGAGCTCGTGTCGACCTACTACGACACCAAGAAGCAGAAGCTGAGGCGGCATGGCCTCACGCTCCGCGTCCGCAAGGTCGACGGGAGCTATGTGCAGACCGTGAAGGCTGGCGGCTCGGGAACAGTCACCCGCGGCGAGTGGGAACATGAGGTCGAAGGTGCAAAACCCGATTTCAAGAAGGTCAAGAACACGCCGCTTGCGGACCTTGCATCCAAAAAGCTTCCGCGCAAGCTGCGGCCGGTATTTCAGACCGAGGTGCATCGCACCACCGAAGCAAGGCGGGTACGGCAGAGCCAGATCGAGCTTGCCGTCGATCGCGGCCGCATCGGTGCCGGGCGGCGCTCGCGACCCGTTGCCGAGCTCGAGCTGGAATTGAAGTCCGGGCAAGTCGGCGATCTGTTCCGTCTCGCGCGCAGCCTCGAGCGCAAGACAAGCGCCGAGCTCGATCTGCGCTCGAAAGCCGAGCGAGGCTACCGGCTCGTCGCGGGGGATGGCGACAAGGCCCAGCATGCCGAGCCGATCGAGCTGAAGCCCGACCTCTCGCCCCAGGATGCGTTCCGGGCGATCGCGCATTCGACGCTTCGCCAGATCACGGCGAATGCCGATCCGGTACGGGACATGGATTCGGAAGGCGTCCACCAGATGCGCGTCGGCCTGCGGCGCTTGCGGGCCGCGATCTCGCTGTTCGGCGACATCCTGCCGCACGCCAGCACGGAGCGGATCAAGGCCGAGCTCAAATGGCTCACGGGCGAGCTGGCGCCGGCGCGCGAGATCGACGTGTTCCTCAAGGAAAGCATTCAGCCAATCGCGGATCAGGGCGTCCCGAAACGCGGCGCTCGCGCGATCGCCAAGAAGTTTTCCGCGGAGCGAAGGGCAGCCTTCGCGCGCGCCCGCGAGGCCGTCGATTCGGCTCGCTACCGCCGCCTCTTGATCGACGTGATCGAGTGGATCGAAACCAGGCAGCCCCGCCCTGGCGACGACCGGACGATTGCCGCCTACGCCGCCGAGGTGCTCGACCGGCGGATCGGGAAGGCGCGCAAGCAGGGCAAGCATCTGGACGATCTCGATCCGAGGCAGCGCCACAAGCTGCGGATCAAGATCAAGAAGATTCGCTACGCCATCGACTTCTTCGAGAGCCTCTACAGCGGTCGCGACCGCAAGCAGCTGGCAAGCCTCTCCGGCCGGCTGAAGCAGATTCAGTCCGCGCTGGGATCGCTCAACGATTTCATGGCGCATCGCGAGCTCGCAACCGAGGCCGCGCTGGCGGCGCCGCCGGCGAACCGCCGCGCCCAGGCTTTCGCCTCGGGGTTCATCGTCGGCCAGGAGCGCGAGGCGGCGCAGGGCCTGATGAAGGACGCCGCGAAAGAGCTGCATCGATTGCATCGGCTGCGCGCCGCGCCGGCCACGTAACCGTCAAGCGACCGTGGAGAACGAGCATGTCATGGATCGGCAGTTCTTGGGTCGGCAGTTCTTTCGGCAGTTCTTGGGTCGGCAGTTGGCGAAACCAGTTCGGCTCCGTCCTGCGCATCATCGGCGATGCCGAGGGCCGCATCGAGGGGACTTTCGAGACCGCGCTCGAGGACAGCGGCTTCTACGGACAAACGGTGCAGGTCACCGGATTTCATCGAGGCAATTGCATCGGCTTTGTCGCCGTGGGCTCGTCCGCGACGGGTGACCGTGTCGTTTCCTACACGGGATTGTTGCGTCACGGGAAGATGGAGACCGCCTGGTTCGTGGTCGCCGACCAGGCGCTGAGTGCCGCAAATGAAGGCGATCCCGCCAAGCTCAAGCCGCTGAACTGGTGGCGCGCCGTGACAACCAACGTCGACACTTTCGAGCGCACGTAGCGTTCGGCCTCCGTCCCCCCGTCAATGCATTGCCAACAATCCGCCTGACGAGCCATTCCGATGTCCGATCTCGCATTGAACGATGCACGCCTGAGCCCGCAAGCCGCCGCCAAGCCCGACCTCCACAGGAAACCGCATGTCAGCATGGTTGCGGTCTTCCTGCTCTTCCTCGTCAGCGGGATCGGATATGCCGCCTACGGCATCTTCACCGACACCAGCAGCGTCGGCGAGCCGCTGGCGCTCGGCGCGCTGCTTCTGCTGGGCATCGCCCTGATGATCGCGCTCGGCTTCGAATTCGTGAACGGCTTCCACGACACCGCCAATGCGGTGGCGACCGTCATCTACACCCACAGCCTGCCGCCGCTCACCGCGGTGATCTGGTCGGGCGTGTTCAACTTCCTCGGCGTGCTGGTGTCGACCGGCGCGGTGGCCTACAGCGTGATCACGCTGCTGCCGGTCGATCTGATCCTCCAGGTCGGCAGCACTGCCGGCTATGCCATGATCTTCGCCCTGCTGATCGCCGCGATCATCTGGAATCTGGCGACATGGTCGATCGGCATTCCCAACAGCTCCTCGCACTGCCTGATCGGCTCGATCATGGGCGTCGGCCTTGCCAACGAGCTCGTTGCCCCCGCCGGACAGGCAACATCCGGCGTCGACTGGTCGCAGGCGATCAGCGTCGGCAAGGCGCTACTGTTCAGCCCTGTCGTCGGCTTCGCGCTGTCCGCCCTGCTGCTGCTCTTGCTCAAGGTCATCGTTCCCGTGCGCAAGCTCTACGAGGAGCCGAGGGGCAAGACGCCGTGGTGGATCCGCGGCATCCTGATCCTCACCTGCACCGGCGTGTCCTTTGCGCATGGCGGCAATGACGGCCAGAAGGGCATGGGGCTGATCATGCTGATCCTGATCGGCGTGGCACCGACCGCCTATGCGCTGAACCGCACCATGCCTGAAGCGAGCACGCCGGGATTCGTCGAGGTCACCGGCAAGGCCAAATCCGTTTTCTCCGCGCATGCGCAAGGCGCCCAGCAGGGCAACGCCGGCGACGCGCGCGGCCTGATCGGCGACGCGCTCAAGACCCGCAATCTCAACCGTCCGGAGGTGTTCGCGGCCCTGGCTGCACTGTCGGACGAGGTCGCGAACGGGGTGAAGAACTATGGCTCGATCAGCCGCATCCCGGCTGCGGCGACGCCGAACATGCGCAACGACATGTATCTGGCCGCCGACGCGATCCGTCTGCTGCCCGAAGCCGGCGCGAAATTCGAGCCGGCCGACACCGCGATCCTGAAAGACTATCGCACCAGCCTCGAACATGGCACGCGCTTCATCCCGAACTGGGTCAAGGTCTCGGTTGCGATCGCGCTCGGCCTCGGCACCATGGTCGGCTGGCGCCGCATCGTCATCACCGTCGGCGAGCGTATCGGCAAGCAGCATCTGACCTACGCGCAAGGCGCCTCGGCCGAGCTGGTCGCGGCCGGAACAATTTTGGGCGCCGAGTTCTACGGCATGCCTGTTTCCACCACGCACATCCTGTCGAGCGGTGTTGCCGGCACCATGGCGGCCAACGGCTCGGGCCTGCAAACCGGAACGATCCGCAATATCGTGCTGGCGTGGATCCTCACCCTGCCGGCCGCGATGCTGATCTCGGGATGCCTGTATCTGCTTTTCCGCGCGATCATCTGACGCGCGGATCGCGCCGACGGGCGGCAATCCGGAATGAGGGGGCTGCCGCTGCCGCCATTGGCACTCTTCCCGCAATCGTGTAACCCGGCCAAAACCCTTGAAAACCCTTGCCGGGACGGGACGCTGATGACTGCGGTTGCCACGGATCAAGCGGGAGATGGCACCCGCGCGCTGATCTTTGCGCTGCTCGCGCTCGCCTGCGGGCACATGCTCTCGACCTTGCTGCGCACCATCCCGGCGGTCAGCCTCGATTTGATGGCGGCGGATTTCCAAATCGAGCCGCAGGCGCTGGCGAGCCTCACCTCGGTCTATCCCTTCGCGTTTGCCGCGGCGCAGATTCCGGTCGGTGCGGCGATGGACCGGTTCGGCGTGCGGCCGGTGTCGCTCAGCCTGCTGGCCTGGACCGTGATCGGCGCCATCGCCTCGGGCTTTGCAACCGGGCCTTCGAGCTTTGCTTTCGGACAGGTGCTGCTCGGCATCGCCACCTCGGGCATGCTGATGTGCCCGATGACGCTGGCGGCCAAGCAATTGTCGGCGGCCCGCTTCGGCCTGTGGTCGGGCGCGATCCTCTCGATCGGCAATATCGGCATGCTGCTGTCGTCGAGCCCGCTGGCCTTCGTGGTCGACCATTACGGCTGGCGCGCCGGATTCTGGATCGCAGGCGTCGGCGGCATCGCGGTGGCGCTCGCCGTGTTCATGCTGGTGCCGGGCCAGCCGGCCGAGCACAAGGACCAATCCTCGCCGCTGTCGCAGATGATCGAGGTGCTCAGGCTCGGCTTCTCGCGGCCGCTGCGCGGGCTGATTGCGCTGGCGCTGGTGTCGCTGGCGACCTCGCTGGTGCTGCGCGGCCTGTGGGGCGGGCCGTGGCTGATGCAGGTCAAGGGATTGTCCCGGATCGAGGCCGGCAACCAGCTCGGCGCGTTCACGCTGGCGATGATCGCGGGGCCGCTGTGCATCGGCATGATCGACCGCAGCCTCGGCCGCCGCCGCGCGCTGGTGGCCGGCTCGCATATGGTCGGCGCATTGCTGCTGGTGCTGATGGCGCTCGGCGCGCCGCATTACGCGGTCTCCGCACTGCTGGGCCTGCCGGTGATGCCGCCGCAATACGATCTGGTGCTGTTCGTGGTCATCGGCCTTGCGACGTCGGCGCAGCCGCTGCTGTTCGGCATGTCCAGGCAACTCGTCGATGCGCAAACCGCAGGCAAGGCGCTCGCGGCCGTGAACCTCGCCTTCTTCCTCGGCGCGGCGCTGATGCAGTCGGTCACCGGTGCGGTGGCGGCGCTGGCCGGGCTGCCGGCGGTGCTGCTGTTCATGGCTGCCATGCTGGCATTCGGCGTGCTGATCTTCTTGGCTTACACCTCACCGAGCCCATAAGATGGCGCGCCCTGCCCGCCAAAGGAATCATCATGCCCGTCGACACCGAAGCCGCCACCGACCGCCTCATGCGCTTCCTCGCCGTGGAGGGCGTGACCGGACAGGAGGCGGCGATCGGGCGTGAGCTCACCGCCGCGCTGAAGGAGAGCGGTGTGCCGGGGAAAGCGATCCGGCTCGACGACGCCAACACCCGGATTCCCGTGCCGACCGAGACCGGCAACCTCATCGTCGACCTGCCCGGCCGCGGCGCGCTGCAAAACCAGCCGCGCATCATGTTCATGACCCATATGGACACCGTGCCGCTCTGCGCCGGCGCGAGGCCCAAGAAATCCGGCCGCAAGATCGTCAACGAGGCCAGGACCGCGCTCGGCGGCGACAATCGCTGCGGCTGCGGCGTGCTGGTGACGCTGGCCGCCGAGCTCGCAAAGCAGAAGCTCGATCATCCGCCGATCACGCTGCTGTTCTGCGTGCGCGAGGAGAGCGGGCTCTATGGCGCGCGTCATGTCAAGCTGGAGGAGCTCGGCAAGCCGGTGATGGCCTTCAACTATGACGGCGGCCCGGCCTCCAACGTCGTGATCGGCGCGGTCGGCGCCGACCGCTGGACCGTCGAGATCTTCGGCCGCGCCTCGCATGCCGGCGTCGCGCCCGAGCGCGGCATCTCCTCGACCATGATCATGGCGCTCGCCCTGGCGGACGTGAAGGCGGGCGGCTGGTTCGGCAAGGTGGTGAAGGGCAAGAAGCAGGGCACCAGCAATGTCGGCCCGGTCACCGGCGGCGACGGCCGCCCCGCGGGCGATGCCACCAACGTCGTCACCGACTACGTCCATGTGCGCGGCGAGAGCCGCAGCCATGACGGAAAATTCTTCAAGGAGATCACCAAGGCCTACAAGGCCGCGTTCGAGAAGGCCGCCAAGAAGGTGACGAATGCGCAAGGCAAGTCCGGCAAGATCAAGTTCAAGGCCGAGACCGACTATTATCCGTTCCGCATGAAGGAGAGCCTGCCCGTGGTCAAACGCGCGATCGAGGCGGTCTCTGCCGTGGGCGGCACGCCGAACGTCCGCGCCGCCAATGGCGGCCTCGACGCCAACTGGATGGTGCGCCACGGCGTTCCCACCGTGACCTTCGGTGCCGGGCAGAACGAGGCGCACACGATCGACGAGTGGATCAATCTCGACGAATACGACAGGGCGTGCGCGCTGGCGGTGCAGCTCGCGACCATGCGGTGAGGCAAGCTCGTAATCCGTAGCGTGGGCAAAGGCGCGCAGCGCCGTGCCCACCATTGGTCTCTCGACGAGCACAGCAAGAGTTGGTGGGCACGCTTTCGCTTTGCCCACCCTACGAATTACGAAGAAAAGAAAAATATGGAGGCCACATGCCGCGCGTCGCAGATATCGAGACCGGTTTCTACCGGATTCCCCTGCCCGTCACGCTGTCCGACTCCACCCATGGCGACATGTCGGCCTTCGAGCTGATCACCTGCCGCATCCGCGATGCCGACGGCGCCGAAGGGGTCGGCTACACCTACACGGTCGGGCGCAATGGCGGCGCGGTCGCCGATATCCTGAAGCGCGAGATTCCGCCGCTGGTCGAGGGACGCGAGGCGGACGACACGGAAGCACTCTGGCATCACGTCTGGTGGGGCCTGCACTATGGCGGCCGCGGCGGGCCGGCGGTGCTGGCATTGTCCGCGCTCGACATCGCGCTGTGGGATTTGAAGGCGCGGCGCGCCAAGCTGCCGCTGTATCAGTTGCTCGGCGGTTTCGATGCGCGGGTGCCGTGCTATGCCGGCGGCATCGACCTCGATCTCTCGCTCGAGGCGCTGCTCGCGCAGACCGACGGCAATCTCGCCAAGGGCTTTCGCGCCATCAAGATGAAGGTCGGGCGGCCCGATCTCAAATCCGACGTCGCACGCGTGGCCGCGATGCGACAGCATCTCGGCGACGGCTTTCCGCTGATGGCGGACGCCAACATGAAGTGGACCGTCGAGGACGCGATCCGCGCCGCTCGGGCCTTCGTGCCCTATGATCTCACCTGGCTCGAGGAGCCGATCATTCCCGACGATATCGCCGGACATGCGCGCATCATGCAGGCCGGCGGCGTGCCGATCGCGGCCGGCGAGAATCTGCGCTCGCTGTGGGAGTTCAAGAACTACATCGTCGCGGGCGCGGTGTCCTATCCCGAGCCCGACGTCACCAATTGCGGCGGCGTCTCGAGCTTCATGAAGATCGCGCGGCTGGCGGAAGCGTTCAACCTGCCCGTCACCAGCCACGGCGCGCATGACGTCACCGTGCACCTGCTCGCGGCCTGTCCGAACCGGTCGTATCTGGAGGCGCACGGTTTTGGGCTGGACACCTACATCGAGCATCCGCTGGTGCTGGAGGACGGCAAGGCGCTGGCGCCGGACCGTCCGGGTCATGGCATCAGCTTCGACTGGCAGGGACTGGCGAAACTGGCGCCGTAGCTTTGCTGCACGCGAGGCATTCCGAGGGCCTGGGTGCAGCAGGCGAATAATCGGCTATGGTGGCAGCAGCCGCCACCATCCGAGAGTCTCCCCGCCTTGACACCCGAGCTGCACCAGAAACTCACCCAGTGGCGCCGGCATCTGCATGCGCACCCCGAATTGTCCCTTCAGGAGAAGGCGACTGCGGCCTTCGTGCAGGACAAACTCGCCGAGCTCGGCATTCCCTTCGAGGCGGGAATCGGCGGCCACGGCATCGTCGCGACCCTCGCGCGAGGGTCCGCTCATGGGCGCGTCGGCTTGCGCGCCGACATGGATGCGCTGCCGATCACCGAAGAGACCGGCCTTGCCTATGCCTCGACACATCCCGGCGTGATGCATGCCTGCGGCCATGACGGGCACACCGCCTCGCTGCTCGGTGCCGCGGCGCTGCTCGCCGCCGACACCGACTGGAGCGGCACGGTGGACTTCATCTTCCAGCCGGCCGAGGAAGGCTTTGGCGGCTCCCGCACAATGGTCGCAGCCGGGCTGTTCGAGCGCTTTCCGATGCAGCGCGTGTTCGGCTTCCACAACTGGCCGGGTTTGGAGGCCGGCACCATCGCGGTCCATGACGGCGTCGTCATGGCCTCGGGCGGGCGCATCACCATCACCATCGAGGGCCATGCCGGGCACGCCGGCATGCCGCATCTCACCCGCGATCCCGTCATGGCGGCCGGCCATCTGATCGTGGCGTTGCAATCCGTCGTGTCGCGCAGTGTCGATCCGCTCGACACCGCCGTGCTCTCGCTGTGCACGCTCGAAGGCGGCACGGCGCGCAACCAGATCGCAGGACGCGTCGCGATCGGCGGCACGCTGCGCTATCATCGCGATGCGGTGAAGGACATCATCCTGGCGCGGATCGACGAGATCTGCGGCGGCATTGCGACGAGCTTCGGCGTCAAGGTGACGCCCGAGATCGTCATGGGTGTCGGCGTCGTCATCAACACGCCGGCGGAAGCCGGCCTCGCCCGCTTCGCCGCGGAGAAGGCGCAGGCGCCCGTGCGCCGCGACCTCGCCCCCAGCATGGCCGGCGAGGATTTCGCCTTCTACCTGCAAAAGCGGCCGGGCGCCTTTGTCTGGATCGGCAACGGCGAATTGCGCGACGGCGCCGAGCTGCACGGCCCGCGCTACGATTTCAACGACGCGATCCTCCCGGTGGCATCGACCTGGATGGCCGAGGTCGCTAAATCGGCGCTGGCGTCGAACTAGCTCACGAGATCTCGCGGGGCAGCTTCCACTCCGGCCGCGGCTCGCAGACCTCGGCCTGCTCCACCCGCGCAACATGATATCCCTGGGGCAGAATCCGGCCGCCTTCCTCGTCCGCGACGGGAACGTCGGTCACCAGTCCTTCGATCAAGGCGGCTTCCCACACCTCCTTCTCGGAAGGAAATGGACTGCCGATCTGCTTGTTGCCTTCGAACAGCGCGTACATCGGTTCCGGTCCTCCCGTTGACCAAGCTCACGAGCAACGTATCGACCGCACCGACGTTCCCCTTCGGCAGACGCGGCTTCCACCATTGGCAAGCCTCCTCGGCGATGGCACGGGTATTAAGGGATGTCAGGTGAATGGCGCGCGTTCTGATCGGAACCTCCGGCTGGCACTACGCCTCCTGGCGCGGCCCGTTCTTCCCCGATGGCCTGCCGCTGAAGCAGCAGCTCGGCTATTACGCCAGCCAGTTCGACACGACCGAGCTGAACGGCGTGTTCTATCGCACGCCGACGCCCGACGCAGTGAAAGGGTGGCGCGAGCAGACCGGCCGCGATTTCGTCTTCGCCTGGAAGGCGTCCAAATTCATCACACACTGGAAGCGCCTGTCCGACCGCTCCGTCAATAGCCTCGAACTGCTGGAGGATCGCATCTCACTGCTGCGCGGCAAGATCGGCCCGATCCTGTTTCAATTGCCGCCGCAATTCGAGGCCAATCCCGACCGCCTCGCCTCCTTCTTCAAGCTGCTGTCGCGCAAGCGCCGCTACAGCTTCGAGTTCCGTCATCCGAGCTGGTATCAGCCGCGCATTCTCCGAATGCTGTCGGACGAAAACATCTCACTGTGCCTGTCGGACCATCACGATGCACCGGCACCATGGACGCGCACGGCGGACTTCGTCTATGTGCGCGGCCACGGGCCGGGCGGGCGCTATCACGGGCACTATGCCAAGCCCGCGCTGACGCAATGGACCCGCCGCATCAAGTCCTGGAAGCGGCAGGGCTGCGACGTCTATGTCTATTTCGACAACGACCAGAAGAGCGCGGCACCGGCCGATGCGCTGAAGCTCAAGGCCCTGCTTTGAAGCGGAAGCTACGGCCCCCCGGCGACCGACCCTGCAATCACCATGGCAAGCTCGGCGAGATCGATCTTTCCGTTGACGACCAGCTCTTCGGCGGAGCCTTCGACTTTCAGCGATTGGACTTTCAGCGATTGGACTTTCAGCGATTGCGGCCGGTTGGCGGCCTGGCGCTGAAGCTCGCCGACGATGGCTTCCTTGAGTTTCTCTTCCAGCATTTGCTGTCCTTTCAATCATTTCGGAGTTGTGATTCCCGAGGCCGGCACCGGCTCGACGAACTCTCCTCCTCGACAGATTGTGGTCATCCGACCAACCCGAGGCGCGAAGCGCGGTTCCCGCGGATCGGCCCTCGCATGGCGCTACGCCGGAACCGAAATGGTGATTCGCAGGTTCAGGAAGGACTTGAAGGAGGATCATCAATGGCGAAAGCAGCATGGAAGCGGCCGGGATCACCGATCGGCCGCAAAGGCCCACGCAAGGCAAATCCCGCCTACAAGCGCCGCTCGCGTCAGCCGTGGACGCCTGCGGATGTGAGCAAGCTGAAGCAGCTTGCGAAGGGCAATACGCCGACGGGCGTCATGAGCATCAAGCTTCAGCGTCCGGTCGCGGCGATCCGCAGCAAGGCGCAGCGCGAAGGGATTTCGCTGCGGCCCGTCAACCGCTCGCCTTACAACCGGCGAACGAAAGCTGCGAAGCGGCGTTGATCCCAACGCGCCGAGCGGCACCGCTTCCTATTCCCGCCAGAACTCTGCGAGCTCTTCCGCGGTCACAAGATCCACCTGGCCGTGAAAGCGGGTGCGGTACATCGTCATGAGCGCGTCATGGCCGACATCGGACGAGCTGCACAGCGCGTCCTCGACGATGACAACCCGAAAGCCGAGGTCGACGGCACTCAACGCCGTCGAGAGCACGCAGACGTCGGTCTCGGCGCCCGTCAACACCACCGTGCCGATGTGCTTCTCGATCAGCAGGCGCGCCAGATCCGGATTGCTGAATGCGGAATAGGCCGGCTTGTCGACGATGCGGGCCGGAGGAACATAGCGCGCCAGTGCCGGCACGAGATCGAGAGCGGCTGGCGCGAGTCGGCTGCGGGTTGCCTGGTGCCAGCGTTCAAAATAGGCCTGCCACTGGCCGGGACGGTCTTCCGGATTCTCCGGCGTGATGAAGCGCGTGAAGATCGTTCTCGCCGGATGACGCGAGACGATCGAGGCGATCGTCGGCAGCACTTTTTCCATCCATGGCGTTTCCCAGAGACCGCCGGGTGCGAAGATGTTCTGCATGTCGGTGCAGAGGTGAACGGCGCGTACGATCGGGCTTTCGGGCAACCTGGCGTCGTTCATCGGTCTTCCGTCCGCAGACCGAAACTCTCCCGCGCCGTGTAGGTCACGGCTTCGATCTTGTTGCCGTCGGGATCGCGCACGAAGGCGCCGTAGTAATTGGCGTTGTACTGTTCGCGGATTCCTGCCGGCCCCTCATCACGCCCGCCGTTGGCAATGGCCACGCTGTGGAAGCGCCTCACGGTCTCCCGGTCCGGCGCCTGGAAGGCGATATGCACGCCGTTTCCGGCGCTCGCGGGCTCACCGTCCACCGGCGTTTCCAGGCTGAAGACGATGTCAGATGCGCCGTAATGGACGGAGCGATCGGAGGACTTGAGAACCCGAAAGCCGATCAACGCCATCAATGGATCGTAAAACGCGCGCGCCTTATGCACGTCGTTCGTTCCGACCGATACGTGATGGATCATGGGCTCAATGCTCCGGGCCGGGCGGGGCGCGAGACGCCGCGGGGATCGGCATCTCGCGCTGGCTTGAGTACGGACGCCTCAGCAATCCTTGTCGCTGGTCCCCGCTGCCGTCTTCGACTGCTCGGCTGCGGTCGGCTGTCCCTGCATCTGACGCTGAGCGTCCTGCGAGGAGGTCGCCGTGCCCTCGGTTGCCTTGTTCATGGTTGCGGTCGGCGGGTGCTCCTTGGCATCTGACGACGCAACGCCGGTCGTATCGGTCGCTTTGCCGGTCGTGACCGGTCCTGAGCCGGCATCGCGGTTGGCCGTGTTGCAGGGACCGGCCAAGGCGATGGTGGAGCTGACCGCCAGCATGGCGCCGATCAGCATTGATCTCGTAAGCATGACAATCTCCTTGCTGCAGTGCCGGCTCATCCCAGGCGGAGCCGGCTTCCGCCATTTGCGCTCCCTCATCGCGACCATTCCGCGGGAGTGACGTTTGTCGCCTCTCGCGAAGGTTTTTCGTCTAATTGCGCAGGGCGGCGGACGTTCCCAAAGCTGGCGAAACTTGCAAGCCTGGCCGGGCGCGCTGATGCAGATCAATGCAAGGCAGCAGTGCTGCCCCGCACCTATTCCGTGAACCGATCGGAGGATTCTTCGGCGTTGTCGGCCGGATCGGCCGAAAGCTCCCGCTCCGCTTCATGCCAGAACTTCTCCTGCTGTCCTTCCGGCTTGCCTGCCAATTCCCAGAGCTGATGTGCACGGGTCCGGATGCTATCCTCGGTCGGCTTTGCCATGAGTTCTCTCGCCAAGATTTGCCGTCCAGCTCAGTTCGCCTTGGTGCGTGGATCCTGTCCGGTTCGACAATAGGGAACGGCGGACGATCCCGCGCGTTCCAACACCGTGGCCTTGCGCAAGGACGTCAACGCCAAGCGTGCATCCGTTAGATGATGCCGCCCTGCCGAAGCGCCGCAATCGCAGCCGCGTCGTAGCCGAGTTCCGCCAGCACGCTCTCGGTATGCTCGCCGAGCGTCGGCGGGCGGCTGGCGATTTCGCCCGGCGTTTCCGACAGGCGGACGGCGGCGCGGGCGACCGGCGCACTCTTCGGCAAGCCCGGATAATTCACCTCTTGCAGGAAACCGGCGGCGCGGATGTGCGGATGATCCAGCGCCTGTTGCGGGCTCAGCACCGGCCCGGTCGGAATCATCGCCTCGCCCAATGCGTCGACGGCCTCTTGCGTGGTGCGCATCGCGCACCAGCGCGCCATCCGTTCGCTGATGACGGGACCGTTGTTGCCGCGGCTGATGTCGTCGGCAAAGCGCGGATCGTTCAGCCAAAGCTCCTCCTCGCCCATCAGCCTCGCCCAGCGCTTGAACAGCGGCTGGCCGGTGACCTGGCACAGCACCCAGCCGTCCTTGGTGCGGTAGATGTCGGCGGGAGCGGCGGTCTGACCGAGATTGCCCGTCGGCACGCGGTTGACGTTGATGACGGCCTGCTCGATCAGCGTGGCATTGGCGAAGGACAACGCAGTTGCGAGCAGCGCGCCCTCGACGACCTGCCCGCGTCCGGATTTGCCGCGCTCGATCAGCGCGGCCAGCGTGCCGAACGCACAATGCAATGCGGTGCCGAAATCGACCCAGTTCACTGCGGCCCGGTACGGCGGATCGCCCGCGCCGGTCATGTACACCGCGCCCGACATGACCTGTCCGACGCCGTCGAAGCCGACCCGGTCGGACCACGGCCCCGGCCCGCCGAATGCGGTCGCCGTGGTCAGGATGATGTCGGGCTTGATCACCTTGAGCTGCTCGTAATCGAGCTTCATCGCGCGCAGGGTCTGCGGCGGCAGATTGGCGACAACGACGTCCGCGGTGGCGATCAGGCGGCGCATCACCTCCTGTCCCTCAGGCTTCATCGGGTCGAGCGTGATGCACTTCTTGTTGCGGTTGACCTGAAGAAACAGCGCGCCTTCGCCGTTCTCGCCGACCGGCGCCACGAAGCGGTCCTCGCTGCCGTCGCGCTTCTCCACGCGGATGACCTCGGCGCCGAATTCTGCCAGCAATGTCGCGCAATAGGGGCCTGCGATATAGCGCCCGAAATCGAGCACGCGCACGCCCTCCAGAACTCCCCTCATCGATCTTTTCCCTTATCCGGTGTTCTCGCCAGATTACAGGGACCGGCTGCCACGGCAAGGCCGCGGCGGGCATGCTGCCCTGCGCCCAAGATGTGATCGGCGCCCCGCTTCGGCTGGCGGGGCTGGATCAGCACGAGGGATAGAAGCGGCGCCAGCTGGCGCATTCAACGACTTCGAGGTGCATTTGGAAAAAGCACGAGGCTCGCGAAACCGTCCTCTTTGGACGATCGAAAAAGCTGCTATCTTCTCGAAAGACAAGTGCAGCACAGCTCGTGGCCGCCATGACCACGGCCCGGAGACATCGTGATGAAGAAGTGCGTTTATTGGGCCGCGGCGGCGGTCTGTCTCGCCGCCTCCAGCTCCGCAGCCGAGGCTCGCTCGGCTTATGACGGCACCTGGGATCTCGTCTTCGTGACGCAGCGAGGTGCATGCGATCCGACGTACAATTTCTCCGTCAACATCACCGACGGCATCGTGACACATCCGAACCTGGTGAGGTTCAGGGGCTACGTCGCAAGATCCGGGGCTGTCCGCGCCTCGGTGAGCGTTCAGGACAAGTTCGCCTCGGGCAGCGGCCGGCTTTCGGGTAACGCTGGCCGCGGACGGTGGAGCGGCTATTCCGGCACCGCGCGGTGCGCCGGATACTGGACCGCACGGCGCAACTGATCATCGGGCCTGCCGAAAGCGGCCATCCCGGCCGATAAGCACGACCAGATGATGGCGGCAGACCTCGAACCAGGCATGACGGTCGGGATCGCGCGGTGATGTCGAAGCACTGATCATTCCTGGTCTCTGCCGAACCGCGAGGGTGGCGGGGTCATTCGGCGGCGAGCGGCGTCAAATCGTGCGCTTCATGCAGGACGACGCCCGCCAGCGGATCGAACTGGTCCTCCCACGGCCTGCGCGCCAGCACCGCCCTGGTGTGCGCGTAGCCTGCGTCCCAGCGCAGCCGGATTCCGGCCTCGCTGAAATCGATGTCCTTGGTGTGATCATCGTGGTCGAGCTGCGGCGCCAGCAGTTGGATCACGTGCATACGGGTCTGGCAGCCGTAGCCGAGCAATTCCATGATTTCCGGGTTGCTGCTTTCACTTTTGGGAAGCCGCGATGCGAGTTCGTTGATGACGTGACGCAACCGATGCGTCTGCTGGTGGCGCGCAATCTGGCTCGCAATGCGGCTCGAATACTGGACGTCCTTGTGGCGGTTGAGGACATCGGCCATCGTCGTCGGCTCCGGCCCCACCGGATTCCACAGATGGACCGAGAAGATCACCGAATCCTTTCTCGGATTGTCATCGAACACCGCCTCGGTGGGGGTATTGGAGAGGATGCCGCCGTCCCAGTAGAGCTCGCCGTCGATACGCACCGGCGGAAAGGCGGGCGGAAGGGCTCCCGACGCCATGATGTGCCTGACATCGAGCTTTTCATCGCGGGTGTCGAAATAGCGCATCCGGCTGCTCCGTACATGCGCGGCGCCGACAGTCAGGCGCGGCTTGCCCTCGTTGATCAGCTCGAAGTCCACCAGCTCGGCGAGCGTGTGTTCGAGCGGTGCCGTCGAGTAGTAGCCGGCGTGGTCGGCACCCAGCGGGAAGGCATCGCCGGCATGGGCAAGCGGGTTCGGCGTGAAGAAGCCGGGTATGCCCTGGGTCAGCGTGCTCCAGTGCGACCACCGTCCGCCGAGGCCAGCGAAAGCGCTCGCAAAGCTCCAGCGGGGGGGCGCGCTGCACGCGGCTCCAGAACGCGAGCAGCTGCTCCAGCCGGCGCGGCGGCTCGTTTCCCGCGATCAGACTTGCGTTGATGGCGCCGATCGAGGTGCCGATGATCCAGTCCGGCTCGATTCCGGCTTCCTGGAGCGCCTGATAGACTCCCGCCTGATAGGATCCAAGAGCGCCGCCGCCCTGCAGCACCAGCACCACCTGGCCCGGGAGCTCGCCGCAGTCCAACCGGCGAGGCCGCGAAGCATCCGCGGCCTGAAGACGTTCGATCGGTCGGTCCATGCGTGTCTCCTGCTCTCGGAAAACTGTTCGCCGATTCAAGGCTTGGACGGCGTTCTGTCAATCGGTCCGCCGGCGCAGTGCAGTGGCCAATTTCCGTCCGGCATGGCAGACAGGGCGCAGCGATATCGCTCATTCCTGCGGAGAATAAGATGGACCGTCTGGCTTCGATGGAGACATTCGTGCGGGTCGTGGAGACTGGCTCGTTCTCCGGAGCGGCGCGGCAGCTGCGCGTCGGCCAACCGGCGGTCTCGAAATCCGTCGCACAGCTGGAGAACTATCTCGGGGTCAAGCTGCTGACGCGCTCGACGCGAGGGCTGACACCCACCGAAGCCGGACTTGGCTATCTCGAACGCGCCAGACGCGCGCTCGCGGAAGCGACCGAGGCCGAGCTCGCCGCGCGCGGCGCGGGCGCAGGTCTCAAGGGACGATTGCGCGTCTGTGCAGCCGTGACTTTCGCCCGTATCCATCTCATTCCATTGCTGCCGCAGTTCATGGCGCAGCATCCGGAGCTGGATCTCGAGGTGGTGCTGGACGATCGTCAAATCGATCTCGTCCAGGAGGGCATCGATGTGGCGCTGCGGATGGGGAAGATGGTGGATTCGACACTGACCGCTCGCCGCGTCGGCAGGTGCAAGCGGCACGTGCTCGGGACACCCGCCTATTTCGATCGGGCCGGCACGCCGTCGGCGCCGAGTGAGCTCAGCACGCATCAGGCCGTCGTCTATCTGCGCGAAGGCAGCGTGTGGTCGTTCACGCGCGAGAGCACGGAATTGGCCGTCACCGTTCAAGGTCGGCTTCGGGTGAGTGCTGCCGAAGGCGTGAGAGCAGCCGTGCTCGCGCATGCGGGACTGGCCATCGCGTCGGAGTGGATGTTCAGCCCCGAGTTGCGGTCGGGCACGGTCCGTACGGTCCTGCCGGAATGGAGCCTGCCGCCACTCGACCTCTGGGCGGTGCTTCCGGGCGGCCGCGCGGCGACAGCCAAGGCGCGTGCGTTCGTGGATTTCTTCGAGCGTAGGTTCAACGCGTAAGGCCCTGCTAAGGCCCCTGTGCTCGCAGCCGCGGGCCCATGAGACGAACGGGCATCTATTCGATCCCGGCCGGCATTCAACGTCACGACTGACCGCGTACGGTGAACACCGGCCGCGCGACCATTATTCCTGGGCGGAATAAGCGCTAGTCCGGCGTCCCGGCTACCCCGCTGCGGCGGCCTGCTTTAGGTTTCTCCACGTGAGTTCAACGAAACGGGCGGCGCCGCGCCGTCCACGCAGACACCGAAGGAGACCATCATGTCGCTTCAAGCCAAGCTCGACGCTTTCAAAGCCGATTTCGAAGCCGGAAAGCCGCCCTACAACGTTCCTCACGCCGTCATCGAGACGATGCACCGCGCCACCGCCGAGCTGATCGAATCGGGCGCGGCCAAGCGCGCCAAGAAGGCCGGCGATCTCGCGCCGTCCTTCCTGCTGAAGGACCCCGACGGCAACATCGTGAGCTCGACCGAGCTGCTGAAGCGCGGCCCGCTGGTGCTCAGCTTCTACCGGGGCGTCTGGTGTCCGTACTGCAACATGGAGCTGCAGGCGCTTGAGGCCGCCAAGCCGGAGTTCGACAAATACGGCGCTTCGCTGATCGCGATCTCGCCGCAGACCGCTCCGAACAGCCGCAAGTCGGTTCGCCAGAACAAGCTCTCGTTCCCGATTCTGTCGGACGCCAAGGGTGCGGTCGGCGCCGCGTTCGGCCTTCGCTTCAACTTGCCCGACTATCTGGTCGAGCTCTACAAGCAGCTCAAGAACGATCTGCCGACGTTCAACGACGACCCGAGCTGGACGCTGCCGATGCCGGCCCGCTACGTCATCGGACAGGATGGCGTGATCCTCTATTCCGAAGTGAACCCCGACTACACCCGCCGGCCGGAGCCGAAGGACATGATCCCGGTGCTGCAGCGGGCGGCGGCCGTCAAGGTGTGACGGCGCACGAGCCGGCCGGTGGGGCGCAATGACCACCGGCCGCTGTCACCTTCGGCGACCGCTTCATCTCGAATCCGGCCCTGCCGGAAATGATCCGGCATCTTCAGGTCGCGCCGGCCTTGCGAAAATATCCCGCCCCAACTGCTCCTGCATCTTGCGCCACTGCGCCGGCGTGACGCCCATGTGGCCCTTGAAGGCGCGTTGGAAAGCGGCTTCGGATTGATATCCCACCGCCTCCGCCACGGCGCCCGTCGACCGCGACGACTTCCTCAACTCGTTCGCCGCAAGCGTCATCCGGATGTCGGTCAGGAGATCGGAGGCCGATCGCCCGAGCTTCTCCTGGAACTGCCGGGCGAGTGTGGCACGCGACATGTTGCACAGGCGCGCGAGATCGGGCAGCGACCAGGCGCGCGCCGGCTCGCTGAAGAGAGCGGCCACCGCCGGCGCGAGGCGCGGATGGCCAGCCAATGCGAGCAGACCGCGCGGTGCGTCTTCGGTCTCGCTGGCGAGCCGCAGCACCAGCGCGAACATCGCGGCCGACAACGCATTGAGCATCGCGCGGCCGCCGAGATGATCGCCGGCCGACTCGCCGCGCATCAGCGCGACGAGGCCCGCGAGTTGCGCGGCATTCTCGCCTTCATTGCGAGCGCCGGCATGCACGACAAGGCGCGGCGGCAGATAGGCGCGCAGCAGGCGGTCGTGCGGAGGCGCGATCGCGAAATGCCCGCAGAGCAGATCGAGCCGCTCTCCCTTGCCGGCGTTCTCGCTGATGACGAGATTGAGCTCCTTGCGATTTCGCGCCGGCTTCGGCCGCGCGCCGCCGCCGTCATGCATGACGTGGCGCGGATTGCCCGGCAGCAACAGGATGTCCCCGGTGTCCAGCCGCAGCGGCTTGCCGCCGGCCGGATCCTCCAACACGGCCGAGCCGCCGACGACCGCGTGATAGGGGATCTCGTTCGCTTCGCCCGGCCCCTGCTCGATCCGCCACGGCGCGCCGTAGGTGCAGCGCAGGTCGAGCCGGCCGCGCACCGGCATCATCTCGAACAGCCGGCTCAGCCAGTCCATGACATCCTCCACGACGCCAGATGAGACGACTGAGCATATATCTGAGTTATGACGACATTCAAAGTCTCAGATCCGGTCTCTATTGTCACTCCGCAATCGTTCACCAACCCCAACAAGGAGTGCCACCATGTCTCGTCTTCCAGTCCCCGATCTCGAATCCGATGCCGGTCCGTCCGGTCAGGTCTATGCCCAGATCAAGAAGGCGATCGGCAGCGTGCCGAACACGTTCGCGGCGATTGCCGCCCACGGTCCGGCTGCGCTCAAGTCGGTCCTCGCCGCCGATGCCGTGCTCGCGTCCGGGTCGCTCAGCAAGCGCGATCAGGAGACTATCAAGCTGGTCATCAGCGGTGTCGCCGGCTGCGACTACTGCGTCGCCGCGCATAGCGTGCTCGGCAAGCTCGCAGGCCTCAAGCCCGACGAGCTGAAGAACATCCGCGATCGTCGGGCGACCGGCGATGAGAAGCGCGATGCGCTGATCCGCTTCGTCCGCAAGCTCGCGCAGTCCAGCGGCACCATCAGCGACGAGGAGTTCGCCGCGATCAAGGCCGCCGGCTACAGCGACGCCCAGCTCGTCGAGATCAGCCTGGCCTTCGCGACCACCGTCTTCACCAACGTCTTCAACCGCATCAACGACACCGACATCGACTTCCCCGCCGTCGCGTGAGGCGACGCTGCGATCACTCAGATCTCCAGCATGAAAGGATCACGACCATGACTACGCTGTCCGACACCGCTCACAATCCGCTCGTCCGCGCGCTGGAAAGGTCCGGCCTGCTGGCCGAGGACCTCGACTACCACCTCGTCCGCGCCGCGATGGTGATCATGTTCGCCTTCTTCGGCTACCAGAAGTGGTTTCCGTATGAATTCGAACGACTGGTCCCGTTCATCAGCAACGGGCCGTTGATCTGGTGGCTCTATCCGGTGTTCGGCCATGCCGGCGCCAGCTACTTTCTGGGCGCCTCGGAATGGACGTTCGGGTTCCTGCTGCTGGCAGGTTTCTGGGACAAGCGGCTCGGCGTTCTCGGCGCCCTCGGCTCGACCGGCACCTTTATCGCGACGGTCACCATCATTCCCTTCATGCCGGAGGGCTGGGACGTCGCTGCGGGCGGCTTCCCCGCGATGACGGGCAACGTGCCGTTCCTGATGAAGGACGTCGTCCTGCTCGCCGTCTCGCTCTACCTGCTGCGGCAGGACGTGGTTCGCCTGACGCGGCAATGAGGGGTGGCACCCTGCCGATGGCGAAGCGTCGCCGGCGAGCGTCCCACCTCGCCGGCGATCTGCGCATCCCATGATCATTCCAGCAATTTCAGGTGGAGATATCAACTGGCTGGGGCGGGAGGGATCGAACCTCCGAATGGCGGAATCAAAATCAGTTTGGTTATCGAGTGATTTCAAGGGACGTTTGGAAAAGATGGCCAGAATGGCTTCTAGCAAACTTAATAGCTTAGCAGCCGTTTCCAAACAAAAACAGCCCGCCGCACCGGGGGATTCGTCGTGGCAGGTCTGGTGGCGAATGGCGCCGACGCACTCAAGACTTTGCGTATCGAAACGGCTGCTACCCTCCGAAGCCAAGGGTCCGAAATCGCGTAAAAGCGGAAGACCCGCGCGGGGTTGCCGCCGAGAATTGCTGCCTTGATCTCTTCGGTAAGGCCTACCGCATCGAGCCTTCGGCGTCAGTTGGAACGCCAGGTCGCAGCCACCGGGCGACCGGCCTGCAGCCGCATAAATGTGGTCGAGTGCACGTCGGGAGCGCGCACAGATCTCGCCGATCTCGGCCTTGGTGATGATCATCGGCGGGCAGAAGTTCACCGTGTCTCCGAGCGCACGCGTGATCAGACCGTGCTTGAGCCCGTTCTCCGACGTAAGCCGCAGCGCCCCAGGACGGGTTGAAAATCCCCTTCGACTCCTTCTTGCCGAGCAGTTCAACCGCGCCGATGAGTCCGGCGCCGCGGGCGTTGCCGACCAATGGATGAATTCGGGCAGATCGGCCGGCAGCTTAACCGCGAGGCTGCGCAGGCCCACCCCGCCAGCGTTTCTCTGTGCCGGTTCATGCTTTGCGGGCTGCGCGATGCTTCGTGGCTGCGCGGACAACTCTCACTTGCCCTTAGCTTTACCTTTATCGTTTTCATGCTTCTGGCCGCCCTTGCGCTCGCCCTTGTGGGCGCCCTTGTGGCCGCCAGCACCAGGCCCGGTTCCAGACTTGTCGCCCTTGACGAGGATCACATTAGGTCCCAAGACGTCTTCGTCGCCACTTCCGGCGATGCCGCCCCTTTGTGGTGCAGGCGAAATCGAAGGATGGCAATCCCGTAGTCATGACGATAGGCCCACACGGCATGTCCGTCTTCGAGGCCATGACGACCGGGACGAACTCAGCGACTGTGGGATCCGGTCCAGGCCGCACCCCCTCCGGCAATTCGGATTCGGAGTCGTCATCCTCCAACAACTCCGAAATGCAGAAGTAATCGATCCGCCCCGGGCCGGTGCCACAGGCGCGGCACTCATCCCTGCGAGCCAACGCCATTTGCGAAAGCCAGCGGGGATCCGCGCTCGCGTGCCCTCAATCACGTCATCAGCGGCACGGGCCAGATTAGAGTTCGACTGACCTCCGGTGAATTCGTCACGGCCCGGGTGGTAGGCGCTGCCCCCAATTATAACCCGGCCGTTCTTCAGTTGGAGCGACCCAGGTTCCCACTGCATCCCTTTGCCGTGGGCCGTTCGACCGACCTGCAGGTCGGACAGAGCACGTTTGCCATCGGCAACCCCTACGGTCTCGACTTTGACCTCAGCATTGTAAGTGCGCTTGGCCGAAAACTGCCCTCGGTCACTGCTCGCGAAGTCAAGGAGATGATTCTGACGCGCCGATTAATCGGGAAATTTCGGCGGTCCTCTTCTCGACAGCGCCGGGCGCCTTATTGGCGTAAACGGCGCCATCCTCTCCGGTTCGGACGCATCGGCCGGAATCGGGTTCGCCATTCCCGTCTATGTTGTCAACCGCATTGCGGGCGAGCAGACATTTCCCGGCTCACCGAACGATGACCCTTCGCTGTTCTGGCCACCTATTCGGCGGCCTCGCGCAAAGGCGACACCTCCGCATGCGGCTTGATCTGGCGTGGTTGCCCCATTAGGACCGGCTGAAACAGCACCGCGGCAGCCATGGTGCACGCAAGCGCTAGTGCCATCAGCTTTCCCATGCTGGACATCCCCGGGTAGCTTGAGGCCCACATGCTGCCGAACGCGGCCGCATTGGTCATGGCGCTGAACACCACGGCTCGCGTCAGCGTCGACTGCAACAGTCCGGTTTTGCCGGCCCGCCATGCCATGACATAGTAGATCTTGAACGCCACACCGACGCCGAGGAGTAGCGGAAGTGCGATGATATTGGCAAAGTTGAGCTCCGGACCAAGCAGGACGGAAAGCTCGAGCGTGAGCGCCCCGGCGACAAGCAGCGGGATTAAGGTGAGCAGGACGTCTGTGATCCGCCGCAAAGCAATCGCGAGGAGGATGGCGATGGCGACCAGCGCCATTATCCCAGCCTCCCCGAAGGCCCGGGTCACCGTGCGGGCTGATTCGTAATAACTAACCGCAGTTCCCGCCGCGGTCGGCTCGGCAGAAAGAACGGCCTCCGCGAATTTTCGGAGCACGCCGACGTCGTTTGCATCGCCTTTAGCGAGCGCCTGTACCCTCGCTCGTCCGTCCGGCAACTGCCAATCGCGGACCAGGTCGGCAGGCAAGCTTTCGGGTGTCAGCGGTTGGGCTGCGAGGGTCTTGCGCAGGAGGTCCAGATCGTAATTGAGAGACGGCGTGATTGCTGCATCCGCTTTGCGACGAACTTCGGGCGCCCCATTTGCCAGTTGCTCAAGCTGGGATGCGACGGTGCGTGCATCGTCCGCGGCCGGGCTATTCGCGTCGGCTGCTGCCTTGGAGAGCGCTTCTGCCGTACTCCGCAGCACATTGACGGTATCCTCGTCGCCCGGAGCCGGCCTCTCGCGGCGCAGGCTGAGCACGGGCCCGATCGCGTGATCAGCGGAATGAAGCGCGGCGAGCTTCTGTTCCTGGTCGCTTGGAACGAAGTTCGTGAGCGTCACCACGCGCGCGACCTCCGGCAATGACGAGAGCCGCTGCGCAATCTGGTCGGCCTGGTGTTGCGACGCAGCCAGCACCTCGGCATCATTGCCGTTCGTTTCAGGCTCCGATTGCAGCTTCCGATAAGTGAGAACCGAGGGGGAAGCGGGATTTTGGAGATCGACCGGATTGAAATCGAATGGCAGATGAAGCAGCAGCGGCGTCCCGGCCAAGACCACAAGAACAGTGCCGGCGATCACGACAATTCGGTTGCGCTGCAGAAAAGCATCCACCGGCGCGAGCCATCTGAATCCCACGGCTGCGGGTTCCCCGGGCGGATTGAGCGCGGTTAGCATGGCAGGCACGAGCGTGATGCTGCAGGCAAAGGCAATCAACATGCCGCACCCTGCAATCAGTCCGAGCTCGGAGAGACCACGATAGTCGGTTGGCAGGAATGCAAAGAAGCCAATCGCCGTAGCTGCTGCCGCGAGCGCCAAGGGCGCTCCGGCCTTGTGCGCCGCGCAGCGCAGCGCGTGGCGCAGGTTATCGATCTCGTGCCGCTCGGTCCTGTAACGCACGCTGAACTGGATGCCGAAGTCGACCCCCAGCCCCACGAAAAGCACGAAGAAGGCAATCGAGATCAGGTTGAAGGAGCCGACCATCAGCAGACCGAGTGCCGCGGTTGCGGCGAGCCCGACAGCCAAGCTAAAGAACACCGCGGCGATCAGCCTGAAGGAGCGGAGCGCAAGCCAAAGGATGATCAGCACGCCCACGAGCGCCGTAAGCGTGTCGCGTACAGCGCTGGAGCGGATCACGGAGAACTGGTCGTCATTCATCGGAACCTGACCTGTAAGGCTGATCTCGGCTCCGAAACGTTGCTTCAATTGAAGATCCGAGGCCGCTTTCCCGATCGCATCCGTTGCCGCTCGGCCGGGTTGAAGCGCGTTGAAGTCGAGCCGCGGAGCAATCTCAATAAAATGTCGCAATTGGCTTTCCGCAGGCGGGTGCCCTTGTAGAAGCTCCTGCCAAGAGAAGAATGCAGGCTTGCCGGCGAGGACATCTTCCAGGAGCTTCCGCGTGAGCGAAAGTGGCCAGCCGAGTTGCTCAAGCTTCAGTCTGCCAGCCGCAATCCCTTGCGCCGCCGAGCCGAGCACGCCGGCGGCGCCATGTAACGTCGGATCGGCCGAGAGCGCCTGCAGGAAAGGCCGCGCATGAGCCAGCCCGTCGGCAACGCGGCGCACGTCCGCGGTCGAGCTAAACAGCAGCCCATTGCGCTCGAAGAACTCGCCGCTGTCGGGCTGCACGACCTGGTGAAACAGCTCTGGGCTTTCCTTCAACGTTCGTACGAGCTGGTCGGTTGCAACTTCGGCATTTTCGGGCGTCGAAGCGGTCACCACAACAGAGATCCCCTTCTGCGGAAATGCGCGCGAAAGCTCCATCTGGCGCTCGTGCCATGTAAGCTTCTGCGACACCAGCGTTTCGATGTCGGTGTTGATGGAGAACCGCGCCGCGGCGTAGAACGCGCATCCAAACAGCAGCAGCACCCCCAGGACGATGATGACCCACCAACGGCGGACGCAAAGATCGACGATGTTGACTACGATTTGGGTCATTACCTGGACTTCTTCGAAAACGGGTAGGTGAGCTCGGCCCAGATCAAGGGTCCCAGCGTAAGCCAGAGGGGCTGCCGGCCAAAGAGCTGGTGGTCTCGATCGCCGGTGCTCGGGCCGATCAACTATCTAACGTTCGATAGACGTCGCTGGTTGCTACCCGTGTAATGGATGCGGATTCACCGCCGGCGATGGTGACAGCTGTCGAGCCCTCTTCTTGGTCCCATTTTCCGAAATCCGGCTCCCCGCAAGAGATGAAGGGAACGGCAAAGCGGTGGATATCGCTCCCACGCGGACAGAGGGGATCAGCGCCCTCGGAATTTAGGCCCTCAGAAAAAATGCACGCGAACGGCGCGAACCAGATCGCAATTATCCACCGTAAACATATGTTAATCCGAATCCGTTCTCGCGGCTGAGGACCGTGTTGCGTCACTCGCTATGCTTACGCGGGAGCGCGCGGCAAAGCGTTGTTGATGGCGCAGGCCGCGACCGCGTCTCCCCGTGACGAGACAACCGCGAGTCCGTCTGTCTAATCAGACATCTGAGCGATGAATTAGGGGCCGGACAGGCGTGGGCAAGCACGGGATGTTGTGACCGCGGGGAATCAGCGCAGCCCGGCTCATGCCGGCATCCACCACGTACACGCTGCGGCGGAAGCGAGCCAGGTAAATCGCGGCAATCGGGCCGGCCGGGCCGCGCCCGATCACAACATAGTCGAGCGGCACCCGACATCCCCTGGGCCGCCAGCCGGCGCGAGGAAAGGATTTTGCGAGGAGGGCCGGCTCAAGCGGCCTGAGGCTGGCGTGCGATATAGTCCATCGTTACCTTCTCGACGTTCGCGTCGATCCATTGTGCCATGCGCTGTTCTTCCTTCAGGGATGTCTCCAGAGGCGCCCTAGTCTGCTCGACACCGGCAGGACCGCACAGGGCAAGCAACGACTTGTAGGCTGCGATTTCGAAGTTCTCGAAAGCGTTGTTGGCGAATGTGTTTTTGAGGATCTCGTCGCCGGCCATTGCGTGCATCATCGCCTGAGCATTGGCCATGACTGATTGAGTCGTGTCCTTCAAGCTCGAGGTGCTCTCGCCGCAGGCCTCCAAACATTGCTCCAGCCGCCGGAGCTGTTCGTTGGTCTCTTGCAGATGGGCCGTGATCTTTGCCTTGATCTCAGGATACTGATCGAGGCGCTCGGATTGCCTTTCCATGAGCTCTCTGGCCTGGGTTTCCATCGCATGGGCGTTGCGGAGGCCGACGACGAAGGTGTCCTTCGCTGCGTTCGTCATTGTCATATTCCTTGTTCTGTTGGGCTTCGTTCTGCCGGCGCCAACTTGCCGCGACATCGATAGTTCCTAGCAAAGCTGCCGTGCCTTCCCCTGCGCTCAGAGCAGTTGACCGGACCATCACCGATGCTCAGCGACAGGAACAATTGCCGGTGACAGAAAACTTCTCGGAGCACGAGCTGGGCGTTATGCCTGCCGCATCAAGCCTGCAGACGAATGGTGGAAATCCAGCATCATTTACGAAATGCGCTCACTCATTTCGGGATAGCCATGGAGGCGGCAAGGGTCAGGCTTTTCGCCGCATCTGCGAGAGAAACCGCTTGCTGGTGACCGCGACCGTCGTCCCTGACGTATTGCTTGATAGGGGATAGCCAGCATCACCTAGGCCGTCGCGAGCTCAGCCGGCTGCCCTGCCCGCTTTAGCGGCACCTGCTGACCAGAGTTTTTCACGGCATCGTCAGGCATGGTCGAGGGTATCAGCGGTGTCCAGATCGGACCCGGAGCGACTGCGTTCGCCGAATCCCTTTGTCGGCCAGCATCTGGGCGAGCCCCCCGTGAAGTCTGAATGGCGCCCTTCGTCGTGGCATAGGCAAGCAGGATCGAATTGGGCATGTCGGAGTTCACCGAGGCGGTGTTGATGATTGCGCTTCCCGGCTTCATATAGGCAACCGCCGCCTTGGTCAGATAGAACATGGCGTGGATGTTCGTCTCAAACGTGCGCTGTCATTCTTCGTCGCTGATGTCGCCTATATCGAAGAATGTCGCCTGATGCGCTGCGTCGTTGACGAGGACATCGACCCCGCTGAGTTCTTGACCGCACGCCGAACGATGCTGCGGCAGTGCTTGGAACTGCGGATGTCGCCGGGAATCAGCACGGCCTTGCGGCCTTCCTTTTCCACCAGGACCTTGACCTCGGCGGCGTCCTCGTCCTCGTCAAGGTCAAGATAGGCGATGATAAGGTCGGCTCCTCGCGTGCAAGCCGGCCAGAGCCGCAATGACTCTCCTCCCCGTGGTCCGGCCGTGGGTTCATGGCGCCGGTCGCGCCCGGCATCGGTTGCTTTTGCGCCGGCTAGGGCGGCTTGGGATAGTTGCTCATGCCGGCCTCCGGAGGGTTCGGCCGACCAACTGTGCTCAGTCCGGAGCGTTCCTGGCGTCTGACTCTGTCACGAGCATGCAGGAACATCTCGCTCACGGTTACATTCTCGACGACCCAACAGCTACGCGGCGCGGGTCCGGTAGGAGCAGCCGCGCTCGCTCTACCGATCCTGACAGGAACCTCCCGGTCACCGGGACATTGCCGCTTCAAACGCGGTGTCTTGGAGCCGAATATGCTTGGAGAATTGCGCGTCCTTGCCCAGCCCGGTGCGATCGTTGCCAGTCTTGCAGTCCTGTTGCTGATGGCCGGTGCCGACGCGGTGATCGTGGTCGCCGTGAAGGGCTGGCCGTTTTAGCCGATGGTCGATGTCGGACACATCCTCTACCAGGGCTGGCCGCCGCTGCTGCGGACTGCGCTTGGAACAACAATCACCTATCTCGCACTGGTCGTGCTGCTTCGTATCGCAGGACCGCGAACGCTCGCGAAATGGTACGCCTTCGACCTGATCGTCACCGTTGCGCTTGGCTCAACCTTTGCCAACAGCGTTCTCTCCGGCAATATCAGCGTGGCGCAGTCGCTCGTCGGCTTCGTCATCCTGATCGGGCTGCAATTCATCATCGCTTTCGCCGTGGCGCACTGGAGCCAGCTGCGGGTCATCGTGAATCCGCAGCCCACGCTGCTGCTCCATCAGGGCAAGTTTGTCCACGATGCGATGCGACGACAACGGGTGGCAGAGGCGGACGTTCGCGCCGCAATCCGGCATCAAGGCGTTGATCGCATTGAGGACGTCGGTGCCGTCGTGCTCGAGGCCGATGGCACCTTCAGCGTCATCCGCCAACTCGGATCTGATGCGACGGCGCTGGCAGACATCCCGGAATTAGGCGGCTCGAATGAGGCGAATCGCTCGGACTAGCGCATAGGAACCTTTGTAGGACTGACCGGTTCCCGCCCTAAAGGGGAAGCATGGCGTGGAGGCAATGAAGGTCTGGGTACGAAGGGTTCTGTCGGTGTGCGCGACGTTGCCGCTTACTGCCTGCGCGGGCCGGCAGTCGGCGCTTGACCCTCAAGGGCTGCAATCCGACCAGATTCGACACACGTTGTTCATATTTCTGGTGGTGGCGGCGGTGGTCTGGACCGCCGTCGTGATTGCTCTCGGCGGAGCGATGATGCGCCGCAAGCGGGCGGCCGGTCAGCCGCTCGATCTCCACCAGGCATTTGAAGAACGTACTGGCCGCGTCATTCTGGCGCTCGGGATTGCGACCACCGTCACCGTGCTCGGCCTCTCCTTCGTCAGCTATGCCGGACAGCGCACAGTCTTCGCTAAGGATGCGAACGTGCTCACGTTGAAGATCATCGGTCACCAATGGTGGTGGGAAGTCCGTTATGAAGCCGACAGTCCGCATCAGAGTTTCGTGACAGCGAACGAGATCCGGATCCCGACCGGTCAGCCGGTGAAGGTCGAACTGGAATCCGCAGACGTGATTCACAGCTTCTGGGTGCCGAGCTTGACGGGCAAGATGGACCTTATCCCTGGGCAGAAGAACGAGCTGCAGTTCACAGCCAAGAATGCCGGCGTATATCGTGGGCAATGCGCCGAGTTCTGCGGGCTCCAGCACGCCCACATGGCGTTCGCCGTGCTCGCTCTGCCGCCCGATGAGTTCGGCCGTTGGCGCGAGCACGAAAACCAAAGCGCAGACAGCCCCGCCGATCAGCTCGGTAAGCAGGGCGAGGCTTTGTTCCGAGCACGCGGATGTGCCCTGTGCCATAACGTCAGTGGCACGCTGGCCGGCGGACAGCTCGGCCCGGATCTCACCCATGTCGGCAGCCGCACGACAATCGCCGCGGGAACGCTGCCGAATACGCCCGCGACGCTGGGCGGATGGATATCAGATCCGCAGCACGTCAAACCCGGCAATCTCATGCCGAAGATGCCGTTACAATCGGACGAGCTCATCGCGATCATTCACTACCTGGAGCAACTCAAGTGAGCGCCGTCGTTGATCGAGATGAGTTGCGGGATGACGTCCTGAACGGCCTTCAGCTTTCGAGCCAGCTCGAACGCATTTGGCGGACGCCGTCCGGGCTTGCCGGCGCGCTCATGTCGGTGGACCACAAAGTGATAGGCCGCCGCTACATCGCGACCGCATTCGTATTCCTGCTTCTCGGCGGCATTCTCGCGGTCCTCATGCGGGTGCAGCTTGCCGGGCCGGAGAAGACGTTCCTTTCCGCCGACAAGTACAACCAGATCTTTACGATGCATGGCTCGACGATGATGTTCCTGTTCGCCGTGCCCGTCATGGAGGCGTTCGCGGTCTATCTCGTGCCGTTGATGGTCGGCACGCGAAACATCGCCTTTCCCCGCCTGAATGCCTTTAGTTATTGGATGTTCCTGTTTGGCGGCTGCTTTCTCTGGATCTCTTTCCTGTTCAACGTTGGCCCCGATGTCGGCTGGTTTTCCTACGTTCCGCTCTCTAGCCTGCAGTTCACACCGACGAAGCGCGCCGACGTCTGGGCGCAGATGATCACATTCACCGAAGTCGCGGCGCTCGCGGTGTCCGTGGAGATCGTCGTCACCGTGTTCAAGCTGCGCGCGCCCGGCATGACTCTCGACCGGATTCCGCTTTTCGTCTGGGCCATGCTGGTCACGAGCTTCCTGGTGATGTTCGCGATGCCCTCGATCATGGTCGCGTCGACGTCGCTGATCCTGGACCGCCTCGTCAACACCCGCTTCTATGATCCATCTTCCGGCGGCCATCCCCTGCTCTGGCAGCATCTGTTCTGGTTCTTCGGTCATCCCGAGGTATACATCATCTTCATCCCTGGCACAGGGATGGTCTCGGCAATCCTCGCCACTTTCGCCCGTCGACCGGTCATCGGCTATCCGGTCGTCATTCTCTCGCTGATCGGCACCGGCTTCCTTTCGTTCGGCCTCTGGGTCCACCACATGTTTGTGACAGGCCTGCCCCAGCTCGGCGCCGGCCTGTTTACCGCCTCGAGCATGCTGATTGCGGTGCCGAGCGGCTTGCAGATCTTCTGCTGGCTGGCAACGCTGTGGGACGGCCGGCCAGTGTACCGCACGCCGCTCTTGTTCGTGATCGGCTTCCTCGTGATCTTCGTGCTCGGCGGGCTCTCCGGCGTCATGGTCGCCTCGGTGCCGATCGATACCCAGGTGCACGACACTTACTTCGTGGTCGCCCACTTCCATTATGTCCTGATCGGCGGCGCCGTGTTTCCGCTGATCGGCGCCGTCTATTATTGGTTTCCAAAGATCGCCGGGCGCATGCTGAGCGAAAGACTGGGGCGCTGGAATTTCTGGCTCGCCTTCATCGGCTTCAACGTTGCATTCTTTCCTATGCATTTCCTCGGGCTGATCGGAATGCCGCGCCGCGTTTACACTTACACGGCCGACATGGACTGGGCACATTTGAATCTGTTGTCCAGCATCGGAGCGTTCGTGTTCGCGCTCAGCTTCGCGCTGCTTCTGGTGAATGTGATCTACAGCCTGCGCAAGGGTGCGCTGGCGGGCGACAATCCCTGGAATGCCTCGACGCTGGAATGGGCGACCTCCTCGCCACCTCCGCCGCAGAATTTCGACCGCATTCCAGTCGTCAAGCACCGCGATCCGTTGTGGGCCGACAGCGAGAGCCTGCCGGTGGTTGCGGGCCTGAGCGTAGAGCGGCGCGAAGTGCTGTTGACTTCGCTCGCGGAAGCGGAGCCGCAGACCCGCGAGGCCTCGCCCGAACCGAGCATCTGGCCGCTGCTCACGGCCATCGCAACGACGGTGTTCTTCATCGGCTCGATTTTCACCCCATGGGCGGTGCTGTGGGGTACGCCGCCGATGGCCGTGGCCTTGATCGGCTGGTTCTGGCCGAGCGGCAGCAAGGAGGACGAGGAGTGAGACAGACCATCGTCCGCAATGTTTCGGAGTTGCCGACCTATGGCTACGGCCCGCGCAGCGGGCCGTGGTGGGGCGCCATGGGCTTCATGGCGCTCGAGGGCATGGGCTTTGCCATTGCCATTGGCACCTATCTCTATCTCTACGCGGTCAACCCGAACTGGCCGATCGGCGCTGCGCCGCCCGACCTTTGGCCGGGGACGGTGGAGGCGGCGGTCTATCTCATGAGCATCATCCCGAACGAGATCACCAACCGCGCCGCGCACCGTCAGGACCTCGCGAAAGTGCGGGTGGGCCTCGTCGTGATGGCCCTGATCGGGATCGCGCTTCTGGTGCTGCGCGGCTTCGAGTTCGCGCATCTGAATACGCGCTGGGACAATTCGGCTTACGGCTCCATCGTATGGCTCATCCTCGGACTGCACACGACCCATCTTGCCACCGACGTCGGCGACACGGTCGTGCTGGCGGTGCTGATGTTCACGCGCCACGCGAAGCCGCGCCGCTTTAGCGACGTCACCGACAACGTATTCTATTGGAACTTCGTCGTGCTCGCATGGCTGCCGCTCTATGCCTTGCTCGATTGGGTGCCGCGCCTATGACCATAGCTGAAGGACAATCCAGATTGTTGTATTGGGCCGGCGTTGCGCTCGGACCTCTTGCCTGGGGCATCAATTTGCAAGGCGTGTACGTTTTCGCGCATTTCTCCTGCGAGAAGACCAGGATGAGCGGGACGATCCTGAGCGCTATTCTGGCAATCATCTCGCTCGCAGGCACAGCCATTTCCGCCCGCGCGGTTCGGCGCAAGGCGGGGGCTGAATGGACCGATGCGCAGGGGGGCGGGCCACGGGCGTTCATGGCCTGGCTCGGCGTCGGATCCGGCGTGCTGTTTGCGCTGGTGATTGCGAACCAGCTCGCCGCATCTCTCATGATCGCCCCATGTCTGCGCTGAGCTTTTCAGCATTGCTGCTTACGCTGCTCACGCAGCCGGCCGCCGCGCACGGGCTATCCGATGTCGATTCGGGATCGCTCTGGAGCTACGATCTCTGGCTTATGGCACCCCTCTATGCCGTCGGTATCGGCTTCTATGTTGGGACGCAGCGGCTCTGGCGACATGCGGGCGGAGGCCGCGGCGTCAGCTTCCGACAGGTCGGCGCGTTCTGGATCGGGTGGCTAATCACAGCTCTTGCCGTGACCTCTCCGCTGCACTGGCTCGGCGAGCGGCTGTTCACGGCGCACATGGTCGAGCACGAACTGCTCATGGTCGTCGCGGCACCATTGATGGCTTTTGCCCGGATCAACGGCCCGATGATGTGGAGCCTGCCGGCATCGTTTCGACCGGCGGCTGGCCGCGTTCTCAATCTACCCATCCTGGCGCTGCCATGGCGCTTTGTGAGCCATCCGATGAGCGCGACGATTCTTCATGGCGCAGCGCTCTGGGTCTGGCATGCACCGCCGCTCTATGCATGGGCGCTCGAGAACGCCACGGTCCATCGTCTCCAGCACGTCAGCTTTTTCGCGACTGCGCTGTTGTTCTGGTGGGTACTGCTGCATGGGCGAGGACGGGGCCGCAGCACACGAATGCGCGACGGAATCGCCGTTGCCTGCCTGTTCATCACGATTCTGCATTCCGGCGTGCTCGGGGCTCTGCTGACCGTGTCCCCGCGTCTCTGGATTCCCGGCCAGGGCGCGCTTGCCGGTGAATTCGGCCTCTCGGCGCTCGAGGACCAGCAGCTTGCCGGCATCCTGATGTGGGTGCCCATGGGCGTCCTTTATACGGGCGCCGGGTTGTTCTTTGCCCATCGTTGGCTGACTGCCACTGGTGATCACTCCAACCCGCTGGTCATTCGAGGCGCGGCCTGATCGACCGCGAATAGGAACCGCAAGTTCGATTCGAACGTTCGCCTGCTGACTGCGACACTCCACGGAGATAACATGGGCAAGCGATTTGTCATGGCGGCAACGGCAATCTTGACCGCATCACTTTCGATACCCGCAGCCTTGAATGCGCAGGACCAGCCCCGGCCACCGATGTCGTGTCCAGTCGATCATGACCAGCTCGCCGATATTCTCAAGAAGGCCGTCAAGCCCGGCGGTGGGCCGAGCAACGGAGGCTTCGACAACAACGAGTGGGCCGCTGTCGTCAATCGACAGGGTGTCGTCTGCGCCATCGCTTACAGCGGCGGCAAGCCCGACGATCAATGGCTTGGCAGCCGCGCTATCGCAGCCGAGAAGGCGAACACGGCCAATGCATTCAGTCTGAAGGACAAGGCGATGGCCACGGCCAACCTCTACGCCGGCGCGCAACCTGGCGGATTCCTGTTCGGTGCGGCCCTCGGCAACCCTCCATCTCCGGAGGTTCTTTACGCCGGCAATCCCGACGAATTCGGGACTGCACATGATCCGATGGTCGGCAAGCCCGTCGGCGGCGTGATCGTCTTCGGCGGTGGGCTGGCGCTGTACGACGGCAACGGCGTCGCCGGTGCGCTGGGCGTAAGCGGCGATAGTTCCTGCGCCGATCACAATGTTGCCTGGCGCGTACGTCACCAGCTCGGACTTGACCACGTGCCGGCGGGCGTCAGCCCGAACATGAAGGACGCGATCATCTATGACATCGGACCGGACGGCAAAAGCCCGTCGGGATTCGGCCATCCCAAGTGCAACGGCAAGGAGGATCAGATCGCGGTCGATCTTGGCGCGGGCGTGGCGGGCAATGTCGTGAGATAGCCCTGCGCCAACGAGGACCCTTTTGGAACCAAGCGCAGACGCAACGTTTGTACGTTGGCAAACCGGCCTGCAACGCGGCATGGCCTCATCACCGCCGTGGAGATCTTGACATATGTTAGTGCGTGGTTTGGCGTGGTTGCTGTGCGTCCTTTGCGCGACGGGCGCGCTACTGTCGTCGGTGTCGGCACAGACCGATCTCGCCAGTCGCATGAAGGACCCGGGCCAATGGCCCATGGCCGCGCGCGACTACGCCAATACCCGCTACAGCGAACTCGACCAAATCAACACGACCAATGCATCGCGCCTTCAGCTGGCGTGGACGTTCTCGGTCGGCGCCGATCGCGGCCAGGAGGCGGCACCGCTCGTGGTGGACGGCACCATGTATGTCGTCGGGCCCTATGCCGGTCCCTATCCCAATCGCGTCTTCGCGCTCGACGCCACGACGGGCGAGTTGAAATGGTCATATGCACCGAAGCCGGAGCCAGCTGCCGCGGGCGTTGCCTGCTGCGACGTCGTCAATCGCGGACTCGCCTTTGACGGCGGCAAGGTCTTCCTCAACACGCTCGACAATCATACCGTCGCGCTGGATGCAAAAACCGGCAAGGAGCTTTGGCACACGAAGCTCGGCGAGATCAACAAAGGCGAGACGATCACGATGGCGCCCGTCGTGGTGAAAGGAAAGATCCTCGTCGGCAATAGCGGCGGCGAACTGGGCGTACGCGGCTGGGTTACGGCGCTGGACGAGAACACCGGCGCCATCTCCTGGCGCGCCTACTCGACGGGACCGGACAAGGACGTCCTGATCGGCGAAGATTTCAAGCCTTTTTACGACAATCTCAAAGGCCAGGACCTCGGGGTGAAGACCTGGCCCGCCGACCGCTGGCAGGTCGGCGGTGGCACCGTCTGGGGCTGGATCTCCTACGATCCCGATCTGAACCTAATCTACTATGGCACTGCCAATCCGAGTCCGTGGAATGCCAACCAGCGTAGCGGCGACAATCTCTGGAGCACAACGATCTTTGCCCGCGACCCCGACACCGGGCGCGCTAGGTGGGCGTACCAGATCAATCCGCACGATCTGTTCGATCACGACGAGATCAATGAGAACGTGCTGGTCGATCTCGAACTCAACGGCCAGACCCGCAAGGTGCTGATCCACCCGGGCCGCAACGGCTATATGTACGTCATGGACCGGGCGACCGGCGAAGTGATCTCGGCCGACGCCTATGAATTCGTCAACAGCTACAAGGGCGTCGATCTGAAGACCGGCAAGATCATCCCGAACGAGGAAAAGACGCCGCTGGTCGGCAAGACCGTGGAGAACATCTGCCCGAGCGCGCCGGGCGCCAAGGATTGGCAGCCGACGGCGTGGTCACCGCGCACGAAGCTTCTCTATGTGCCGCACCAGCACCTTTGCATGGACTTCAAGGCCTCGCAGGTCGGTTATATTGCCGGCACGCCCTATATCGGCGCAGACGTCGACATGTATGCCGGCCCCGGCGGTTATCGCGGCGAGTTTATGGCGTGGGACCCTGGCGCGCGAAAGAAAGTTTGGGAGATCCACGAAAAACTGCCGGTCTGGAGCGGCGCGCTCGTGACAGCTGGCGACGTCGCGTTCTACGGCACCATGGATCGCCTGTTCAAAGCCGTGGACGCCAAAGATGGGCATCCGCTGTGGCAGTTTCGGGCGGGCTCCGGCTTCATCGGCCAGCCGATCTCCTATCGCGGCAGCGATGGACAGCAATACATCGCCATCCTCTCCGGCGTCGGCGGTTGGCCCGGAGTGGTGGCGAATGCCGAGGTCGATCCGCGCGTGCGCAACGCCGCGCTGGGCTTTTCCGGTGCGACACAGGATCTGCCCTTCTACACAGCCGGCGGGAGCGAGCTGCTTGTGTTCAAGCTGGGCGGAGCGAGCGGTGAGGACACCAGCCATGCGCCTTCCAAATAGATCCGGCATCGTCCTCGGGATTGTGGTCGGGGTCGCGGTCCACGCGGCAGCAACCTCGGCCGGCGAACTTCGCGTCTGCGCCGATCCCAACAATCTGCCGTTCTCGAACAGTGCCGGGGCCGGCTTCGAGAACAGGCTCGCAGATATGTTGGGCCGATATCTCGGCGAGCAAGTATCCTACACTTGGTGGGCGCAGCGGCGTGGCTTCATCCGCAACACACTGAAGGCCGGCAAATGCGATGTCGTGATGGGCATGCCGGTCGGCTACGATCTCGTGGAAACGACAAAGCCTTACTATCGTTCGACCTATGTCTTCGTCACGCGGCAAGCCCAGCACCTCGATCTTTCCTCGCTGCTCGATTCGCGGCTGCATCAGCTTGTGATCGGCGTGCATCTGATCGGCGATGACGGCAACAACCCGCCGCCAGCGCAGGCCCTCGGCGATCAAGGCATCGTCGAAAACGTCCGCGGCTACCCGATCTACGGCGACTACCGCGAGGCGGATCCGCCGGCGCGCCTGATCGAGGCAGTCGAGAACGGCGACATCGACGTCGCCGCGGCCTGGGGTCCGCTGGGCGGCTATTTCGCGCAGCGCTCGCCTGTGCCGCTGACGGTCACGCCGATCCGGGATTACGAGCGTTTTGCACCTCAACAATTCCAGTTCGCCATAGCCATGGGCGTGCGCAAAGGCGACGATGACCTGCGCGACCGGCTGAATAGCTTCATCGAGGAGCACCGGTCCGAGATCGGGTCGCTGCTAGACAATTACGGTGTGCCGCTGGTCGATCAGCCAGTCACGGAATCGGGAGGACACGAGTGATGTCTGCTCCGGCGCTGCGCGCGAGCGCGATCTTGTTACTCTTGGCCGGGCCGAACGGCACCGCGTCAGCCCAGCAAAGCCTGCCGCAGGCGCAGGAGGCGCAGAGGCCGCCACTCGCGCCGCGCCCGAATTTCGGCGGCACTGTCGGCAACGGCAGGCCCGGTGTCTTCATGCAGGTCCCGGTCAGCCACTTGTTCCCCGGCGCGCAGCCGGACCCGCCGCAGATCAAGAATCCTGTCCAAGGCGACCCCAACGCGGAGCAGCGCGGAATGACGTACTATGTCAATTTCAACTGCGTCGGCTGCCACGCACCGAATGGCGGCGGCGGCATGGGGCCGGCGCTGAGCAATAACAACTTCGTCTATGGGTCGCAGCCCGAAAACATCTTTCTCTCGATCTATCAGGGACGGCCGAACGGAATGCCCGCCTGGGGCGGCGTGCTGCCCGACAACGTGATCTGGGACCTGGTCACCTACATCGGCAAGATCAGCAACGAGCCGAACCGCCAATGGGGCCGCACCTTCTCGGCGAATCCGCTGTCTCCCGAGGTCGAGCAGGTCCCGACCCAGCAGGTCTCGACGACCGATCCCTGGTCCGCCACCAAGACTTTCAATTTCGGCCAAAAACCCTGATCGGCGAAGCGGAGCAGCCGATGGTGAGTTTGGTTACACGATTGCTGATCGCCTCCCTGCTGGCGATGGCTGCCGCCGCTTGCGAGCAAGGCAAGGCTGCAGGCCCGGACAACTTCACGGGTGATGCTCGTCGCGGCACTGACCTCGTCAGACACTATCAATGCGGCGCCTGCCACGATATTCCCGGCATTGCCGGCGCGAACGGCAACGTCGGACCGCCGCTCCATCGGATCGGCACGCGTACCTATATTGCGGGATACATCCAGAACTCGCCGGACAACTTGGCCGATTGGATCGAGAATCCGCAGCGGGCATTGCCAGGCAATGCCATGCCGACAATAGGAATCCCGCCAAAGGACGCGCGCGACATCGCGGCGTTCCTTTATACGTTGAAGTGACCATCCCCCGGCTTGCCTGCATAGGTCAGAGTGCCCAGCCGCTCACGCCCGCTGACGCCTTGCCCTGGCGCGAGGTCGAGTCGAACGGGTGGCTCTGGAGGCGGCGAACGCAAGGCAGGCTGCAATTCCAAACACCGCAAGTGCCTTGCTGACGATACCCGCGGGCGGAAGCTGCTTGCGCGCCAGCCAGCCGCCATCCACGGAGGTGCCCTGAGCTGCGGCCTCGATCACCGTGCCCTCGCTGCTTCTTGCCGGGCGGGCGCGCGAGAGGAGGAAGCGGAACGCGGCTCCAAGGACATTCTCGGTGAACCGCGGAGCAATCGCATAGGCCACTTGTCCGGCACGCGCTGGCCAGCCCACGGCGATTTCGTCACGAGGCGCGCCCACCAGGCTCAGGAAGGTCTCGGCAACATCGTCTGGCTGGTAGAGCAGCGGGCCCGGATCGAGCGTACGTCCGGACATGTTGGCGGCGTGGACGAACCCTGGCGTATCGACCATGGCGGGGAAGACGCCGCAAACATGAATGTGGGGATGCGCGCCTAGCTCCTGGCGCAAACTTGCGGTGAAGCCACGCAGGCCGAATTTGCTGGCCGTATAGGCTGCTGCAAAAGGCGTCGGCGCCCAGCCCCCGAGGGAGATATTATTGATCAGAATGCCGCGGTTCTGCCGGAGGAAGATCGGAAGCACCGCGAAGGCGCCATGCATCGTACCGAGCAGATTAACATCGATGGTTCGGCGGTGAAGCGCCATGTCTGCGTCCTGATAGGCACCGAAAACACCCGTACCGGCGTTATTGATCCACACATCGATGCCGCCGAAGGCCGCGTCGGCTTGCCTCGCCAGGAGCTGCACCGCCTCCGCGTCTGTAACATCGGTCGCGATGGCCAGTGGCGTTCCTCCGAGCCCCTCGCATTCCGTCGCGAGACGCGTCAGGACCTCACTGCGACGCGCTGCAAGGGCGACGCTTGCGCCGTGGCGTGCAAAAGCCAGCGCCGCGGCCCGGCCAATTCCACTTGAGGCGCCGGTGATGACGACGCGCATGCCCAGCATGCGCCGCTGCTCGGGGCTCGAGGTACCCCCGGGAACGAGCCAGCGCAGGGATTGCCTGAGACGCCCGCTCCCGTCCGACTCGAACCAGTCGCCATGCGCAAAGATGACGCGCTCAGGGCCCAGGCGCACCAGCCGCTCGGCGGCAACGCGAACCGAACGACCACCGAGCCGCAGCAGCAGACGGAGATAGATCGGCGCCTTGCCGTCCGGTTTGGAGATTCCGAGCAAGTTCGCCACGCCCTCGGCCGAGCCACTAAGATGATCAGGATCGAGATTCTGCACGAGATCGGTGAGAACCAGGGTCCGGCTCCGCTTGTCGAACAACTCCACCTCGGAGAACATTGGGGCATTCACCGACACGGTCTCCAGGTCGCCGGCCCACTCCTCAGGAGTCGTATCTCCAAGCTCGCGGTCGATGCGAATTCCTGCTGCGCGAACCTGCCTGCGCGCGGAAAGACCACGCGCGGCGAATGTTTCAGCCTGAGGCACCTCCCGTTGCCAATCAGACAAGAATATCCAGTGCGCGATGTTAGGCGCGAGCAGGTATCTTATCGCGCCAAGGCGCTCCAGCTGGGAACGGAGTGTGGGCGCGTACCTCACCGGCGAATGCAACAGAAGATCGCCGTTCGACAGCCGTATGACGGTCATACGCACGGGCAGTTCCAGGCCGGCTGCGTTGATCGGTTCATCGTCTACGATCCAGATGTCATCTGAGACCCGCGACAAACTGGCCGTCGACGATCCGACATCGGCATATGGCATGAGCATCTTCCCGTCACGAGGACCTTTCTCAAGCCGCCAAGGCGACGCTCGTTCCTGAGTCGCACCGATGCGAGCTTCAGGCGCAGGCAAGGCTGTTGCGCGGAAGAGCGCTGTCCAGGAACACGCCCGGCCGCGAGATGGGCCGCTCGCAAATACGGCCGTTCAAGGCATTCCCGCGCTGTTCGCGTTCCGTGCGGGCAAAGTGGGGGCCAGTCACTCCGGCGTGACCGATAGCATCGCGCTCCGCAAGTGGGCGCAGCAACTCGAGGTCTCATCGCGGAAGGTTCGCGCGCTTCGCAAAAAATATGGAACAAAGTTCAGGCTGCACGTTTCGACTGCTGTGCGGCAGGGCGCACTACGAGGCGGTCAGGAGCTATCCATGACGACACCGGACTTTGCCAACCTACAATCAAGAGCGACAGAGGCAATACGCGAGCATTGGGTGGCTTTCCTTGTTGAAGGTGTTCTGCTCACTGTCCTCGGATTTGCCGCAATGATAGTGCCGCCGCTGGCCAGTATCGCCACAACAATCTGGCTGGGGTGGATCTTCCTGATCAGTGGTGTCGTCGGGCTGGTTCTCACGTTTTGGGCAAGAGGGATGCCGGGCTTTTGGTGGTCGTTGATTTCCGGCGTCCTCGCCGTAGCGGCAGGCGTCATCCTGCTCGCAGCGCCCGTCCAAGGTACGTATGCCCTGACGATCGTCCTTGGCGCCTATTTTCTGGCTGAGGGCGTCGCCTCGATCCTGTATGCGCTCGAGCATCGGCGCGAACTGACCGGCCGCTGGTCGTGGATGCTCGTTGCAGGTCTGATGGACATCTTGATCGCCGCCATCATCATTATTGGCCTTCCCGGATCGGCGCTCTGGGCTATTGGCCTGCTGGTCGGAATCAACCTGGCGTTTGGCGGCGCAACGCTGATAGGCATGGCGTTGGCCGCACATAGCGGAAGTCTCTGATTTGGTCGTGGCCGATCTTCGCTGCACTGCGGCCAACGCTGAAGGCGCTCATCTTCGACAACGAGCCCAGCTCCAAGGTTTGCGCAGGAGGTCTCGAGGGACTACCGCCCGGTGACCGCTGGTGGGAGAACACGAACAGAGCAGTGCCAGATGAGTGACGTGACCCACTACATCGCTCTACCGCTCGCTTTCTCCGACGACGGAGTGGCCGCCGGCGATGCGGCCGAGTGTCTCAGCGCCAGCGCCGCGGTCCGGCGGAACTGGGCTGCCGAGACGTTGACCGCTACCCTGAGAGGTTGGTCCCACGAAGCGGCCTGCCTGCACGCATCCATCAGCACCCAGTCGTCGGTCTGCGCAATCGAGCCGCTCCGTTCCGCGATCGGCATCGGCATTCGCCAGCAGGAGACGGCATCCTGCGCGTCCCTCGGAAACGCCGCCACGCCGATGCAGAGGTCCTAGTTCAGGGGCGTGCCCCTGATCCCGTGTTTCTGCCCACCCCTCGCTCATTGGAGAAGAGTTACAACGTCGTTCACTGGACCGACATGCCGAGAGGCGGCCACTTCGCTGCATTAGAGGAACCGGCGCTGATGTGGCCGACCTTCGGCCTTTCATCACCGAGATATTGGGAGAGCGGTCCTGACATCGCAATTGTTCGCTTCTGAAGCTCGTCGCACCGCACTGACTGTGCAGGGCTTAGCGGCGCATGCAGTCGCGCCGCCGGACTTGAAATCCTCCAGGCGACCTCGCGGCGGCACGGTTTGTGATCTCCTTCATGAGACAGCGGGGCGGACGGTGACGAACCGCTGCCCTCCACCTCGAAAGGGCATTCAATGATTGAACAACCGGCAAGAATTATCCACACCGAAACGCCGCGGATCGCGTACCTCGAGCAGGGTCCGGCCAATGGCTGGCCGGTCATCCTGTCGCACGGCTTCCCGTACGACGTACATGCCTTCGAGGAAGTGACGCCGGTCCTGGCCCGTGCCGGGGCCAGGGTAATCGTACGGTATGCGCGAGGGTCTGGACCCATGCGCTTCATTTCCGCTGACGCCATGCGTGACGCGCTCGGGCAGGAGACCGTCAAGGCCGTCTTGCGCGATGCCCGCGCTCTGCCCGGGTGCTGCTGCCTATGCCCTAGTAATTGGTCGCCGACCCCTCATTCGGGATCCCATCGATCGGGCATTCGGCGGTGCCCGCGGTCCCACGGGTGATCGCCTCAACCATGTCGCGCGTGCCTTCGGGATCGGCGATCCACTTCGAATAGAAGTCGTAAGGACAGGCCGCGAGGCCTTTTGCGCTTTCGCCGGAGTTGATCATGCCGGTATAGCCGCGATGCACCAGTTTGTAGAGGTGGTTCTGCGATTGGTTGTTGCGACGGGCATCGCGGATTAGATGCTTTGAGAGCGCCGCATATTGGATGCCATATTCCTCCTCGCCGGTCTCGCCTAGCGTGCGGCCGTCGAAGCCGATGATCGCGGAGTGGCCGAAATACGAATAGACGCCGTCGAAGCCGGCGGCATTGGCGACCGCGACATAGACGTTGTTGGCCCAGGCCATCGCCTTCGAGATCAGGATCTGCTGCTCCTTGGCCGGATACATGTAGCCTTGGCAGCGCACGATCAACTCGGCGCCCCTCATCGCACAATCGCGCCAGATCTCCGGAAAATTGCCGTCATCGCAGATGATCAGGCTGATCTTCAGGCCCTTAGGGCCTTCCGAGACATAGGTGCAATTGCCTGGATACCAGCCTTCGATCGGCACCCACGGCATGATCTTGCGATACTTCTGCACGATCTCGCCCTTGTCATTCATTAAGATCAGGGTGTTGTACGGCGCCTTGTGCGGATGCTCCTCGTGACGCTCGCCCGTGAGCGAGAACACGCCCCACACTTTCGCCTCGCGGCAGGCTTCCGCGAAGATCGCGGTCTCCTCGCCCGGCACCTGCGAGGCGGTCTCGTACATCTCCTTGGAGTCGTACATAATGCCGTGGGTCGAGTATTCCGGGAAAATTACCAGATCCATGCCGGGTAGGCCGAGCTTCATGCCGAGCACCATGTCGGCGATCTTGCGGGCGTTGTCGAGCACCTCGGCCCTGGTGTGCAGCCGCGGCATCTTGTAATTGACGACGGCGACGCCGACCGTGTCGTTGCTGGAAGAAATGTCACCGTGAAGCATTGAAACGCCCTTCTGTCATGGCTTGAGTTTTTCAGCACGCAGCGTCAGTGGCTGATCATCCAGGGCCGCGCGGTCGGAAAGCCGACGGCGCCGCTCTTGCTTGTCGTGACCAGCCGTCCCGGTTTCTTCTTGCTGCCAGTGCTGCAGCAGCCGCAACCCGGACCGTGCGCGGCCTTGTACTGATCGAGTGTCTTCGGGGCGTGCCTGCTCTGTTCATTCGTGGCTATCGCCTTGCGCTTGTCCGCGGGCACGCAGAAGAACGCCGGCGCAGTCAGGATCACGCGCGGCGATTCCATCTCGCAGCGCGGACATTCCTGCGGAGCATCGCAATCCGCCATCGGTCTCATATCGGTGAACGGGCCGCAATCGTTGCAAAGATATTCATAGATGGGCATCGTCGACCCTCGCTGTTGCGCTGGGATGCGGGGCGCAGTGCCCCGCATCCGTTTCGGGTAAGGGCTACTTGTCCGGCGAAATCGGCATCTGGATATCGCCTGTGATGTACTTGATCGGCCCGGCCGAGGACGGCATCACGTCGAAGTCGAATATCTCGGTCGGTAGCCACAACGTGGCGCAGGCGTTCGGTACGTCGACCACGCCAGAGATGTGGCCCTGGCATGGCGCGGTGCCGAGGATCGAATAGGCCTGGGCGCCGGAGTAACCGAACTTCTTCAGATACTCGATGGCGTTCAGGCAGGCCTGGCGATAGGCAATGTGGACGTCGAGATAATGCTGCTTGCCGGCCTCGTCGACCGAGATGCCCTCGAAGATCAGGTAATCTTTGTAGTTGGGCGTGATCGGCGACGGCTTGAACACGGGATTCCTGATACCGTATTTGGCGACGCCATCCTTGATAACGTCGACCTTCAGATGCAGCCAGCCGGCCATCTCGATCGCGCCGCAGAAGGTGATCTCGCCGTCGCCTTGGCTGAAGTGCAGATCACCCATCGAGAGACCGCCGCCGGGCACGTAGACCGGGAAATAGATCTTGGAGCCGCGGGAGAGATCCTTGATGTCGCAGTTGCCGCCATGCTCGCGCGGCGGAACCGTGCGTGCGCCCTCAAAGCCGATCTTGGCTTTGACGTCACCCTTGGCTTGGCCGGCATGCGCGGTCGGCGCGAACGGCGGATTGGCAAGGCCCGGCACCCGCGCCGGGTTCGTCGCGATCAGCTCGGCTTCACGCGCATTCCAGGCTGCCAACATCTTGGCGTCAGGCAGGCAGCCGATCAGGCCGGGATGGATCAGCCCGGCGAAGTTGACGCCGGGCACGTGGCGCGACGAGGTGTAGAGCCCCTTAATATCCCAGATGGATTTCTGCGCCAGCGGGAAATGATCGGTCAGGAAACCGCCGCCGTTCTGCTTGGAGAAGAAGCCGTTGAATCCCCACAGGCTCTCCTTAAGCGGACCGACGTCGAGCAGGTCGACCACGAGAAGATCCCCGGGCTCAGCGCCCTTGACGCCGATCGGACCGGAGAGGAAGTGCACGATCGACAGGTCGATGTCGCGCACGTCGTCGGCCGAGTCGTTGTTTTTGATGAAGCCGCCGGTCCAGTCGACGATCTCGATGATGAAATCATCGCCGGGGCTGACCCACTCGACGATCGGAACCTCCGGATGCCAGCGGTTGTGGATCTTGTCGTTTTCATAAGCCGACTTGGTGAGATCGACCTTGATAAGTGTCTCTGGCATCGAGATGCTCCCCTTCTTAACAGCTGCGGTTACACGGACAAATATTTCGAGATCTGCGAGGCATCGACGCCCTCGCGCGGATCGTCACGGACGATCTCGCCGTTCTCGATCACGAGCACGCGGTCGGCGATATCGAGCGCGAAGCTCAGAACCTGCTCGGAAACGACGATCGAGAGGCCCCGCTCATTGCGGATGCGCTTCAATGTCTTGGCCATGTCTTTGATGATCGACGGCTGGATGCCTTCGGTTGGCTCGTCCAGCAGCAGCACCTTTGGATTGGTCGCGAGCGCACGGGCGATCGCCAATTGTTGCTGTTGGCCACCGGAGAGATTGCCGCCGCGGCGGCCCTTCATCTCAAGCAGCACCGGAAACAGCTCGTAGATATCCTCGGGCACTTCCGAGCCGCCGGATACGACAAGGCCCGTCTCGATATTCTCCTTCACCGTCATGGCCGAGAAGATCATGCGCCCCTGCGGCACATAGGCGAGCCCCTTGGCGACGCGATCGTAGCTCGGCAGACCGCCGAGCTCGGTGCCGTCCATCGTCACCGAGCCGCTGGTGATGGGCACAATCCCCATCAGAGACTTCATCAGCGTGGTTTTGCCCATGCCGTTGCGGCCCATAATCGCGACGATCTCGTTCGGAGCCACGGAGACGTTGAGGCCGTGCAGCACCTCGCTCTGGCCGTAAGCGACGTGAAGATCAGAGATAGCCAGCATGCGGTGCGCCCCTTAATGTCCAAGGTAGACTTCAATGACCTTCGGATCGCTCTTCACCTTCTCCATCGTGCCCTCGGAGAGGATCTGGCCCTGGTGCAGCACCGTGACCTTGTGCGCGATGTCCTCCACGAATTTCATGTCGTGCTCGATCACCAGCACCGAGCGGTCCTTGATGATGCGATTGAGCAACTCAGCCGTCTTGGCGCGCTCGGACACGCTCATGCCGGCCACGGGCTCGTCGAGCATCAGCAGGTCCGGGTCCTGGATCAGCAGCAAGCCGATCTCGAGCCACTGCTTCTGGCCGTGGCTGAGCAGCGCCGCGCTCATGTCGAGGCGATCCTTGAGGAAGATCATCTCTGCGACCTCGTGGACGCGCTCGCGCACGGCCGCATCGCGCGTAAAGGTCAGCGCGCCGAATACGGAGCGGCCACGCGGATAGGAGATTTCGAGGTTCTCAAACACCGTGAGGTCGTCGTAGATCGACGGGGTCTGGAACTTGCGGCCGACGCCGGCCTTCACGATCTGGTTCTCCTTCAGCTTGGTCAGCTCCTTGCCGCGGAATTCGATTGAGCCTGACGTCGCCTTGGTCTTTCCGCAGATCAGGTCGAGCACGGTCGTCTTGCCGGCGCCATTGGGGCCGATGATGACGCGGATCTCGTTCTCCTCGACATAGAACGAGAGATCGTTGACAGCCTTGAAGCCGTCGAAGGAGACGGTGAGCCCCTCGACCGACAGCAAGAAGGGTTTTGGCTGGTGACCGATGAGCATGATCTATCCCCTCATTCCGCCAGTGTGGCATCGGCAACTGAGATGACCGACGAGCATGAAATCCTCCTCACTCTGCCGGTGCGCCGTCGGCAACCGAATTATCGGTCCAGCCTGACTTCGGCTTGCGCGCGCCAATCAGCTTGCTGATCCGTGGCTGGACGTAATCTCCCCAGATACCCGCGAGACCGTTCGGAAAAGCGAGCACCACGGCGATGAACAACCCGCCGAGGCCGAACAGCCAGAGCTCGGGGAACGACTCGGAGAGACTGGTCTTGGCGAAGTTGACCAGGATCGTCCCATAGACGGCGCCGAGGATCGAGAGGCGGCCGCCGACTGCGGTGTAGATCACCATCTCGATCGACGGCACGATGCCGACAAAGGATGGCGACATGAACCCGACATTGAGCGCGAACATGCCGCCGCCGATCGCCGCGAACACAGCGGCAACGCAGAACGCGAATATCTTGAAGTTAGCGACGCTGTAGCCGGAAAAGCGAACCCGGTCTTCCTGGTCGCGCATCGCCACCAGGATGCGACCGAGCTTCGAGCGCCTGATGAAATAGGCGATGAAGATGCAGAGGAACAACAGGCCGACCTCGAAGAAGTAGAGCACGACCTTGGCGTGGTCAGGGCGGATGTCCCATCCCTTCAGCGTGCGCAGGTCGGTCATGCCGTTGATGCCGCCGGTGTAGCCCTGCTGACCAACGATCAGGATGGTCAGGATCGCGGCGACGGCCTGCGTGATGATTGCAAAATAGGTGCCGCCGACGCGGCGCTTGAACATCGCAGCACCGATGATGAAGGCAAAGATGCCCGGCACCAGCATGACCGCCAAGACCGCGAAGGTGAGACTGTGGAACGGCTTCCAGAACAACGGCAGCGCGGTGATCTGATTCCAATCCATGAAATCGGGAATGCCCGGGGTCGATTGGATTTTGGTGTTCTCGACGCTCGATGCCTCGAGCTTGAGAAACATCGCCATGCAGTAGCCGCCGAGCCCGAAGAACACACCCTGCCCCAGGCTCAAGATGCCGCCATAGCCCCAGCAGATCACCAGCCCCAGCGCCACGAAGGCGTAGGTCAGATATTTGGCGACCAGGTTGAGGCGGAAGACGTCGAGGCAGAGCGGCAGGACCACCACCAGGAAGACGGCCAGCACCAGGATGCCGATCAGTTCCGAACGATTGATAAAGCGATTTTCGTTCATGGGTTCAGCCACCTGTCATTTGCTATTTGCGGACCTTGAGGGCGAACAGGCCCTGCGGCCGCAGCATCAGAATTCCCACCACCGCAAGCAGCGTCAGCACCTTCGCCATCGAACCCGACATGAAGAATTCGAGCGTCGACTGGGTCTGCGAGATCGAGAAGGCTGAGGCGATGGTGCCGAGCAGGCTCGCTGCGCCGCCGAACACGACAACCAGGAAGGTATCGACGATGTAGAGCTGGCCTGACGTCGGACCAGTCGAGCCGATCATGGTGAACGCCGAGCCGGCGACGCCGGCAATGCCGCAGCCGAGGGCGAAGGTGTAACGGTCGACCTTCGCGGTGTTGATGCCGACGGCGCCAGCCATGATGCGGTTCTGCACGACGGCGCGGACCTGACGGCCCCAGCGCGACCTGTACATGATGTAGGCGACGCCGATCGTGATCAGCACGGTCAGGCCCATCACGAACACGCCGTTAATCGGCACCTCGATCGAGTCGCTGACATGCAGCGAGCCGAGCATCCATTGCGGCAACTCGACGCCGACTTCGCGCGCGCCGAAGATTGAGCGGTAGGCCTGCTGCAATATGAGGCTGAGGCCCCAGGTCGCCAGCAGCGTATCGAGCGGCCGCTTGTAGAGGTTCCGGATCAGCACCCACTCCATCAGCATCCCGAGCGCGCCGGAGGCCAAAAAGGCCAATATCATCGCAAGAAAGAAGTATCCGCTGAACAGGCTCGGCAGATAGGACTGGAAGAAGTTCGACGTCATCCAGGTGACGTAGGCGCCGAGGATCATGAACTCGCCATGGGCCATGTTGATGACGCCCATCTGGCCGAAGATGATCGCAAGACCGAGCGCCATCAGCACGTAGACGGAGAACAGGATCAGCCCGGCAAAGCCCTGCATGACGAAGATGGAGCCCAAATCACCAATCGAATAGTCGCCGAACATCTGACTTCTCCGTCAAGGGGACAGCGTCCCGCGTCCGAGGGGACGGGGTCCCGCGTCGCGAGACAACTCGCGACGCGGGGTCGTGAAGCGCGGATTGACGGCCCGCGCCAGGGAGCTCTTGCTCGGGGCGGGATCGCGGAGCGCGACGCTCTTACTGGTAACCCTTCGGGAACGGATCGGGCTCGACCAGATCGGCGGTTTCGTAAATCAGCTCGAACTGGCCATCGAGCTTGGCCTTTCCAACGCGGGTCTTCGACCAAAGGTGATGGTTCTCATGGATGCGCACGTAGCCCTCCGGAGCGCCCTTGAACTCGACGCCGGGCGAAGCGGCCGCGATCTTGTCGACGTCGAAGGAGCCCGCCTTCTCGCAGGTCAACTTCCACAGCCACGGGCCGAGATAGGCAGCCTGGGTGACGTCGCCGATCACCGTCTTCTCGCCCCACATTTTCTTGAAGGCGGGCACGAACGTCTTGTTGTTCGGGTTGTCGAGCGACTGGAAGTACTTCATGCAGGCATAGGCGCCCGCGATGTTTTCGCCGCCGATGCCGTCGATCTCGTCCTCGGTCACCGAGATCGTCAGCAGCGCCTGTTTGGAGAGGTCGATCCCGGCCGCCTTGAGCTGCTTGTAGAAAGCGACGTTCGAGCCGCCAACCACGTCGGTGAAGATCACGTCGGGCTTGGTCAGCTTGATCTTGTTGATCACTGAATTGAACTGGGTGTTGCCGAGCGGGTAATACTCCTCTCCGACCACCTTGCCCTTGAGCACGTTCTCGACATGCTTGCGCGCGATTTTGTTCGAGGTGCGCGGCCAGATATAATCCGAACCGACGAAAAAGAACGATTTGGCGCCCTTCTCCTTGGCGATCCAGTTCAGGCCGGCGAGAATCTGCTGGGTGGCTTCCTGGCCGGTGTAGATGACGTTCTTGGACTGCTCGAGGCCTTCATAGAAGGTCGGGTAGTAGAGCATGCCGTTATACTGCTCCATGACCGGCAGCACCGCCTTGCGCGAGGCCGAGGTCCAGCAGCCCATGATCGCCGCGACCTTATCGTTGACGAGCAGCTTCTTGGCCTTCTCCGCGAACGTCGGCCAGTCGCTGGCGCCGTCCTCCTGGATGAACTTGATCTTGCGGCCGAGCACGCCGCCGGCGGCGTTGATCTGCTCGATCGCGAGCTTCTCGGCCTCGATCGAGCCGGTCTCCGAGATCGCCATCGTGCCGGTCGCCGAATGCAGGATGCCAACGGTGACTTCAGTATCGGTCACCGCGAGCCCCGTGGTGTTGATCGCGGAAGTTGCCGGCGTCTGCCCAAAAGACGACCGCGGAAGCATGGTCAGAGCGGGAATTGCCGCAATTCCCATCAGCAGCTTGCGGCGGAATGCCGAATGCAGGCCCTGGTTTGTTTCGTCTGACATGAGCACCCCACTTGTTTGAGAACGCGCTTGTTGGTGAGGCGAGGATTGCCCATAATTGTGCACTGCACAGATACGTGGGATTGCATATACTGCACCGCAAAATAGCGACGTACGTTTTGGTACGGGGTTTGCTTCTGATACGCGCCGGCGAAGCGGGTCAGGAGTACAGAAGTGGCAGGGCGGCAGCGGATCGACCGCGTTAGGCGCCAATACAATCAATGGGTCGCCAACCAGACCCTGGAAGACTACGCGCTGCGCTTCACCGCCAAAAGCGCGCGGCGCTGGTCAGCCGCCCGCGTCGCCAACACCGCGCTAGGAGCGATCTCCTTTCTCGCCCTCGAAGCGATCGGCGGTACCATCACGCTGAATTACGGCGCCAGCAACGCGACCGCGGCTATCCTGGTCGTCAGCGTCATCATCTTCCTGTGCGGATTGCCGATTGCCTATTATGCCGCCAAATCCGGCATCGATATCGACCTGCTGACCCGGGGCGCCGGCTTCGGCTATATCGGCTCGACCATCACCTCGCTGATCTACGCCTCCTTCACTTTCATCTTCTTCGCCTTCGAGGCGGTCATCCTCGCAGCGGCGCTCGAGATGTGCTTCGGCATTCCGCGGCCGCTCGGCTATCTCATCAGCGCCATCGTGATCATTCCCCTGGTGACCTACGGCATTACGCTGATCAGCCGCTTCCAACTGTGGACGCAGCCGCTGTGGGTCGTCCTGCACGTCCTTCCTTTCGTCGCGATCGCTTGGGCCAATCCGCATTCGTTCACGGAGTGGCGGAAATTCGCCGGCGAGCATGGCGATCCGAGCGGCCATCTCGATCTGCTGCTGTTCGGGACTGCGGCGTCGGTGGTGTTCTCGCTGGTGGCGCAGATCGGCGAGCAGGTCGACTTCCTGCGCTTCCTGCCGCGCGATCGCCGCACCTCGAGGACCTCGTGGTGGCTAGCCCTGCTCTCTGCCGGTCCGGGCTGGATCGTCTTCGGCGCGCTGAAGCTGCTGGTCGGCTCGTTTCTCGCCTATTTCGCGCTGAGCCACGGCGTCGCCAACGAGCAGGCCGCCGAGCCCGCCAACATGTATCTCGAAGCCTTCCGTCACGTGCTGTCGCAGCCCGATCTGGCGCTGGCGCTGACCGGCACTTTCGTCATCCTATCGCAGGTCAAGATCAACGTCACTAACGCCTATGCCGGCTCGATCGCCTGGTCGAACTTCTTCTCACGCCTGACGCACTCCCATCCCGGCCGCGTTGTCTGGCTGGTGTTCAACGTGACGGTAGCACTGCTGTTGATGGAGATCGGCGTCTATAAGGCGCTGGAGCAGACGCTCGCGCTCTATTCCAACGTCGCGATCGCCTGGGTCGGCGCGCTGGTCGCCGATCTCGTCGTCAACAAGCCCCTAGGCCTGCGTCCGCCGCAAATCGAGTTTAAGCGCGCCCATCTCTACGATATCAATCCGGTCGGGGTCGGCGCCATGACGATCGCAACTATCGTCTCAATCAGCGCGTTCTACGGCTTGTTCGGGCCGACCGCGAAGGCGTTGTCGGCCTTCGTCGCGCTTGCGGTCGCCTTCATCACGGCACCGCTGATCGCCTGGGCCACCGAAGGCAAATACTACATCGCGCGCAAGCCGAAGCGGAGCTGGCAGAACGTCGAGGCCATCCAGTGCTGCATCTGCGAGCATTCGTTCGAGCCGGAGGACATGGCCTCCTGCCCCGCCTATGCCGGCCCGATCTGCTCGCTGTGCTGCTCGCTCGATGCGCGCTGCCAGGATCTCTGCAAGCCGCACGCGCGGATCGGCGCCCAGGTGCAGGATACGCTGGGCAAGATGCTGCCAGAGACGATCTATGCGCGGATCAACTCGCAGTTCGGCCACTATGTCGGCGTGTTCGCGATGTCGGCCGGGCTGGTCGGGCTCGTGCTCGGACTGATCTACCTGCAGACTTCGGCGACCGTGCATGGCGATGCGCTATTGACGGACGTGCTGTGGAAGGTGTTCTTCGCGCTAATCATCATCATCGGCGTGGTGGCCTGGCTGTTCGTGCTGGCGCAGCAGAGCCGGCGTGCGGCGGAGGAAGAAACGCGGCGGCAGACTACGCTTCTGATCCAGGAGATCGACGCGCACAAGCGGACCGACACCGAACTGCAGCGCGCCAAGGAAGTCGCCGAATCCGCCAACCTCGCCAAGAGCCGATATGTGGTGGGCTTGAGCCATGAGCTGCGCTCGCCGCTGAACGCGATCTCCGGGTACGCGCAATTGCTCGAGCAGGACAACAGCCTGCAGACGCGGCCACGCGATCAGGTGCGCGTGGTCCGCCGCAGCGCCGATCATCTCTCGGGTTTGATCGATGGTATTTTGGACATCTCCAAGATCGAGGCCGGGCGGCTCTATCTGTCGCGCGACGAGGTTCTCTTGACCGATTTCCTCGATCAGCTGGTCGGCATGTTCCGCCTGCAGGCTTCCGCCAAGAACATCGATTTCGCGTTCAACCGACCCGCCGTGCTGCCGCTGGTGGTCTATGCGGATGAAAAACGACTGCGGCAGATCCTGATCAACCTACTGTCGAACGCGATCAAGTTTACACTGACCGGCAGCGTAAAATTCGTCATGCACTACCGCAGCCCGGTCGCGGAGTTCGAGGTCACCGACACCGGCCCCGGCATCCAGCCCGACGATCTCGAACGCATCTTCGCGCCGTTCGAGCGCGGCGCGCTCGGCGTAGCGCAGCCGCAGACCGGCACCGGTCTCGGCCTCACCATCAGCCGCCTGCTCGCGGGCGTAATGGGCGGGGATATCAAGGTGACCAGCACCGTCGGCACCGGCTCGACATTCCGTGTGAAACTGCTGCTGTCAGAAGTCACCAACCCCAGGCGCGACGCGCCGATTGAAGCGCCCATCTATGGCTATCTCGGCCCGCGCAAGACGATCCTGATCACCGACGACGATCCGACCCACCGCGATCTCTTGCGCGAGGTGCTGGCGCCGCTCGGCTTCATCCTGCTCAGCGCGCCCGATGGCCCAGGTTGCCTCGCGCTGGCGCAGCACTGCCGGCCCGATCTATTCCTGCTAGATATCTCCATGGCCGGCATGGACGGCTGGACGGTGGCGGAGACCTTGCGCGACAATGGCCATCACACCGCACGCATCCTGATGGTATCGGCGAGCGCGTTGGAAGCACACGGCGCGCCGCTGGCGCAACCGTTCCATGACGGCTATCTGATGAAACCGATCGAAATCCCGCGCCTCTTGGAGACCATCCGTCAATTGCTGAAGCTCGAATGGCGGTACGAAGCCGACCAGGCGCCGGTGCCGCTGTGGAAGCCGGAGAGCGGCTCGCGCCCACCGGTGAAATATGTCGACGAGCTGATTGGACTCGGGCAGCTCGGCTATATTAGAGCGATCCAGCTCAAGCTCGACGAGATCGGCACCGAGCACCCCCAGCATGCCGATTTCGTCACCCAGATGCGCACCCTGGTCGATCGCCTCGACCTCAACCAATACATGGCGACGCTCAAAACCTTGCACAGCCATGGTCACTGATCCCAAAAAGCGTGATGTCGCCCTCGTCGTCGACGACTCTCCCGAGACGCTCCGGCTGCTCAATGACGCGCTCGACGGGGCCGGCATGACCGTGATGGTCGCGCTCGACGGCGCCTCGGCTATGCGGATCGTCGACCAGATCACGCCCGACATCGTGCTGCTCGATGCCGTGATGCCCGGCATCGATGGGTTCGAGACTTGTCGGCGGCTGAGGCGCGACGCCGGCCTCGACGGCGTGCCGATCATCTTCATGACGGGACTCGCCGAGACCGAGCATATCGTGCGTGGCCTGGAGGCCGGCGGCGTCGATTATGTGACGAAGCCGATTGTGGTAGAGGAGATGCTGGCGCGGATCCGCGTCCACCTTACGAATGCGCGGATGACGCAGAGCGCACGCGCCGCCCTGGACGTCTCCGGTCGCTATCTGCTCGCGGTGAATAGTGTCGGCAAGATCATGTGGGCAACACCACAGGCGCAGAAATTGCTGTCGGAGACGCTTGCGGCCGACGAAGACTTCGTACTGCCGGACCCAATGCCGCAACGGCTGCAGCAGGTTCAAAAGGGCAAGATAGGATCGAACGCGGCGGTCATGGCGCCCTTTCCAGTCAACGAGCAACTGCGGCTGCAGTATATGGGCAAACTCGGTCCGAACGAATTTCTGCTGCGACTGGCCAAGGATTCCGGCGCCGAGACGCCGGCGGCATTTTCCAGTGAGCTCGGGCTGACGACGCGCGAGGGCGAGGTGCTATCTTGGCTGTCCAAGGGAAAGACCAACCGCGACATCGCCCAGATCCTCGGTCTCAGTCCGAGAACCGTCGATAAGCACCTCGAGCAAATCTATTCCAAGCTGGGCGTCGAGAACCGAACTGCGGCGGCTGCCATCGCAGTGAACGCCACACATGGGAAGTCCTAGCAAAAAGCGCCGGTGATCCAGCAATTCTGCGAGCAACAGCTGCGGGAATTGCTGTACATCGCGCCGCAGCGGTTGATGACTGGCCCGGCACGTTTCGCGGCCGAGCAATTGCGCGGGTTACTCGCGTACCGCTCAATTTTTGGGCATGCATCCGTGCGGCAGCTCGGGCTAAATCGTCCGCAATCGCGACATTCGTAACGCGCCGCCCAATGGAACGCGACGATGATGCGAACGCAAGGCTGTGGAGGATTGCAAGGGAAAGTTCGCGCAGATCGCCCTGCTGGCATGCATGCCTGCGTTGACCCATACAGCTCTCGCGTTCGACGGCGGACAATACGAGAACGTGCCGGCGGACCTCCGCAACTGCTTCAAGAGTGTGATCGCGCCGAACGGCGTTCCGTGCTGCGACATCTCCGACGGCCATCGCACCCTATATGATTTTCGCGAAGGCGCTTATTGGGTCCCAATCGAAGGCAAGTGGATCGCGGTACCGGAACGTGCCATCATCCGCGACCGCGGCAATCCGGTCGGCGAAGCCGTCGTGTGGTACGTGCACCACCGCGGCAGCATCGTGATCAGCTGCTTCGTGCCGGCGGACGCAGTGTGAGACCGTGCCAATTTGGTGCGAGACGCGACCGGCTCCAGGCCAGCCCCGCCTGAAGCTCCTGATTTCACGATCGGCACGAATCCGAGGTAAGTCAGTGGTGCATAGCGAAATTGCGCGTCTGATTGATGGTTGCCCGCACGTTCCGTTAGAGCCGTTGCAAGCCGCGATTTGCCAATACCCGGTTCACCAGAGATAAGGACAATCTGGCCTTCGCCGGCGCGAGTGCTCACTTCTGGGCAACCTGTCCCGGTACCGATGCGCCTTGCAGACCGGAACGTTTCGGGCCGCTTAGGACCCTATTTTCTTGCTCGCTGCTGGACCGGCCATGGCCGATTCAGATCACTCCGCGTTGCCGGAACATAAAAGCGTTCCTGCCGCCTCGAGCCCCGCGCTCACGTTCACGTACCGACGAAATACTTGCCGTGCCGGGGGTATACATCCTCGTGGCGCGGGAGACCTTCGCCGTGCGCTGCGCCCGCGGGAATGACCACTGGCCGCTTGGTAGTCGAGCGTGAACCGACAACTACAAATGCATGATGCTCGTAGAATTTTCTGCCCCAAGCACAGACTTTACGGTCGAAATGATCGCCCCCGCGTGGAAAACATGCTCAGAGGAGAGTCGCCCCTACGCACGTCAGTTCGCGAAACAGGGCGTGCGGATCGACTTGATATGACTCGTCTGTGCGGCCACACTTTGCTTTCAGACTGGTTCTCTGATCGACTTGAAGCTTGGCTCCAGCGTTCGCACACCATGTAGGCTGTAAGGCATCGATAAGGCTCCCTGTGCGCATTCCCGCACCAATCGCCTATATTGCCCTCTACGTCGCCCTCTACGCGGCGTTCGGCGCCGCATCTCCATTCTGGCCAATATTTTTCGAAACGAGAGCTCTGGGCGCACAGCAGATTGGTCTGATCCTCTCTGTTGCAATGCTGACTCGGCTCGTTTCCGGACCGTTAGTTGCCATACTGGCGGATCGGCTCGGGACATTGCGTCTCGTGCTCGCAGGCTGTGCTGCCGTGGCGGCCGCAGCAGCGGTCGCATTGCTATGGGCCCATGGATTCTGGGTGTTGCTTCTTGTCGCGTTGGTACAAGCTGCCGCTCTCGCCCCCATTACTTCGATCGCCGATGCGCTATCCGTCAATACAGCAAGGCCGCTGTTCGCGGGAAGCCCATTTGAGTACGGGTGGATACGGGGGGCAGCCTCCGCAGCTTTCGTGCTGGGAACATTGGCCGCCGGACAACTCGTAACCCCAACCGATCTCTCTGCGCTTATCTGGCTGAACGCTAGCTTCCTGATTGCCGCCACTGGTGCCACTCCATTGTTAGTTGGGCAAGCCAGATCGCACAGATCGCCGTCCTTTGCTGTGTCAGAGTTTAAAGCTCTGATCGGCATGTCGCAGTTTCGAGTGATGATTTTCGCATCAACTTTGGTCTATGGCAGCCATGCAGTCCACGACGCATTTGCAGTTATCAGGTGGAGCGAAGCAGGCATCAGCACTTCGGCGATTAGCTTCCTCTGGTCGGAAGCGGTGGTTGCCGAAGTGTTGGTCTTCATGCTCGCCGGCCCAGCACTCCTGGAGAGGTTTGGCGTCCGCGGCGCGGCTATCTTAGCAGCTGCGGCTGGCATCATCCGCTGGTCCGTAGCGGGCATGACCACCTCTATGTTGCTGCTCTCGTTGATACAGCCGTTACACGGATTAACGTTCGCTCTGCTTCATCTCGCCTGCATGCGGATGATGGGAACGCTGGTCGCAGCAAGCGTCGCCGCAACCGCGCAAGCTCTCTATGCGTTTGGCTCAGGACTACTAACGGCAGTACTGACATTCTTGTCCGGCGCACTGTATGCTTCCTATGCCGGGGGGGCGTTCTTTCCTATGGCCGCGCTCTGCCTCGTCGCGCTTCCATTCGCCTGGTTTGGCTTCCCCAATGGGAGGGAGTGATCGCTCGGTTGAGCGAACGTCGGAGAGACCGCTGTTCTACGCTCCGCCAACAAGTGGATTCGGCTGTGCCTTCTGTCTCGCGCGCTGGCCACTTCGGCGATTGGAGGAGATCCTGTTCGAGCCAACTGATACCATCTGCAACATGCATCTTATCTCCCCTTCGGGACCACGTCGGAGCCTACCGAAGTAGACGGCGGCCAGAGAATAATAGCGAGGTCGACATAGCCTCGAATTCTCAGCTTAGTTGCTGTCGATTCAGGTGTCCTGATCGATTTCAGCACGTATTTGATATCCGCTGGGGGCAATCGATATCGAAACGAGGACCGTCGCGGCTCAGCCAAGGAGCCGACTTCGCCCGAACATGAAACCGGTCGGTGCGAACCTTCTGGCCACCTCGAGCGCGCGGTTCTCGCAGCATTCCAGCGCGATCTTTTGGGAAAGCATAACATCTCCAACCGGCAGATCACCACGCGGCACGAAACACAGGCCGCGCGTCGGGCGGCCCTTTTCGTCGACCTCGCATACGTTCGTCGACGCGCCCGCGTAGATCCGATATTTCCTGCCAGTATCGCCACCGATCACTTCGAAATAGCCTTTTGCCGTGAACTGTAGATGCTGGGCCGGCGATAGCCACTCCCGCAACAGCTGCAGCGAGCGGCCCTCCGGAGTTCTCTCCGCGCCGTGGATGATGAAGAGGGCGCGAATGGCTCTCGCGCGCCGGCGTTCACGCGAGCGAGATAATCTAAAGCCCAACATGACGTGGGCTGATCACCCGCCGACCAGCCTGGGGAAGAAGACGGTTTCTTCCGCATTCGGGTCGAACGATCGCATTTGCGATACTTGACCCGGACCGGTCCGGACCGCCGCGGTGAACCCGGCATCGGTCAGTTCGTAGAACCGCCGCTCCGCCTTTGCGAGCTCTCGGGCGTCGTCTGGATCGAAAAAGTGACGGCCGTCGCCAGTACTGTCCATTACGATTTGAATCGCCATGATCGTCTTCCTTGGAATGATGATGGCTAATGACTGATCCAAGTATCCATCCGAAGTCGCGGAATTTCAAGACAAGAAGATGCCGTCGCGAACGTCGGACCTGATCAGCTCAAAGGCCAATGTCGGAACGACCCGTCGCGGAGCCGATTTGATCATGCGGGAAGATGAAAACCGTCAGTCCGAGTTGCCGAGCAGCGCGCTCGGCAGGGCGGCATCGAGAATCTCTTTGCGCTTGCGGTAATACCAGATGGTCCCGTAGCGCTTGGCCGCGCAAGCCCAACCAACCGGGCTTTCCCAAGCGGACTGCGTTAATCGTACTGCGAGGCTCAGGCGCTTACAGGACAGCTTCGGCGCACTGCGTCTGCCCGGTAGCCCAACAATGGACCGCCTACTCACATCGGCACCGGCGGTGTCAGGCACCTGATGCCGCCGCCGTTGAGGATCGCGCTCCATGTCGAGCATGCGGAGTTCACGCCGCGGAAACCGGCGTTTCAATTCGTGCTCGGCTCCGCGGTCGTCCGGACCGCCGAAGCGCGCGGTCAGGATTGCTGATCGGTAACAGGTTCATGCAATAGGGCCAGCGCCGCGCTCTAGGGCTCCGCGATAACCGCATCCGGCACCACTCGAGAATTTCGATGCCGTTCAGCCCGCCGCCGCTGAGGCAGGTGCTGCACCTCGCCCTTGCGCCGTCGGCTTCCCACTCGCGCCGGGAACCGCGACCGTATCGAACGCATCGCGCAGCGCGAGGCGACCAGTGCGATCCCGAGAGCTGGTCTCGACGATCTGACCCATCGTAGAGCGGCGGCGGCCTGCGGGACTGTGCTCGCGAGCTGCTCATAGTGGCCCACGTAGGCTCGCGCCATCCGGTCGGACGTGAAGCGCTCCTCGAAGCGAGCTCGCACCACGTGTCGGTCGATCCACGCCAGGTTCTTCACCGCTTGAACTGCTTCCTCCTGTCCGTCGACAATGAAGCCGCTGACGCCTTGATCGATGACCTCCGGCACCGAGCCGGCCCGGTACGCGATCACCGGCGTGCCGCAGGCTATCGCTTCGATCATCACCAGGCCGAAAGGCTCGGGCCACTTGATCGGAACCAGCAAGGCCGCAGCCCCCGACAGAAACGGCTGCTTTCCACGCTCGTCGACTTCCCCGATGAGCTGGGTCTCCGTGCCGTCGATTTGCGGCTCGATATGCCTCTTGAAATAGGCCGCTTCTCCGCGCGGGAGCTTCGCCGCAATCCGCAGCGGCATTCCGGCGATTGGTGCGGCACCGTCTATCATGGACTGCCGGTCGGTCAGTTCCGTCGCGCTTCGAATAGGGGTGCGCTGGTTGTCCGAGATCGAGACGAAACAGGCGTCCGGGAATTCACGAAGCGTCTCGGGAATCCCGGGCAGATCCAGCCGCCCGTGCATCGTGGTGACGAACGGAATTCCCAAGCGCGTCAGCAGCGGCAGGTGAAGCCAATCGATATGCGAATGGATGATGTCGAACTCTCGGGCACGCCGCGAGATCGCCTCCAGCAGAATTGCGACCGCCAGCTTCGGATCGACGCGGGGGCGGCCCAGACGCAACGCGCGAGGCCAGACCGGATGCAGCTTCGCGCGCGTGGTGGAGTCCCCGCTCGCAAATAAGGTCACCGTGTGACCGAGATGGACGAGTTCATCCACGAGCCAAGCGACCCTTTCCGTGCCGACATAGAGCTTCGGAGGAACGCTTTCGGCTAAGGGGGCAATTTGGGCGATCCGCATCGGTGTGGTCTCACCCGGCCGCGGCGCTGCGCGACGTGAAGCACACGACCAACAACGCGGCGCATATCACCACCAGAAACGTCCCCGCCGAGATTTCTTTGGGACGGCGCGATCCGCGGCGCGCGAGGGCTGCTTTCATCGGCCACCTCGATTGATCGCCACCAACCGCCGCGCCGGGAGAACGTTCCGCCCTTCCGCTCGGGACACTTGGTTCCTATTCCGTGCCCGCCGCATACAATGCGTTCGGTAATTCGATGACCACTACCGCGCATGTCGCTCTAGGGCCTCGTTGCCACAAATTCCCGGAACGACTACCCTCACTCGCGGTTACCTGAAAGCCGTTCGATCGCTCGGCCAGCAAAGGAAGTCGTTTGCTCGATCTCTGGTACAAGAACGCCGTGATCTACAGCCTGAACGTCGCCACCTACAAAGACGGCAACGGAGACGGGATTGGCGATTTCAAAGGTCTAACCGAGCAGCTCGATCACATCGCTCAACTTGGCGTAAATTGCCTGTGGCTGCTTCCATTATCCCAGTCCCGGACTGGACCACGGCTACGATGTCACGGACTACTACAACGTCGCACCGGCACTCGGAACGTTGGGCGATTTCGTCGAATTCAGCCATCAGGCCCGACTGCGCGGATTGCGCCTGATAGTCGACCTTCCCATCAATCACACTTCGGACAGGCACCCCTGGTTTCAGCAGGCTCGCGCCGACCCGTCGTCCCCGTTTCGGGAATACTACGTCTGGTCAACCCGCGAACCCGAAAACAGCACGGAGGGCGTTGTGTTTCCCGGGGTCCAACTCAGCGTGTGGACTTACGATCTCTGCGCGCAGTCGTGGTACTATCACCGGTTTTACCAACACCAACCCGACCTCAACATATCCTGCGCCGCCGTCCGCGAAGAGATCTTCAGGATCTTCGGCTTCTGGCTTGAACTCGGTGTATCGGGATTCCGCATCGACGCAGCGCCGTTCGTCGTGGAGGAAATACGACCAGACCGTCCGGCGAAGCGCCGGTATGAGTTTTTTGCCGAGCTCCGCAACTTCCTGTCCTGGCGCAAAGGGGACGCGGTCTTGCTGGCGGAAGCAAACGTAGCTCCCGCGGAGCTTCAGCATTATTTCGGGGATGGATCGCGGATTCACATGCTGTTTGCGTTCTTGTTGAATCAGCACTTGTTCCTTGCACTTGCGCGCGAAAGTGCCGAACCGCTGCGGCGCTGCATGAGCCAGCTGCCTCAACTGCCGCAATTCGCACACTGGGCCCAGTTTCTACGCAATCATGATGAGCTGGATCTCGGTCGCCTTACTTCCGACGAGCGCGACGAGGTTTATGCAGCATTCGCTCCAACCCGCAAAATGCAGCTTTACGGACGCGGAATTCGGCGGCGGCTCGCCGGCATGTTTGGAAACGACCGCCGCCGCATCGAGCTGGCATTCAGTCTGCTGTTCAGTCTTCCTGGCACGCCGGTCATTTACTATGGCGACGAGCTGGGAATGGGCGACGATCTGTCGCTTCCGGAGCGATGGCCTGTACGGACGTGCATGCAATGGACGGAGGATGAAAACGCCGGATTCTCCTCGCGGCCCGGGCATCGTTTGCTTCATCATGTGATCCGGGAGGGCGAATACGCACCAGCCAAGGTGAATGCGACTGCCCAGCAGCGCGACCCGGATTCGCTGTTCAATTGGTTGCGGCGTCTGGTTGAAATGCGCCAGTCCTGCCCCGAGATCGGTTGGGGTGAATGCACCTTTCCCGAAAGCAACTGTCCCGCGGTCCTGATCCAGCATTTCGTTTGGGAAGGCAAATTCGTGCTCGTGCTGCACAACTTGTCACAATCCAGCTGCAGCACGGAGATCAGGGGTATTCCGGAGGGACGGAAGCTGACAGATATATTCGGCAACCGAATTTACGGTTCGACCCCCGCCGACGCCACTGCTATCGCGCTTGATGGTTATGGCTATCGATGGTTTCGCCTCGACTGAGCCAATGAGCGGCATCCTCGAGGATTACGATCGTCCGCCCATGCTTAGTTCCGGGCACGCCGCACCGCGGCCTGCAGCCGCTCACTTTCCTTTTCCCACCGGTCGTCCTCCTTGCGTCAACGCTTCTCGAGAACTTCGGCCTCGGCCCTGATGGCAGCGGCCCTCTCGGCATGCTCGCGCTTCGGCCTTGTCCAGCGCGGCTTGCGCTTTGGCCATTGACCTTTCGCGCCGTTCCCGCTCCCGTTGCCTGGCGGCCTCTTCGCGCCGGCGCTCGGCGTCGTGCCGCTTCTGCTCGAAATCGCCGGCGGCCTTTGGGCATTCCGCTCGCTGATTTCGGGCGCGGCTCGCTTCGCCGGCCTCGGCCGACGCTCTTCTGCCGAGTCCCCTTGTCGTTGCATCCCAGATCCGATGGCAGATCGGAGTGCTCCGCGAAACGGTCATTCGATCCCGCGGGCCGCTTGAGCACGACGACCGGCCTGGACATCGTCGCGGCGATGACATCGGGGTCGTCGGTCTCCTTCGCGACGCCCCGATGGAAGGATTTCTGCCGGCGCCTCAGGCCTCAAGCGCCGCCTTCATCAAGGGCGCGCCGATCGCGAGGCCACCAAAAAAAGCGCGCCCAAAAGCTCGAAGCTCGGGGCAAGACCGTCCATTTCAAGGAATTGCTCAGGATGGAGCCCGACGGCGGCACCAACCAATATCCGCAAAATCAATAACGGACATTGGAAGGGGTGGCTGGGTCCGGAGCACCGCTGCCTGGTGCCGTTCACGTCATTTTCCAAATGCGACACCATCGACGGCAAGAAAGTTCCGGTGTGGTTCGCGCTGGACGAGAGCCGGCCACTCCTGGCATTTGCCGGCCTTTGGACCAACTGGACGCGCTGTCCGAAAGGCCATGGAAGGCGAGGTCACGGCCGACCTCTTCGGCTTCCTGAACTGCGATCCGAACGCAGAGGTCAAGCGCGTCCATCCCAAGGCGATGCCGGTGATCCTGACCACCACCGAGGCGTACGATGTCTGGATGCGCGCGCCGTGGGACGAGGCCAAAGCGTTACAGCGCCCTCTTCCGGATGGTGCGCTCCAAATCGTTGCAAAGACCCCCTCTCGCCGCCTAAGTCTATGCACAGGGCGGCGGAACAGGTGGACAAGCCGAAGCTACGGCAATTCGGAATCCCTGGTCTGTGTTAGCAGCCCGGAACGGGCACGGCCGGCAAGGATTCGTCCCCAGTCAGGAGCAATCTGATGCTGATGTTTAGGGAAAGGCGGCCCGCGATCCGGACGCTGCGGGGCTGGGCAATCTCCGTGCTGCAAGAGGCTGGCGCAATTCGCGAGTGCGAAGAGCACGGCTGGATGCAAGATCGGGCCGACCCGCATGCCCGCGAGCGGGCCGTCGACATCGCTCGTCGGGATCCGCCGCCCGGCGTCTCTTCGGAAGAGGCCGCCTCTGAGGTCCGGGAGATTCTCGATTCGATTGGGGACAGCTGTCCGGAGTGCCCGCCCGAGGGCCTCGTCTGATACTGGGACGAACCGAGGCGACCTTCTATAATTGCGCGATGGCATCCGATCCGGAGCAAGGCGCCTTGAGCGCGGCCCATCGCAAGATCATCCATATAGACATGGATGCGTTCTATGCGTCCGTCGAACAGCGCGATAACGCGGATTTGCGTGGCAGGCCGGTTGCGGTAGGCGGTTCGGCCGAGCGAGGGGTGGTCGCCGCCGCGAGCTACGAAGCTCGCAGATTTGGTGTCCGCTCCGCAATGCCGTCGGTGACCGCCAAGCGCCAATGTCCCGACCTAATCTTCGTCAAGCCGCGCTTTGAGGTCTACAAGGCGATCAGCCGACAGATCCGCGAGATCTTCGCCGAGCACACGACCATCATCGAACCTTTGTCGCTCGATGAGGCGTATCTCGACGTGACCGAGAACCTTCAGGGCATCCCACTCGCCAGGGACATCGCCCTGCGGATCCGTGAAAAGATCAAAGCCGAGACGGACCTCAACGCCTCCGCTGGCATCTCCTACAACAAGTTTCTGGCCAAGCTCGCCTCCGATCACCGTAAGCCCAACGGACAATTCGTGATCTCCCCGGAGATGGGACCTGCCTTCGTGGAGGCGCTGCCGGTAGGCAAATTCCACGGCATCGGTCCTGCAACCAGCGCGAAGATGAACGCGCTTGGCATTTTCACGGGGCTGGACATGCGCAAGCAGTCGCTCGAGTTCATGAGCTCAAACTTCGGCAAGTCGGGCGCTTACTACTACTGGATCGCGCGCGCAGTCGACGAGCGGCCAGTGCGACCCAACAGAATCCGAAAATCGATCGGAGCAGAGAATACGTTCTCGACTGACCTTGCGGACTTCAATGCCATGGTTGCCGAACTCCAACCACTGATCGACAAAGTCTGGCGTCATTGCGAGATCACGGGAAGCCGCGGACGAGCAGTGACTCTCAAGGTAAAGTTCTTCGACTTCGAAATCATCACACGGAGCAAGTCTGCTGCGACCGTCATCACGGATCGCGAGGCCTTGGCAATGGTGGTTGAGGGACTGCTGAAAAATGAAACCCCGGTCCCGAAGCCGGTGCGGCTGCTGGGGGTCTCACTTTCGTCGCTACAAGGCGAAGCTGAAGCCGAGCCGCAACTCGACCTTCCGATCTAGCGGCGATCGACGAAGGTTGTAGCACGGCGACGTCCGCCTGAAAGCGATGAGGCGCATGACCAGGCAACCGTGAACCACCCGCCTCCGGCAGGTCTCCCGTCCCCGGACGAAAGTATAAGCGACCGGCAAGTTAGCCTCGGAACTGGATGCCGCCGCGCCCATTGTTCCTGTGGGTGTTTACATGCCTCTTATCGAAGATTACGCGCTGATCGGTGATTGTGAGACTGGGGCCCTGGTCGGGCGCGACGGCTCGATAGACTGGCTCTGCCTGCCACGCTTCGATTCCGATAGCTGTTTCGGGCGGCTCCTCGGAAATGAGGAGAACGGATACTGGAAGCTGTGTCCGGTCGATCGGTATGCCAGCGAGCGCCGCTACCGGCCGGACAGCTTGATCCTGGAGACGGTCTTCACGACCGATCACGGTCGTGCCCGCCTCATCGATTTCATGCCCCCGAAATCAGACCTGTCAAAGGTCGTCAGGATCGTGGAAGGGCTCGAAGGCACGGTCGAGATGCGCAGCGAACTGACCGCGCGCTTTGACTACGGGATTAGCGTGCCCTGGGTAAGTCGCAGCGAGCAAGGGGCGATCAGCCTCGTTGCCGGAGCCTCCATGCTGCTGCTGGGAACTGAAGTACCGATGCACGGCGCGTCCATGAAGACGGTCGGTTCATTTTCGATCAGCGATGGGCAGCGCGTTGCCTTCGTTCTTTCCCACCAGATTTCGTACGAGGATCCTGCTGCTCCAGCGGACCCAATCGCCCTGCTGGATCAGACCGAACGCTTCTGGCGTGATTGGTCCAGCCGCTGCGAAGCGGCGGGCCCGTACTCGGAGCCGGTTCTACGGTCGCTGATAACGCTGAAGGCCCTGACCTTCGCGCCAAGTGGCGGCATGGTCGCCGCGGCGACAACCTCGCTCCCGGAGCAGATCGGCGGCCAAAGGAACTGGGACTATCGGTTCTGCTGGGTCCGTGACGCCACGCTGACGCTGTTGGCCCTCATGGGGGGTGGCTACTACGACGAGGCGCGGGCGTGGCGAGACTGGCTCGTCCGCGCTGTGGCGGGAAGTCCAAAGCAACTGCAGATCATGTACACGGTCACGGGCGAGCGCCGGCTGACCGAGTGGGAGGTACCGTGGCTATCCGGCTACGAGAATTCGAAGCCGGTGCGGATCGGAAATGCGGCGCACACGCAGCTTCAGCTCGACGTCTACGGCGAGTTGATGGATGCCCTGTACCAGGGGCGCCGCGGCGGACTGCGCGAGAACAAGCGGGCCTGGACGATCCAATGCGCCCTGCTCGACCATCTCAAAGGTATCTGGACCGAACCCGACGAAGGCATTTGGGAGGTCCGCGGCGGTGCAAAGCACTTCACCTATTCAAAGATCATGGCGTGGGTCGCTTTCGATCGAGCGATCAAGTCGGCAGCTGAGTTCGGTATGGATGGACCCGTTGAGACCTGGGAAGCGCAACGCGCCGCGATCCACGATGACGTGTGTCGCCACGGCTATGACGAAAATCGGAAGACCTTCGTTCAAGTCTACGGCGAGCCGCAGCTCGACGCGAGCTTGCTGCTGATCCCGGCTGTGGGGTTCCTGCCGCCCGACGATCCGCGGGTGATTTCGACCATCAATGCCATCGAACATGAACTCTTCGAGGACGGCTTCGTTCGGCGATACGACACTGGTGCTACGAAGGATGGCCTGCCGCCGGGCGAAGGGATGTTCCTGGCCTGCAGCTTCTGGCTGGCAGACGCGTATCATCTGATTGGCCGCGACGCAGATGCCAAGGAGTTGTTCGAGCGGCTTCTGACGCTTCGCAATGATGTCGGCCTGCTGTCAGAAGAGTATGACACCAAGCGTCGGCGCCTCGTCGGAAATTTCCCGCAGGCCTTCTCCCATATCGCCCTTGTCAATACGGCACACAACCTCACGCATCGAGAGAAGCCGTCCGAGCACCGCGGCAGCAAAAAGGCGCTTCCAAGCAAGGGAAAACAAGCAACCGACGCGACCAGGAGGTAAGCATGGCAGAAAACCAGACCGACCCGGCCGCTCCAGCCAGCCCAGGCGAACGCCCTCGACCGGCGGTCCGCTTTCCGGTTGTGCTGGAGGGGCAGCCTGCTCTGGTAACCGGTGCAAACTCAGGAATCGGCCGCGCGGTCGCCCTGGGTCTCGCCGCCTCAGGCGCCGACGTCGTCGTCAACTACGTCGTGGATCCCGAGGCGGCCGAAGATGTCGCCCACGGGATCGAAGCGATCGGACGGAGGGCGATCACGATCAAGGCCGACGTCAGTAGCGAGGAACATGTCCGATCGATGTTTGCGACCGCCATCGATTATTTCGGGACCCTGCATATTGTGGTGAACAACGCCGGATTGCAGCGCGATGCGCCATTCCACGACATGTCGCTCGACGAGTGGAATAAAGTTATCGGCGTCAATCTAACAGGCCAGTTTCTCTGCGCCAGGGAAGCCGTACGCGAATTCAGGAGACGAGGTGTCATGAAGGACGTCTCGGTCGCCGCCGGCAAGCTCATCTGCATGAGCTCCGTCCACCAGGAGATACCCTGGGCGGGACACGCGAACTATGCAGCGTCGAAAGGCGGCGTCATGCAGATGATGAGAAGTAGCGCCCCTCGCCATCCGCGTCAACGGCGTGGCCCCGGGTGCCATTCGCACGCCTATCAATCGCCCCGCCTGGGAAACCAAGGAGGCGTACGAAAGCCTGATGACTCTCGTACCGTATAAGCGCATTGGCGAGCCCGACGATATTGCCCAAGCGGTGGCTTGGCTGGCCTCCGACGCCGCCGACTACGTCACCGGCGCGACGCTGTTCATCGACGGCGGCATGATGCTTTTCCCCGGTTTTGCGACCGGCGGGTAGGCACCCGCTCGATCGTCCCCGATGGCGAGCAAATCACGGGACGGAGCGCCCGTCGGAGCTGGAACGACCAAGGTCACGCGGTCCCAATCGGGAACAGCATTCTACATTGGCTCGTTGCGAGTTGAGGAGGATGAGCCAATGGCAAAAGCGAAGAAGAAGACCAGTCGTGGCCGTAATCAGGATCGCGCTCGGGTGGCGGGCGGCCAAGACTATGAGGTCCGCTATGAGGCCAAGAAGACGCGCCGCTCGGCGGCCGCCGTGAAATCGGCGGTCAAGAAGGCGGGCACCAGCCGGAAGAGGGTCGAGCAACGGCTCAGTCGTAAGAAGTAGCGGGCAAGCTGCGTCATCTGGCTTGCAAGAGACCTTTGAGATATCCGGCCTCTTCGGCGCGCTGTCATTACGGTGTAGACCATCTTCAGCTGACATAAGGAGTTCCGAGGGACCGAACTGAAGGCGGGATTAGCGCGTGCTTCTGGTTTCCCACCACGGGTGTGTAGGTTAGGCGCTCCGAGAAATGTCATGGCCCGAATATCAAGTCTGCCGAAACGCCTGCAACCCATGCTCGCGACCCTGACCGACGCGCCGTTTGACGACCCCGCCTGGGTGTTTGAGGACAAGTACGACGGATTCCGCATGATCGCTGAAGTCAGCCACGGAAAAGTCGCCCTCTACAGCCGTAACGGCAAGATCATCAGCCACAGCTATATCGATGTCGCCAAGGCGCTCGAGGGTGTCAAGGCTGACGCCGTGATCGATGGGGAGCTTGTCGCTCTCGGTCGGGATGGTGTCTCTCATTTTCAATTGCTTCAGAATGCACTTCGTCACCAAGCAAAGCTTCTGTACTGCGCCTTCGATCTCATGTTCGAAAACGGAGAGGACCTGCGCAAACTGCCTCTGCTCGAGCGTAAGAAGCGCCTCAAAGCCATCCTTCCACAGCACAGATTGATAACGTTCAGTCGTCACCGCAAAGGGAGCGGCAACAAGTTCTTCAAGGAAGCAGAGCGAAAGGGCCTTGAAGGCATCATGGCGAAGCGCGCCGACAGCGCTTACGCATCGGGCGCCCGTACATCCGACTGGCTGAAGATAAAGACTGCGAAGCGGCAGGAAGTCGTGATCGCCGGCTTCACCGCGCCGAGGCGAACCAGGCCGTTCTTCGGCGCTCTCGTTCTTGCGGTACGCGAAGATGATGCCTGGCGATACATTGGACATGTGGGGACCGGCTTCACCCACAAGACACTGGGAGATCTTCACGCCAAGCTGCTAAAGCTGCGTACAGCAAAATCGCCGTTTCCGACTCGCGTGAAGGACGAAGGAGTGACGACCTGGGTCAAGCCGTTACTCGTTGGCGAGGTGAAGTTTGCGGAATGGACAAGCAAGGGCGAGTTGCGCCAGCCGGTCTTTCTGGGCCTGAGGGGCGACAAGGATTCGAAGGACGTGGTGCGCGAACAGGAGCAGCCGCGGAAGTGAAAGATCGGCGTCGCAGAAGGACCAATAAACGCGCCGCATCTGACTCAAACCGCTGGTCAGCCGGTCTCGTGGCGAAACGAGCAAAGCTCCGGCAGAGCAAAATGACCATGGCGAGGCCTAGTGCGGGGCCGTAGGCGGCGCCTCCGCCCATTCCAAGCGAGTCAGGTAGTCATCGATCTCCTCAAGTTCGTGATCGAGTGCGATCAAGCGATCAGGGGACGCTTCCTGGCGGTCGTCGAGCAGGGTGCGCTTCCGCTCGAGAAGTTCGGCTACATGCATGGCAGCTCCGAGTTGTCGCCCCCGGACGCGTTTCCCCTTCAATTTCCCTGCGGCTCGCATGTTCCTGCGCTTGGACGTCTTACTGAGCAGAGGTTTTCCTGTAGCACACAGGTTCTGAGGCCAGCCGCATCGCAGCCCCAAGCGGCTCGAGCCAAGCCCGCGCTTCAGGACTACGCCGAGCCTTGACATGGTGGCAGCGATCACCTCTGGACGGTCTCTTATGACATTCCTTTCCCGGGCCCAACGGCCTTCAGCCAAGCGACGTTTGATAGCTCTTGGGCCCTTTCGGCATGAGACCCGTTGAAACCGAGGAACGACCACGCATTTCGGCCGCCGCGGTCCGCGAATTCGTTGTGCGCTGCGCGACGCTGGCTACCACGTCATCCACGCCAGCACGGGTGAGCAGGCGCTGGACGGGTGCAAGCGGCACGTCGCGGAGATTCTCGTCACCGGCCGCCTTCCTGGAGAGGCCGACGGCCCGCGGAGCGTTGCCGTGAGCACGATCCGGACCTGCCCCCGTAATCTACCCCACCGGCTTTTCACCAACCCCGCCACGACCGGTCCCCGGCAGTCGCACCCTGACGAAACCCTTCCGTGCGGACGAGATCGTCCGGATGGTGAAGGAGTTCGGCAGAGAAAAGCGCATCGCGCCGAGGTAGTGGAACGGCTCGAAATCCGACGCGGCTTCAACGTCACTGGCTATTGGGCTTCTTAGCCGGCGGTCCGCTCTTGTTGCCCGGCAGGCCCTTGATATTCGAAGGGTCCTGCTGTTGAACCGTCGGATTCTGCTGGTTCGACGTCGAGCCCGAGCCGACGGTCTCGCCGGGCTTTGCGGCCGGACCGCTCTTGTTTCCGGGCTGACCAGCGATGCCGGCGCCGGAGTTCTGCGCGCTCGGCGCGCCGGAGACGTCTGGCTTAGTGGTTTGGGCAAGTGCTGCCGGAGCGGAAAGCGCCAGAGCGAACACAAGCGCGCTTGTGATCGACCTCATATTATCCTCCTTTGGAACGAATTCGGAAGCGCGGGTGCGGCTACCTTCAGGTCGAACGTCAGGGGGCGGCACGCGTTCCTCGCGATTGCGCGCGAGGCGTTACCCATGGACGATTGCTAGGCCGACTTCCGCTGCGGTTTAGCCGAGGTCTTCTTTGCGGAGGCCTCCTTCACCGGCATTCCGGTGATCGGCATCAGCATCCCCTTCTGGCCGGCCGCCGCCTTGCGGGGCGTCTTGGCGGACTTTGCGGCTTTCGTCGGCGCAGCCCCTGGCCCACGCTTAGCCGCAGCGCCTCCATCACATCGACGACGTTGCTCGCCGCGGGCTTCTCCCTCGGGGGAATTGGCTTGCCCGCGCGCTTCTGGTTGATGAGTTCGACGAGCGCGGTCTCGTCTTCAAACTTCTGCGGATCGAAGCGTCCACCCTTTTGATTGACGATGTGCTTGGCGAGATCGAGCATGTCCCTCGTGACTTTGACGTCCTCGATCTCGTCGAAATAGTCCTGCTCGCCGCGGACCTCGTAGGGGTAGCGCAGCAGCGTGCCGACCAGCCCTTGTCCATCGGCTCAAGCACGATGATGTGCTCGCGGTTCGTCAGCACGACGCGGCCGATCGCCACCTCGTTCATCTCGCGGATGGTCTGGCGGATCACGGCGAAGCGTCATGCGGACCTTGCCGTCCGGCCTGATATAGCGAGTCGCCGCCGCGCGGCGAGGGTTGGGCCTATGAGATCAAGGCCGACGGCTACCGCGCGCAGCTGCACTTGGACGATGGTGACGTCAAAGTGTATTCGCGCACGGACGGCAGCGCCGGATTACCCCACTTTCAGCAGCTCCGGCGCGAGCTCGGCCCAAAGCGCAGCGAGCGTGTGCGCTACCACGCATTCGATCTGCTCTACTTAGATGGCTACGATTTGCGTGCGGTCGCGTATGAAGATCGCAAGCGTTTGCTCCAACGCCTCCTCAAGCATGCGCCTGACACCTTCATCTATGTCGAAAGCTTGGAAAGCCGGTGGCGACCGAATCTTCCACAATGGGCCGTTTTCACGACGACCCACGTAGAGTGAGGCGATCTTGCGAGGGTGGGCCCCAAGCTTCTCCACGAACGCCGCTCTTCTTGCACTTGAGCTTGATCCACGTCTCCTGCTGGCCCGAGCGATAGGGTTCTCCAAGCCGCTTGGCGATGAGCCTTCCAGGCCCAGCTCGCTCCTGTCCTCCATTTTCCTGGCTTCGTTGGCCAACCGCAACTCGGCGCGATCGTTCCTAAGTCCGCTGCTCCGTCGGGGTTGTCCGGCTGGCGCGCTCCGGACGTGGAGCCGGGGCCAACTTGCGATGCGAACATCAAAGACGTGAACGCCGGAGGAACGGTCCCTGTGGAACGGCAGTTCTCCCGGGGCGAGAGTTCGCCAGCGACGGCATCCCCCAGGACCACCAATGATCGACACTCCTTCGCACCCCAATGCTTCCCACGATCCGCTCCCGCGACCTGGCGCTGGGTTACCGGCGAACGCGTCCGATCCGTACTTCATGCAAATCCGCGACGATCTTGCCGACAAGGGGTTTTTCACGGCAACGGCCGAGGAGCTGATCACGTGGGCACGCACGGGATCGCTGATGTGGATGACGTTCGGACTCGCCTGCTGCGCAGTCGAGATGATGCAGATGTCGATGCCGCGGTATGACGCCGAACGCTTCGGTTTTGCACCGCGCGCATCGCCGCGGCAGTCAGACGTAATCATTGTGGCGGGCACATTGACCAACAAGATGGCGCCGGCGTTCCGGAAGATCTACGACCAGATGCCGGAGCCCCGCTACGTGATCTCGATGGGATCCTGCGCCAATGGCGGCGGCTACTACCATTACTCCTACTCGGTCGTACGCGGTTGCGACCGCGTGGTTCCCGTGGACATCTATGTCCCCGGCTGCCCGCCGACGGCCGAGGCGCTGCTCTATGGCGTCATGTTGCTCCAGAAGAAGATCAGGCGGATGGGCACAATCGAACGATAAGCAGAACCCGGCCAAGCCAAGACATGACGCAAATTCCCGTTCGGTCATCGGCCGGCGCCGAGCACCCAAATCTCGATCTCGACCGCAATGACAATACCCGTCAGATCGTGGCCGACGTCGGCTATCGGCAGCTTGCGATCGTCAATGTGATCTTCGTAGGCTTCGAAAATGCCGGCGGCGGCAATTGGGTGCTGGTGGATGCGGGAATCCCGGGTTCGGCCCGGGCTATTCGCTCCGCAGCAAGCGCCCGCTTCGGTGGCAGTGGCAGACCTGCCTGCATCATCATGACGCATGGTCAGTTCGACCATGTCGGCGCGGTCGAGACACTTGCGAACGAATGGGACGTTCCGGTCTATGCGCATGCGGCCGAACATCCTTACCTCGATGGCAGCCCCTCCTACCCGCCGGCAAATCCGGACGTGGGCGGCGGGCTCCTCGCGCTGCTCTCGCCGCTGTTCCCGGCCAAGTCAGTCAACGTCGCATCGCGACTTTACGATCTGTCCAGCGATCACAGCATGCCCTTCATGCAGGACTGGCGCTGGATCCACACGCCCGGGCATACGCCGGGACACGTCTCGCTCTGGCGCGAACGCGGTGGCGTACTAATCGCGGGCGACGCCTTCATCACCACGCGCCAGGAGTCCGTCTATGCAGCCGTCACACAATCGCAGGAGATGCACGGGCCTCCAATGTACTTCACGCCGGATTGGAACAGCGCGAAGTCATCGGTGCGGGAATTGGGCGGTCCTTGCACCCGAGATCGTCATCACGGGACACGGCGCGGCGATGCAGGGGCCAGAGATGCGCGCGGCGTTGGATACGCTTGCCGCGCGTTTCGATGACGTCGCTGTTCCACGCAACGTTACCGCTGAAGATGCAACATCTAGGAACGGTCAAGGCCGAGGGTGATTGGTCCGAAGTCAACGTCAGAAGTCAACCTCAGGAGACACAACATGCGTAAGGCAATTCTGACTGTCCTCATGGCTGCGATGCTGGCCGGCACTTCGGTCGGCGCAGCGTTTGCGCAAGGCGCAGGTGGTGGCGCTGGTGGTGGCGCTGGCGGCGGTGCAGGCGGTGCCGGCGGCGGAGCTGGCGCAGGCGCAGGCGCAGGTGGTGCCGGGGCCGGCGGAGCTGGATCGGGCAGCGGCGCCGGCGCGGGTGGTGCCGGATCGGGCGGCGGCGGCATCTCTCATGTGGAGCGCGGCGGACAGGGCGCCTCCAGCCCACCCGGCATGCGCAACGAGACGATACCGCCTTCGAGCGGCAACGTCCCTCGGCACTAATCAATCATCGCCCGCGCACCTCGGTCCGCTTCCTTCCAGACGTGCGCGCGAGAGCGGCCTCGGCGACACCCTCCCTGCGCCGGGGCCGCATTCGTTTCTGCAGAACGATGTTCGGGGAATTTAGAACGCGTTGAAGCGAAAGCGCGAATGTTTTAGGAACGCAACCTGCCAGCGTTCATTGCGCCCGTGTGCCAGGACACAAAAGGAGCTGCGCATGTACTACTTCGACAAGCGACTGCAATATCCCGTCAGGGTCGAGAAGCCCGACCCGATCTTCGCGCGTCAACTGCAACAGGCCATCGGCGGGGTCGAGGGCGAAATCCGCGTCTGCCTTCAATACTTCTTCCAGGCGTGGGGCGCGCGCGGACCTGCGAAATATCGCGACGTCCTTCTCAACACCGCAACGGAGGAGATCAGCCACATCGAGATGCTTGCAACGGCCGTCGCATTGAATCTCGAGGACGCGCCGACAACGATGCAAGAGACCAGCATGCAGGCCAATCCGGTCGTCGGCGCCGTCATGAACGGCGGCGAAAGGCCGCGGCACGTCATCGAGGGAATGTTGCATCGGCACCTGCTCTCGACCGGCCTGTCGGCATTGCCCGCTGATTGCGATGGCGTGCCATTCGATTGCTCGCACATCTACGCCAGCGGCAATCTTGCGGCCGACATGTATTGCAATGTCGCGGCCGAGTCGACGGGTCGGACACTTGCAGTCCGCCTTTACAACTCCACCAGCGATCCCGGCATGCAGGACATGCTGAGCTAGCTGATTGCACGCGACACGATGCACCAGCAGCAATGGCTAGCAGTGATCGAGGAGGTGGGTGCGGAAGCATCACTGCCAATTCCCAACAGCTTCGACCGCAGCAAGGAAGCGACCGAGTTCAGCTACATGTTCATGGGCACCGAGCGCGGTGGCGACTCTCTGCAAACGGGCCGCTACTGCGAGGGTCCATCCCTGGACGGCAAGGGGACTTTCACGTTCCGCGGAGGTTTCGAGCCTCTTGGCCAGGAACCCGTGCTCGGGCCCGCACGACCCGACAGTGGCGCGCAACTGGAGCAGATGAACGAACCGGCCGTGACGAACGCCCTGCGCTGAAGTCAGAAAAAGTTGGGCCGCCGAGTGCGGGCGGCCCAATTTTGCAGGGTCGGAGTCACGAAGGCGCTTGAAAACTTTTCAGCTCGGTCTGCCCACTTTGAATAAGGCCCGTCATCGTGGACGCAGCGCCCCCGAGAACGTAGAAGCCGAGTGAGGTCTGGCGAGTGAGGTCTGGAACGTCTTGAGCTTGCCCGCCATGCCATTTGGATAGCGCCTATCGCCGCCGCGCGATCAGGACACCGATCACGAAAGCCGCGGCGAGGGAGCGGAGCGGAGCGGCCCTGGCGATCTCCCGCAATTCCTCGGCGACCAAGGAGCTGGCCGTCTTCGCAGCTGGTTCATGCGGCGATGGTTCCGTTTTTCGGGCACCGGTTGCTGGATCGGCTGCAGCGGCGGGATCAGCGCTCAGGCCTGATGCTTCGGTCATTGCGGAGGCGTCTGTCAGGTCCATGGGAAACCTCTCGTGGATGGTTCGGACAACCGCTCCCCGCTCGACCGGTTCCTCCGTCGCTGTTCCGATGATTTAGCTTGGATGTCGGAGCAGCAATGTTCACCACCCCTGCGCCGGGCGGCGGATGCCTAAAACGCTGAAAACAACCCCATGCACAGTAGCGGACGACAACGAAATCAAAGACTAACGGGCCGAGTACAACGCATTTCTGGTTTTTCGAATTCCACTTGACCCGCCGGGCAAAACAGTTGTAGGTAGGTACTATTCCGACACATCCGGCAGTTGGAACGGAAAGGCGGATGTTCTATTGACGTTCCCGTTAGCGTGGAGCGCCATGGGAAAGCTGCTGATTACCATTGCCCTTGCCGGGTTGGCGGTGATCATCGTCTTCGCCGTCTACGTCATCACCCTGTGACGCCGGACCGCGCGAGTGGATCAGAATAGCGCCATTCCTTGGAAGACCAGGTCGGCGGGGATCTGCCCGACGAGGCAGCCCGGAAGAATGCCCGCTTGCTCACCCGAGATATCGAAGACGTACTCTTCCCCAGCGGTGGGGGGAGGCCGACGTGGGCAGGCCAGACTGGAGCTCCCTGTATCACATCGAGATCAGCCATGACGGGCACGCACCAATCGTTCCGGGCACGGCTGCGGGTTCATCAGGCGAGACGAGCCGGGGTTGCTGCTGCGCTGGAAAGGGCGGCTTGGGATGTTCTATCTGGAACCGGCTCCGGAGCTTGCTGCGGTAGGGAAGGCAACTGCAACCATTCCTAGCCATCGATCAGACTTCTTGACCCAATCGCACGACGATGTCGCCCGGCAAGAGCGATTGCGTGTCGGCCGGGAGCGATCGCCACAGGCTTTCGCCGGGGACAAGCCCTGGCATCGGTAATTCATGATCGGCGAAATTCGCGACGATCTGCAGCGTGGTGCCGTTGGCCGTCCGCCAGCATACGTTCAATCCGCCGGTACGCGGGCTCTCTCCTAGCAACTCGCTTCTGGCGGAAAGAAATCCCTGCTCGATCAGTGGCACGATCTTCTCTCGCCGCATCTTCAACAACTGCCTCGTCAGCGCCCGAAATTTCAGACTGGCCGGGGAGTGCTCGATGCTCGTCCAGTCGAGCTTCGAAGCTTGAAATGTCTCCTCATCGCAGGGATCCAGAATTCTGGCGCGCATGCCCGCGCTCGAGAACGCTTTGAAGTGCGAAAACTCCTTTCGGCGTCCCTCGCGCGTCAGTTCGGCGGCTTCGCCGCTCCAATCGGCGAAAAACAGGAAAGGCGTCTCGGCAGCCGCCTCCTCGCCCATGAACAGCATCGGGATGTGTGGGTTGAGCAGAACTAGTGCCATGGCCTGACTGAGCTTTTCCGGCCCGACCAATTTCGACAGCCGCTCTCCAAACGCCCTGTTGCCGATCTGGTCGTGGTTCTGGGCGAAGAAGATGGTGGCCTCAGGCGGAAGATGGGCGCTCGGTTCGCCACGTGGTGCGTCGTGAAGCGGAAAGACCTCACCCTGGTAAGCAAATCCTTCGGTGAGAGATCGCGCGAGGTGCTGGAGCGGCTTGTCGGCGAAGGCGCGATAGTATCCCTCGTCCTCCCCGGTCAACAGGACATGCAATGCATTGTGGAAATCGTCGCCCCATTGTGCGTCATAGTACCTGGCCTCGCCTTGTGAACGAGCGAGAAGATGCGCCTGGTTGGCCTCGTTCTCCAGCATCAGGTGCACGCACCGGCCCGGCAGCTGATGGCGCACGGTCTCGGCAAGCTCAACCAGAAGGTGTCGCTCGGAATCGTCCTTGAGGGCGTGGACTGCATCGAAACGAAGCCCGTCGAAACCGTAGTCCCGCAGCCACATCAGCGCATTCTCGATCAGGAAATCGCGCACGAACACGCCGTCTGGTCCGTCGAGGTTGACGGCAGGTCCCCAACCTGTCGCATGGCGCGCGCTGAAGAAATTCTCCGCATAGCTGTGCAGATAATTCAGCTGCGGCCCGAAATGGTTATAGACCACATCGAGATACACCATGAGGTCGAGGGCATGTGCTGCACGCAGGAGCTGCTTGAGAGCCTGCGGCCTGCCGTAGCGCGCATTCGGCGCATTCAGCAGCACGCCGTCATAACCCCAATTGTGCCGGCCCGGGACATCGTTGAGCGGCATCAGCTCGATGGCCGTGACGCCGAGATCCCGCAGATAGGGCAACCGCTTCTCGACCCCGGCATAGGTCCCCTCCTCGGTAAAGGTTCCGATATGGAGCTCGTAGATGACGGCTTCCCTCCAGGGACGGCCCGCATAGGGAATGGAATCCCGGAAGGCCGCCGTATCCACCACCTCGCTCGGGGCGGGGACATCATCGGGCTGGAAGAACGAGGCCGGGTCCGGAACGACCAAGTCTCCATTGATCCTGAACTGGTAACGCGTGCCGACATGTGCTGTCGGGCTCAGCAGCTGATACCATCCGTCGACATCGCGCGGCATCTTGCGCGCTGGCTGGCCGGTCTCGAGCAGCTCGACCGAGCGGGCGGTCGGCGCCCAGAGATTGAAGATGACGCCATGATCGACGATCTGAGGACCATGACGCCGGGCCTGTCCGGCTATTCCCAGTCTCTGAATCAAATCCGCTCCGCCTTTTTGCACCCCCGCGACGCTTAATCACGCCTCGGGCGACAAGGCTGGGGTCGGTGCATTCGTTCCTCGACGCGAGCAGAGCACACGTCGTCCGCCAAGTGGGGCCACTCTCGTCCGACCGATAGACGCGCTGCGTACAGTTTTGCACCCCTCGACCTGTCCAATCTGCTGGCCGGAGCTGTTCGGCCTCGTCACGATCGAAGCCATGGCTTGCGGCACGCCTGTGATTGCCCTCGCCCACGGCTCGGCGCCCGAAGTTGTCGACCCCAGCGTAAGCGGACTTGTCGTGACTGCGTGAAGGCGACCCTCGCGGCGACGAACTCGGTCCGCAAATGGGAGTGCAGGCTCTGCGAACTCGCGATGGCCGCTTATCAAGGCGCGATCCAGATGTCGGCATCTTCTGCCGGCTCTGATGCGTGCGGTTGACGCAGTGTAACGCGCTCCCCGTGCCAAGCGCTGGAACAGAATAGTCGAGCTGCGGTTACGATCATACACAAGGAGTTGTCGCATGCGCCGCTCGCCCCCGAAACCGATCCGTAACAAGCTCGACTTGACCGACCGCACCCAGATGCGCCTCGTCAGAAAACGCCTGGGCTTGTCCGACGCCGAGCTGACAACCATCGTCGGGCGGGCCGGAAATTCGATTTCCGCGATCAGCAAGGAAGCAGCCCGGCATCGTGCCGATGTGCTGACGAAGCCGGCCGGCGTGCCACCTGTTGCAGTGATCGCCTCGGCTGCGGCCACCGAGCAGGCCACGACCGAAATAGCCGGGACACCGCCCGCATCCTGACCGGCCTTGCAGGGGGCAGAGATGGAACAGACAACGCATCCCGACGACGCCCTGACGCGGGCGGCCTCGAGCTTGCGCCGCTCGCGGATCACCGAGGGCAGGCCATTTCCGCTCGGCGCGACCTGGGACGGGCTTGGCGTCAACTTCGCGCTGTTTTCCGCCCATGCGACCAAGGTCGAGCTATGTTTGTTCGACGACGACGGCGAAACCGAGCTCGAGCGGATCGAGCTTCCGGAATATACCGATGAAGTCTGGCACGGCTATCTGCCCTCGGCGCGCCCCGGCACGGTGTACGCCTACCGCGTCCATGGTCCTTACGAACCCGATGCCGGGCACCGGTTCAATCCCAACAAGCTCGTGCTTGATCCCTATGCCAAGCAACTGGTCGGGCAACTGCGCTGGGGACCGGAGCTGTTCGGGTATCAGCTCGATCACACCGACAAGGATCTCTCCTACGACGAGCGGGACAGCGCACCCTTGATGCAGAAGTGCCGCGTCATCGACCCTGCATTCACCTGGGGCGCGGCGCGCAAACCCGAAGTGCCCTGGGAGCGGACGATCGTCTACGAGATGCACGTCAAGGGTTTTACGCAGCTGCATCCGCTGGTGCCCGAGGCAGACCGCGGCACGTTCTCCGGCCTCGCGCATTCGGAAATCCCCGCGTATCTGCGCTCGCTCGGGATCACCAGTGCGGAGCTGCTGCCGATCCATGCCTTCGTCGACGACAGCTACTTGGTCGACAAGGGCCTGCGCAATTACTGGGGTTACAATTCCATTGCCTTCTTCGCGCCGGAGCCGCGTTACCTGAGGACGCCGTTTGCGAACGAATTCAAGGAAATGGTCAACCAGTTCCATGCCCATGGCATCGAGGTCATTCTCGACGTGGTGTACAATCACACGGCGGAAGGCAATGAGCTTGGCCCGACCTTGTCATTCAAGGGCATCGACAACGCCAGCTATTATCGTCTGCTGCCGGACAAGAAGCGCTACTACATCAACGACACCGGTACCGGGAACACGGTGAACCTCTCGCACCCCCGCGTGCTCCAGCTCGTCGCAGATTCACTGCGCTACTGGGCGACCGAGATGCGCGTCGACGGTTTCCGCTTCGACCTGGCCACCATCCTCGCGCGTGAGCCCTATGGGTTCGACGAAGGCGGCGGTTTCCTGGATGCCTGCCGCCAGGATCCGGTGCTCTCCAGCGTCAAGCTGATCGCCGAGCCCTGGGACATCGGACCCGGCGGTTATCAGGTTGGCCAGTTTCCCCCCGGATGGGCCGAGTGGAACGACAAGTTCAGGGACACCGTGCGCGCCTTCTGGAAAGGCGATTCCGGGACGCTCGCCGAGTTCGCCAAGCGCGTATCCGGATCGGGCGATCTCTTCAACAAGCGCGGCCGCCGGCCCTGGGCCAGCGTCAACTTCGTGACCGCTCATGACGGCTTCAACCTCAACGACCTCGTCTCCTATAACGACAAGCACAATGAGGCGAACGGCGAGGGCAATCGCGATGGCCACAGCAACAATCATTCCTGGAACTGCGGCGTCGAGGGACCGACGAACGACGCAAAGATCACGGCGCTGCGCGAGCGCCAGAAGCGCAATTTGCTTGCGACGATGCTGCTCTCCCATGGCACGCCAATGCTGCTCGCCGGCGACGAGTTCGGACATAGCCAGAATGGCAACAACAATGCTTATGCCCAGGACAACGAGACCACTTGGCTCGACTGGATGGGCATCAGCGCGAACGGTCGAAACCTGCGTGAATTTGCGCGCAAGCTGATCGCCACGCGCAAGGCGTTCCCCATCCTGTACCGTAGCCGGTTCCTGGTCGGCTCCCACAACGAGGAGCTTGACGTCAAGGACGTGACATGGCTGTCGCCGTCAGGCGAGGAGATGACAACCGAGCAATGGCAGGACGGCAGTGCCAAGTGCTTCGGCATGCTGCTCGACGGACGCGCCCAGGAGACCGGGATCAAGCGCCGCGGCTCGGATGCCACGTTGCTGCTGGTCTATAACGCGCACCATGACGTCGTGAGCTTCACTCTGCCTGAAGTCACCGACGGGCGCAGTTGGCTCGGGCTGATCGACACCAACCAGCCGAACGCGCCGATGACAGAATTCGAGTTCGGGCACGCCTACGCCGTCACCGGGCGATCACTGCTGGTGTTTGCGCTCGCCAACGAGAGCACCGCAACGCGCCGGCTTCGACAGGGACTCGGGGCGCTTCTGGACATCGCCGACACGCCGCTGTCCGATTAGATCGAGATTTCGAGCCGATCGGTCAGCGATCGACCTCGCCAAACACGATGTCCAGCGAGCCCAGGATCGCCGAGACGTCGGCGAGCAGGTGTCCCTTGCAGAGGAAGTCCATCGCCTGGAGATGGGCAAATCCGGGCGACCTGATCTTGCACTTGTAGGCCTTGTTGGTCCCGTCCGACACCAGGAAAACACCGAACTCCCCCTTCGGGGCTTCGACCGCGACGTAGATCTCGCCGGGCGGAACATGGAATCCTTCGGTGTAGAGCTTGAAGTGGTGGATCAGCGCCTCCATCGAGCGTTTCATCTCGCTGCGTCTCGGCGGCGCCACCTTGTTATCCAGAACCATGACCGGGCCGCCGCCATCCGGCGACTTCAGCTTCGCAATGCACTGCTTCATGATCCGAACTGACTGCCTCATCTCCTCCATCCGGATGAGATAGCGGTCATAGCAGTCGCCGTTTCTTCCGATCGGGATGTCGAAGTCCATCTCGGCATAGCAATCATAAGGTTGCGCCTTCCGCAGATCCCACGCAGCGCCTGACCCGCGCACCATCACGCCGGAAAAGCCCCAGGCCCATGCCTGATCGAGCGTCACCCGCCCGATGTCGACGTTCCGCGCCTTGAATATCCGGTTGAGCGAGAGCAATCGGTCCAGATCGTCGACTACGCGCAGGAACGGATCGCACCAAGCCTCGATGTCGTCGATCAGCTTCGGCGGAAGATCCTGGTGCACCCCGCCGGGCCGGTAATAGTTCGCATGCATTCGACTGCCCGACGCCCGCTCGTAGAACACCATCAGCTTCTCGCGCTCCTCGAAACCCCAGAGCGGCGGCGTCAACGCGCCGACGTCCATGGCCTGGGTCGTGACGTTCAGGAGGTGGGACAGGATCCGGCTGATCTCGTGATAGAGCACCCGGATCAGTTGCCCTCGCCGGGGCACTTCGAGCCCGAGCAGCCTTTCGATGGCGAGACAGAATGCGTGCTCTTGCGTCAGAGGAGCAACGTAGTCCAGCCGATCGAAATACGGGATCGCCTGGAGATAGGTTTTGGCTTCGATCAGCTTTTCCGTGCCTCGATGCAGCAGCCCGATGTGAGGATCGACGCGCGCGACGACTTCGCCATCCAGTTCGAGCACGAGCCGCAGCACGCCGTGAGCGGCAGGATGCTGTGGGCCAAAATTGATGGTGAAGTTTCTGAGGCTCGGAGACTGTTCGGGCATCGTGCTTCCGATCGACGACATTGCTATCGTGACTGTAGCCGCGAACCGCGCGGGGCGCGCTTCACACAGGTTAGCGGTTCGCCAGCACTTCGCCAGCACATGGGATGCGCGCTGGGCGGGGCCTTGGAACGCCGGCTTTCGTCAGGAGATGCCAGCATCCGGAGAGCCCTACCCCGTCTGCGCCGCGAAACGCGTGATCAGCCGCCGCAGCTCATCCTTGTGCACCAGGCGCGCCGCCCTCTTCGCTGATACCCAGATCGCCTCGCGCTGGCCCTTCTCGGGCCACCAGCGTTCGCGGCCATGCACCTTCAACGGAAAGACGGCGACGTCCATGGTCTGCTTGCGTTCGCCCTTGCGCTTGCGATGCTTGAAGCTGCCCAATGCGCGTTTGGCGATGACACCGGTCAAGCCAGCCTCCTCGTAGGCTTCGAGCGCGGCCGTCCGATGCGGCTCCGTGTTGCGGATCAGTGAGCCCTTGGGGACACTCCACCTGCGCTTGCGCCTGGTCGTGATCAGCATCACGCGCAGTTCGGAATTGTCCAAACGAAACGGCAAAGCGGCGTATTGCTTCTTGCCCATCAGCTGCCTCCAACCGGTTGATAAGCGAACGCCGCAGCCATGGTTCCTCGAGCCAAGCGCGGCTGTGCACGATCACAATTTCCGCTCGACCATCTTGAGGCGCAGCGCGGAGATGGCCTCTCCGGGATTGAGACCCTTCGGGCAAGCCTTGGCGCAGTTCAGGATGGTGTGGCAGCGATAGATCCTGAAGGGATCCTCGAGCATGTCCAGCCGCTCGCCCGTCGCCTCGTCGCGGCTGTCATTGATCCATCGCGCCGCCTGGATCAGGGCTGCCGGACCGAGAAAGCGTTCGGAATTCCACCAGTAGCTGGGGCACGAGGTCGAGCAGCAGGCACACAGGATGCATTCGTAGAGACCGTCGAGCTTGGCCCTGTCCTCATGGCTCTGCCGCCATTCCTTCGGTGGCGTCGGCGAGGTGGTCTGCAGCCACGGTTCGATCAACGCGAGCTGCGCGTAGAAATTCGTCAAATCCGGCACCAGATCCTTCACCACCGGCTGGTGCGGCAAGGGCAGCACACGGAGCGGCTCGCCATCGGCAACGTCCTCGCTCATGGACTTGGTGCAGGCCAGCGTGTTCTGGCCGGCGATGTTCATCGAACAGGAGCCGCAAACACCCTCGCGGCAGGACCGCCTGAACGTCAATGTCGAGTCGACGTTGTTCTTGATCCAGATCAGGCCATCCAGCACCATCGGCCCGCACTCCGTCGTGTCCACGAAGTAAGTGTCGCGCCTGGGATTGCGGCCGTCATCGGGATTCCAGCGGTAGACCTGAAACTCGCGCAGTGTCTTTCCGCCCGGCTTGGGCCAGACCTTCCCCTCCTCGATACGCGAATTTTTCGGAAGCCTGAACTCGACCATGGGTAGCTCCGGCACGCTCAAGGGACAGTCGGTGAAAAACGGATCACTTCAACGCACCTGCGAGGCTCAGCCGACCCCGAAGCAGCGCAGTTGCAGGAGATCGTCGAGCGAGAGGCCGAACAGGATCACGCGAGACGCCGGTGCGATCGCGAGCACCAGCAGCACAAGGAACATGGTATAGACCACCGCCGGCGGCGTCCTGCTAGTGAGGCTGTAAGCCAGCTTCCGCATGCAGTCTCTCCTGCGTCGCGCGTATCATGCCCGCGCCCATGACCAGCATCGCAGCTCCCCACAACAGGAAGCCGATGTCCCAGAACACCCGTTGAGCTTTGGGCACGGTTTCGTTCACCTGGTGGAGCCGCAGAATCTCGTGATCGACAACGCCCTCGAGCAGATTGAACATACCCCATCCGAGCAACAGCGCGCCAAGACAGTGCGGGAGCGACCAGCGCAACCCGCCTTTCCGCGCCCGCTGCCACAGCAAATAAAGGCCGGCAAGCAGGAGAACGTAGGCGCCGCTGTGGAATAGGCCGTCCCAGGTCGTGTTGAGCCTGATGTTGTCGAGGGACTCGAGCGGATACCAGCCGCTCAACATATGATGCCATTGCAAGAGCTGGTGAAACACAATGCCGTCGAAGAACGCGCCGAGGCCAAGCCCGAGAAGAACGCCCGCTGAGGTCGGAAAACGACCTGATGTTCCATTTTGCATAGGTGCACCCTTGCGCGGGGCCATGAACCGCAGGGAAAGTCATCCCGCGTTGATGCGTTCCTGTCAGTCGTCGCTTGCGGCCGTCGAGACACACTGATCGCAGTTGCGGGGGCAATCGGCAATAACATCCGTTAAAGGGCGAGACACCGGCCGAGGCAATCTCACCAGGGCGTCGCCGTCGATAGGAACGAACGATATGGCGTCTGCGTCTGTCGCCAACACATGGAGATGCAACATGCTGAGAAGATCGTTCTTGCTCGCACTGGGCGGCGTTGGGTTGTCGACCTACACCGCTCAAGCCCGCAGGCTGCCACAGAGAGATTTCCGGACTGCTGACCTCATGGGCGGCTCGTTTGCCATGCAGACCAGCCAGCTTGCCCTGACGCGCACCGGCAACCCTGACATCATCAATTTCGCGAACGCCGAAATCGCGGAGCAAGTTCGAGTGGCGAGCGCGCTCAATGCGGCTCCGGGATCCGCTCCGCTGCGGTCCGACCACGCTGCCCTGCTGCAACGGCTTCAGGCGGCGCCATCGGGACCATTCGACCGGATGTATGTGCAGGGACAGATCAGAGGGCACCGCGAGCTGCTCGCACTCAACAATTCGTACCTGCGGACGGGCAGCAACCCCGGGGAGCAGCAGGTCGCCCAGATGTCACTTCCGATCATCCAGCGCCATCTCGCAATCCTGAGCAATCTCAGGGAAATGGCGTAGGTGAAGCGAGAGAGGCTGCCATGCCCTACGCCGTGTTCAAGGACGGAGAGAAAGTGAGCCGGGCGTTTTCGACGAGGAATGAAACGCTTCAGAAGGCCGATGAGGCAGGACTCGTCGAGCACGACGGTGGCCAACCCGTGCTCGAGGACGAGCTGAAGATCGAGCCATGCGCCCCCGATCCCGAGCCTCACGACGACGCAGAGCTCGATTGGATGCCGGAAAAACCGGTGTCCTGACCGAGAGCTAACATCCCTTGCAGATGCTCTTGATCTTGCGGTCCACGTTGGAGTTCTGCGAGTTCTCGGAACGGATCTGGTCGTCACCCTGCATCGAGGGACCGGGCGTCGTGGTGCCGTCGATGCGGCCGCTGCTGGTCCCGCCCGCCAAATTGCCGGGGCGCACGACGGTGGTCGATCCCTGCCGACCGCTGCCGCCGCCCGATTGAGCTGTTCCGGCCGCGTTGGTTCCGGGCGCCGTTGTACCTCGTGCGGCGTCGCCAGGTGCTTGTGGACGTGACGACGCCCGATGTGGCGCCGCTTTGTGTCGCGCTGCCGCCCTGGTTCATCGTTCCCGGGGCTGCGCCGGCACTGCCTCCTGCGCCAGCGGATCCGCTGGCGCTTCCGCCAGTCGATCCGCCCGCGCCTCCGCCACTCCCGCCGCTCTGGGCGGAGGCAGGACCGAGGGAAGCACTCGCAAGGACAGCCATCAGCATCACTCCAAAACCGGTCATGCGCATCGCATCTCTGCGTTGTTTATCACTGCGATCTCGCGCCTCTCAGCTCCTGTGACGATCATGGGTGTGGTGCTGATCGCGCTCCCCACCACCGCCCGAGACCTTTGATTTCGAAGCGTTGGTAGGCGTGCTCGGCGCCGGCATGTCATGCTCACGACCGCCCTTTTTCAGGATGCTTACGATCCTGGCGAGAGGAACCGGGGCCACCGAAACGTTCCGTGTCGGGATTCTTGTGCCGCATTTATCGATCCTGCTGATACCCCTGATTGGTCGTATTCTGTTTGATGTTGCCGTGACGTCCCTGAGTGTCGAAGTTCTCGCGGCCAGGGAGCTTGTCTTCCGGCTCCGTCGCGGGATCCGAGCCGGGTCCTTTGTTGCTCCGCTGCTCTGGTGGTACCGGAGGCATTTTGGACATTGTGGTCTCCTGATTTTTGTCACCCGCCTACAAAGGGAAATCTGCAGACCCGCCGGCCGTTCCTGTATCGATCGCCGCAGATCGCGTCGGCAGGAACGACTGATTGACCCCCCGGTTGGTCAGCGCATTGGAGAAGGCGCGCGCTCCGAAGGCACAGCGAGGAACAGATGCCAAAGGCACCAAAGACAATCGAAAGCGATCCAAGAGAGACACCGGTCGACGATCCGCGGCAGCAGTCCGATTTGCCCACTCACCGGCAGACCGACAAGCCCTGGCAGGGCAATCCGGAGAAAGACCAGATCGACCCGAAGCGGCCGTCGATCGATCTGGAAAAATGGCAGAAGTCGAAGACGCATTAGCTAGCGCAGCCGAGCTCCGGTTCCAGCAACGATTAGGAACGCACGTCAGGTTGCGGTCGTTCACGGGGATGGCTCGATATTCCTTCAAGATCGAAGACGGCGAGGAGTTCTCCGACAGCGAAGAGCTACCGGATGATGAGGCCGCCTGGTACCAGGCGCTCCGCACGGTCAGGGACATCGAATCGACACTTCGCTCCACTGGAGGAGCGTGGTCGCTTGTCGTCGTGCGGGAGGGTGATCCGCTCTACCGCATCGACGTGCGGGCCCAAAAGCTTTCCTAAACACTTGGGGTCAGATGCAGATAGGTTGGCTCGAAGCCTGCGAGCTCTTCGAGCTGCTTGGGCTTGAGGATGTGAAACTCCGATCTGGTCACAGACACCAGCCCCTCCTTGCGAAGATGCTGGAGGACCCGGTTGGTGTGCACCACTGACAGACCGAGGCAGTCGCCCAGGTCGGCTTGCGTGATGGGCAGGCCGAACTCTCCATCTCGCGTGTGCCCGATGGCCTTGAGCCGCTTGTGCAGCTCGATCAGGAGGTGAGCCATTCTCGGGGTTGCCTCCCGGCGCCCGACATTGACAATCCATTCCCTGAAGATCGCTCCATCGATCAGAGTTTCGCGCCATAGTGCCGACGCCAGATTCGCGCGTTGCCGATTGACCTCTCTGAGTTCGTCGTGGGAGATGAAGCCCAGTAGGCACGGCGTGACGGCGATCAGGTCGTGATCCATGACCTCGAGGTGAAGGCTTTGCAGGTCGGGGATCTCTCCGGGAATGTGGATCGAGAGCACCTGTCGCTTGCCATCGGCAGTCGTCTTCGACCGAAATGCAAATCCATCGGCAATCAGGCAGCAGTCGCTCGGCCGGTCTCCATCGGCCACGATGACTTCGCCGGCGTCGAGATGCCGCGCGCGAATCCGAAGGCTATGAATCGCACGAATGTCGTCGGCGTCCAGATTGTTGGACACAGTCAGCTTGGTGATCAGCGCGGAAGCGAGATGTGCCGACATCGGGTGCTCCATTTTTGAGACCCGAATGGAGCAAACCACTCCGGCCCGTTAGGCGGGAGCGGTATACTCTCAGCATCGGCGCCCAAGAGACTCTGCCGACGATGTAAGACAACGCAAGGTTATAAGATCGTTCCTAAATGCCTCATTCAGCAAGTTTGAGACCAAAATCACAACCTTGGGCGGCACTGCGTCGGGAAGGCACAAGAACTCCGAAAGCTGCTTCATTCGCGTCTTTGCTGCAAGACGCCGATCTTCATCACCATGCATCCTGTCATGCTGGCTCGGATCGTCGAGCCTAACAAAATGATATTCCCGATCGCTGTCTGGGCAGCCTTGTTCCGGCCCTTGCCGAACTCAGTTGCGCCGCCGGAGACGCGGAAGCCTTCGTTTTGCGGCACGATAAACATCACGCATTGAACGCATAGACCCGCGGTCAACCAGACGCGAGCATTTCGCGTGCATTGGAGGAGGCTGACAACCGGTAATTCCCCCGAAATGTGGGCGAGGAACAAAGGCCGCGGTACCGGCTTGGGAGTCTCGCTGGCTCGCCGACCGAGCTGGCGGAGCGGCCCCGGCCCATACCCCCCAAGCCCCCTGCGAGCCGGGGCCGTCTCTCCGCGGCGTATCGGAGTAAGCGTATGCGTGCCTCGCCCTCGATCGTGCCGCTGGATCGTCTCGACCGCGACATCTACTTGGTGCTGGAGGACTTCGGAGCCCGCGCCGGCTGCGCATGGCGCGAGACCGACGAGCAGGACACCGACCGGGAGACGGTGCTGCGGGACATCATCTCCGGCCAATATGCCTACCCCGCCAGGATCGTGGTCTTCAACGCCATCGAGGGATGGTCCCGCGACGCAACGGAGGACATCGCAGACGCGCTCGCCGAACGGGCTGCACGCGAACGGCTCGACCTTTCGCCCGCGCTGGAGGCTTTCATCCAAGCCAATGCGTCGCGCCCATTCGCTCTCCAACTCGCATTGCCGCTGCGTTGGGCCGCCTGACGAGGCAGGAACGGCAAAGGCTTCACGCCCTTCTTCAACGATGATGGGTGTCTCGTCCGAATTGCTTGGCCGCTGCGGCTCGCGCTGCTTTATGGGGCTTCTCATGACGTGGGGGATGCAACGCTATCACCCGGGCGGAACGCATCCGAGCTATTCAAACCATTGTCACCTACCCAAAAGCCGGCAGCAAATCCCGCTTAAATGAGAACGCTCGCTGGTCTACCCGTGCTGAGAAGCCACGAGCAAGGCTCTCGAAGCTCCCTCGCGAGGCTCCGTGAGTCCTGGGTTCTTGGCCAAGAACTCATTGATCGCCCGCCCAGTGGTTTCGTCCGCCAACACGTCCGTCGGCTTCGACAGCATCTGAAAGATGCGGGCGCCTTGGCATGCGATCCTCGGGTCGTGCGGCGCCAACATTTGCATCGCAAGGCCGAGCCGACCTTGATGTGAGAGTGCGGGCAGTTCCTCCTCCCGCGCCAAAGCCCGCAGGCGCTCGCACAGCTCGGCATCCGCAAAGACCTGGCTGTCAAACCAGAAACCGATATCCTGTCTCAGCCATTTGGCGAATGCTGCGCAAAAGTTGTCAGGCTCGGCCAGTGCTGTTGCAATGTGGCGAGCAACAAATTGAGCCTGCCTGAAGGCTAAGCTCGTGCCACGGCCGAGAGTTGGGTTCGTATGCATGGCAGAATCGCCCACCAGCAAGTAGCGGGCAACGATGGGGCCGTCCGCGTTCACAAGCTCTCTTCGTCGATTCTCGATCCCGGCAAAGGGAATTGGGTCGTCCGTCGCACTGGCGAGGTTCAGCCATTCCGCGAGGCGAGGCACACTGGCGACGAATCGATCAAAAACCGCAGGCTCGCGGAGCGCATGGCGTAGCGGATCCTCGACAGATAACACGAGGGAGATCGAAAATTGCCTGTCGCCAGCCGCGCAAAGCAGAAAAGAACCAAACCAGCTTCGACCACGCACAGGCGCGGCGCGGTTCGGGAATGCACAGCCATCGTCCAGGCGATACCAGCGGGTGAGGTATTGGAGGTCGCAACGGTGCGCCTCTTCCGGCATTGGCGCCGCACCGATCTGCTCGAGCATCCGCCTGCCCGGCGACTTTCTGCCAGACGCATCAATGACGAGATCGGCGTGGACAAGGCATGTCTCACCACCCGCCCCGCGCACCTCCACGCCGCGGACGTGGGGTACCGAGGTCGACCTCTCGGCAACCAGCGCAATCACCATGGCGCCCGGCCGAAACTCGATATTGGTTTCGAGCAGGGCCTTTTCCTTCAGCACGTGCTCATAGGCCAAACGCCGATCGAACACGGGACGCGCCGGCTCTGGCGATCCATCCACCTGCAAAGGCGCGACCACGTCGACCACACCGGCGGCATGAACCGCGGCGAGCAGGTCGGGCGCTTCCTCGCGAAGGATCTCACTCGATAGCGCCAGAAACGAATGCGTCTGACTGCCCTGCCCGACGCCAGGCCGGACCCAGGAGCCGGCTGTACGAGGAGCTGCGGAGATCTCATCTTTTTCGAGCACAGTGACCCGCAGACCTTGACGGGCGATCAGGATTGCGGAGGTGAGCCCCGCGAGACCCGATCCGATCACGACAACATGTTCCACGTGCTGGACTCCTGATCGTCCTCGATGCCGTAGTCAGGCGCTGCTCATGAAGGTGACCAGTCCTGAGGGCTTCTGCGGTGCAGATCCTAGTTTTACGGCCTCCTCGGCCCATAAGTGTCCTGAGTTTAATCCGCGGGTATGCTAATTACACCCTTCCCGTGCGCGCCGATGTGCCCGTCGACCTGACCAACGAGGCTGGAGCTGGAGCTCCTACATACCCTGACCTAGCACGTCTGCGCTTGCGAACCATATCTTTGCCGGTCAATCCGTCGCGCACTCCCGTTGAAGAAACCCTTGCTCGTCTTCCTATTCCTCATATTCGCGCCGATCACAGCGTCGGCGGCTCGCTATTTTTGGCTCGGCGATGGCCGCGACAACTGGCAGACAGCTGATCGCTCCAGCGCGGGGCTGTTGCCGCCGGCGTCAGAGCATTCAGAAGCGCTGATCCGGGTGTTCGCCGCACGCACTGTCCGCTGGCGCAGCATCTTCGCTGTCCACACCTGGATCGCGCTGAAGGAAAAGGACGCGACGTCTTACTCCCGATACGATTATACGGCGTGGGGGGATCCGATCCGCATCAATGGCTTCGCGCCCGACGGGCGATGGTTCGGCGCGATCCCCCAAGTCATCGCAGCTGTTGACGGCCAGCGCGCACAGGCGCTCATTCCCAAAATTCGGTACGTGATCGAGAATTACAAATTCCGCGCCTACGGCGACTACAGCGCCTGGCCCGGTCCGAACTCGAACACCTTCGTTCAGGCCGCACTGGACTCGGTGCCCGAGCTGCATGTCGTCCTACCGCCAACAGCGATCGGTAAGGACTTCCCTTACGATGGCCGCTGGATTGGCACGACGCCCTCCGGAACCGGTGTTTTCGCCACGCTGGCTGGCTATGTAGGCCTTACCATAGGATGGGTTGAAGGGATCGAAGTCAATTTCTTTGGCGCCGTGCTCGGGATCGACGTACGGCGCCCTGCCCTTAAGCTCCCTGGTCTTGGGCGCCTTGGGATCGCAACTGGCTTGTAAGGGGACACGCGGACAGTGGCGAGCGAGGCCATTCAGTCATGGTAAATTCGATGACGGGACGCCTCCGACCTGCGCGATGTCGAGAAGACGAAGGCGATCTGGCGAAAGACTGCCGAGGTGTGGTGGCCTGACGGTCCGTCCAGTCCGGACGTGAGCCTGCTCCGGATCGAACCTTTCAGGGCCGAATTGTGGGATGGACCCGCGAGCGCAGCCGTCACCGCCTTCGAGTTCGTCAGGGAGAGGCTGATGGGGCAGGAGCCGAAGCTGGGCCAGAATCGCAAGACGACCAGCGAGATGTGAGCCAGTACCTGATCGAGACTCGAGAAATGGCGCGCGATTTGCGCGTCCGGATCAGGGTCGATGAAACGCCTCCACGCTATCTTCGGGACGAACCTGCTCTGGTCCGGCGGAATGCTCTCGTCCATCATCCTGATCGCGAGCTTCCGGACAGCGGGCGACGCCTTGCCGTAGTGACCGGCACCGAACGGCGGCTGCGGATCGTACTCGAGGACCAATTGGATCGCCTCCGCCCGCCCCGCAATTTCGCGCGCCAGCCAGAGCGCCAGGTCGACGCCCGCCGTGACCCCGCCAACCGTGACGATCTTCCCCGAGCGCACGACGCGTTCCTCGGGCCTCGGCTTCGCGCCCATGATCCGGAGGACGCCCATCTTTTGCCAGTGGGTCGTCGCGTCTGGCCTTTCAGGATTCCCGCCGCCCCCAAGGATCAGCGCTCCGGTACAGACCGATGCGGTCCGCGTCCTCGTGGCGTGCACCTGCCGCAGCCAGTCCAGTACGTCGTCGTCGACCATGCCCCCGGCGTGGTCGAGCTCCGACCGGAAGGGGCCACTGGAAGGCTCCTATGCCGCCTGCTGTTCGTGCGCTACGTACTCCATGGTGACCTTCTCCACGTTGGCGTCGATCCAGGCCGCCATCCGCTCTTCCTCCTCCAGCGAGGCCTCCAGCGGCCCCCGCGCCGACTCCATTCCCGCAGCCGAACACAATGCCAGCAGCGACTTGTAGGCTGCGATCTCGAAGTGCTCGAAGGCGTTGTTGGCGAAGGTATTCTTGAGGATCTCGTCGCCGGCCATGGAATGTGCCATCGCCATCGCATCGCGGCGATCGACTGGGTCGTATCCTTGAGGGTGGAGGCGCTCTCCCCGCAGACGTCGAGACACTGCTCAAGCCGCTGCAACTGCGCATTCGTCTCCTGAAGATGCGCTGCGACCTTTGCCTTCACCTCGGGATAATCGTCCATCCGTTCCGATTGCCGCTCCATCAGTGAGCGATTAGCTTGTCGCAATAGGGCCGCCGGTTCAGGCTGACGGGCCTATTACTTCGCCGGCTTCAAAACGGTCTGGGAGGTCCGCGGTGCGACTGACAAAACGCTAGTGAGCTTGCAAGATCTCGGTAAGAAGTCAGTATCGGAGCTGCGCGACACCCTCGGCCTGCCTTCGACGGAAGGAGTGAGGCCCTGCCGATAGTACTTGCGGGTGTATCTCGGACCAGCTTTTGCCTGCGCACTAGGCCGTGTACCTATAAACCCGGCGGCGTCATGTGACTGCTGCCTAACTCGGCTTTGCTCCTATAGCGACCAAGTTTGTGCGGCAGAGCAGTATGTCGCCATGGGCCAGAAGCCGAAATGCAGGCGACCGGAGCTAGATGGCAGGCTTCGGCATACGCAGTGTCACGCTGCAGCCAGACCCAAGATCATTCTCACGTGTTATCGTCCCCCCGAGTTGCTGGGCCAAGAGCGACACTATGCGCGAGCCGACGCCTTCACGTTGATCTCTGTGCACGCCCACGCCATTGTCGCTTACGGAGAGAACCACTTCATCTCCGGCTCGCAGCGTAACCTGGATAAGACCAGCGCGGCCCTCCGGAAAGGCGTACTTAAGGCCGTTTGTCACAAGTTCGTTGACGATAATCGCAATGGGTACGGCCTGTTCGCTATGAATATACAGCTCGTCGGCATCGGCTTTGATGACAACCGGGCTCGTTCCGCTGATCGACGCGGTGAGGTGCTGGCAGATTTCCGTCAGGTACTCCCTTGCATCCACGACCTTCCGGTCCGCGCGTATCGTGAGATGGTCATATACTTGCGCCATGACTGAACGCGATCGGCCATCTCGCGGAGTGCATCTGAAGCCGTCACGTCAGGATGCTTCGCGTGAAGTCGCATCATTGCAGATAGCATTGCCAGGTTGTTTTTGGTGCGGTGAGCCAGCTCCATAAGAAGAACGGTCTTGGCCTTCTCGGCCCTTACGACCTTTTCCATCTCGGTCCGCAGCGCTACGGCCACGAGTCCAAAGACGGCTCCAGTCGCAGCGAACAAGATGGAGGCCGCCGCCACAGACGGTGCAGCTGGGATGCTGGAGAGGTATGCGAACATCACGCCAAGCGCAGTTGCATACAGAGACGCCCCGCGGTCGAACAAAAGGCCCGCCGCGAAAATGCCGGGAAGAAGGAAGAAGAGGCCAACAAAGCCCGTTAGATTTTGAAGTCCGATTTGCACCGCAATGCAGAGCGCCATTACGATCGTGGTTGTCGCGTACCTGACCCACAGAGGCTGCCGCTTCTCAGGAAGGAAGTAGAGGATTCGTTCCATTGATCAGCCTTACGCGTCCGGCATTAGTGTTATCAACGCCGCCACGGAATCTATGGCGCTCACGACGCCAGATCACGCAGCCAGCTGATGCTTCCGCTACAGCTCCCCATTGACCTGAAGCACGCGAAGCGGCACAGCACGATACACAAAATTCCCAGGCGAGGAAGCGCTGCCGCCGCTCAAGGATGAAGGACGGTGATCAATCGCGTTCATCGCCAGAGACTGCCCAGAGAGCACGCCACGACTGATCTGGGTCACAAGCGTTACTTTGGGCGCTCAGCCGCCACCTTCCGAACTGCCGCCACCTTCCGAACTGCCCCTGTGAACCGACATGGATCGGCACGCATCAACGGGGAGATCGGCCTGAAGCGGTCGTGCGGCGCTATTGTAGATCACGCGCCGCGATAGACCGCTTCAATATTATTCCCGTCGGGATCAAGAACGAACGCAGCGTAATAGTGGGGGCGACGCAGCCCCGGCTTGCCGTTATCCGTTCCGCCTGCCGCAAGCACAGCGTTGTAAAACGCGTCAACTTCGGCTTTTGTTCTCGCGACAAAGGCGGTGTGTTGCTTGACAGAATGCGGATGAAACCTGTCGATCCAGAATATTGGATAGTCTTCGCCGTATCCGATGCCGTCTGTTCCCGCGCCTTCCCGCATCTGCATCACTTTTGGCAGACGAAGAACTCCGAGCGCATGGTCATAGAACGCCGCGGAGCGCGCGCCGTCTGCGGCCCCAATGCCAGTATGATCAGCCATGGAACAGCTCCAGCGGATGAGCAGCTTTGTAGCAACCAACTTAGCTTAGGTCTATTGCGGGTCAAAAGCGGCGGTTGAGGCCACGCGTGGGTGGGCGTCCGGTTTAGCACCGACAGCCGACATCAAACTAGGATCAGAATGGTTCGGCTAAGGGACAACAGCAGACTGAGCATCGAACGCTCTATTGCTGCTATCATGAATGAGGAGCGGGAGGTCCGGCGCGTCAATTGAGATACTTGCGAAGGATTTCGATGAGCCGATCCGGCCCCGTCTGCGGCGGGATGAAGCCGAGGTATTCGCCGTTCCGTCCCATCAAATAAATGACACCCGAGTGATCGATGGAATACTCGCCGCTCCGGTTGTCTTCCACCTTCCCGTAGTACGCCTTGTAGGAATTGGCGAGTTCCTTGATTGTTTTGGAAGATCCAGTCAGCCCGATGAAGCTGGGGTGAAACGCTTCAAGGTAGTCGGCAAGCACGTCCGTGTCACGTTCCGGGTCGATCGTGATGAAGATCGGTTGAATGCTTTCGGCTTTGGAACCGAGCGCGTCCAACGCCTGCGTGATTGCCATTAGGTCGGTTGGGCAGACGTCAGGGCAGAAGGTGTAGCCAAAATAGATGATCATCAGCTTGCCACGAAACTCGGTGTCGCTGCGTATCTTTCCGTGCTGGTCAGATAGGGTGAACGTTCCACCGATTGGCCCCCGGGCGTACATCAGGTCGTCCATCATCTCCGCGGCCGAGGGTTGCGGTTCGGCGACCGCCATCGCAGCGCCAATAACCGACGCTGCCACAACAAACACGCACGCCGCCAACTTGGTCACCGCGCGTCCCGTTAATCAGATACCGAACGTTATCCGTGCGCCCGTCGTTGTAGTGAGCACTTTGCCCGGCATCTGGCGCTGCGCTTCTTGGGTGAAGTTCAGCCCGCTACAGTGCATCGGGATCACCACGTCAGGATTAAGGTTGGCGATCTCAGCGACAACCTTCGTGAGATAGTCAGCCGGTGCCGGCCCGAGATGGAAGCCGCCCATGATGGCATGAACCTTGTCAATACCGGACACTGCCATCGCCTGGCGCACCGAATTGACGATGCCGACATGGCCGCAGGAAGAGATGACGATTAGGCCCTTGTCTCTCAGATTGAAGCAGGTTGCGTGCTCATGGATATGTTCGTCGGGCACGACCTTGCCTTCCATCTCTGCCGGCAAATAGTGGCTGGCATTGCAGCCGGCACCGTCCTTGATCTGAAATCCCACCAAGCTGTTCGGAAGCACTTTCTCGATGCTGCTGCGGGTAATCTTGCCGGTGGTGAAGGCCTGACCTCCGATCACGACTGGAGCTTCGCACAGCACAACCTTCACGTTTTGTTTGACAATGTCCCGGCGGTCGAGAGTGCCAAAGTCGGCGAGGTCGCCTCCGGCACCCATCTTAACGTAGCGCGGGCAAAAATTGTCCTCGCCGCCGGCATACATTGTGAGGTCAACCGGTAGATCCTTGCGGTGCCGCTCCAGGAAGCCGAGCAGGCCGCCCCAATGGTCAAAGTGGCCGTGGCTCATGATCAGCGCGTCGATTTTAGAAGGATCGAGCCTGAGAAGCTCCATGTTGCCGTTGATCGCTTCGGGTGTCCAACCGAAATCGAGAAGGAAAGTTTTCCTCTCATTGCCGCGCTGCGGCTCCAGGTACAGCGACAACCCCCATTCGCTATGCAATGGCCGCTTCGGATCGGTCGATCGGCCGGGCTCGGTCCTCACCCCGCTCACATCTTGCGGCTTAAAGAAGATGTCGCTCGCGCTGTCGACGAGAACCCTGACGGTGAGCTTGTCGACCGTTGGGATCTCGATCGAGCCCGCCTTGGCCACCTCCCAACAGGAAAAGCTGCCTGTCGCGGCCGTAAGCGTCAGCCCAGCAGAAAACTTTAAAGCATCACGTCGGCTGAAATTTATCATGAGCAATTCTCCATTCGACACTTTCCGGCCGGCGAAGATTATCCCTCAATTACAGGCGCAATCTATTCCGCTGTCAACGCAATAGGGGATCGTCTCAGCTGACGTCGGTTGTGGGTCACAAGCGGCGGTCGGGGCGGAATCGACGCTCCGGAACTTATTCAGATGACGGCTGCGAATAGGCGCATTGTCTCGGCGATGCCCTTAAGCTCAGCAGGTCCCTTATCGACGAACTTGAGGCCAGCACCTGCCACCAAGTCTTTTACCGTGCTCGAGGCCAGAACTTCGCTTGCTTTCGCATGCTGAGCTACCCGTGCTGCGATGTGCACAGCAATGCCGCCCACATCGTCTCCCATCATTTCAACCTCACCGGTATGGACGCCGGCCCGCACTTCGAGATCGAGCGGCCGCACCGCGCTGACAATCCTCTGGGCGCAGCGGACAGCGCGCGCCGGGCCGTCGAACAGCGCCAGAAATCCGTCGCCTGTAGTTTTAACCTCGCGTCCGCGATGCCGCTCCAATTCCGAACGCACCGTCGCATGATGCGCTTCCAGAGTTGAACGCCACTGCCGGTCACCCACCAACGAGGCCCTCCTTGTCGAATCGACGATATCGGTGAACAGCACAGTCGAGAGGACGCGATCAACGTCGAAGGCAGTGGCGGAAACACCCATGAATTGTCTGATCTCCTCGACAAGTCGATCCTGATCTCCTGACCATGCGAGGTGATCGCTACCCGGTAGTTCGATGTAGCGCGCCTGAGAAATTCTCTCTCCAAGCTCGCGCCCGGCGAGTGCACGAATCCGTACGTCGTCGCACCGGTGCATGACAAGCGTAGGAACACGGATCGACGGCAGGATGGCGGTCACGTCGATCTCGCGGTTCATACGCATCAGATTGATCACATCAGACGGGCTGGCGGCGGAGCGCTCGAACTTGGCGAAGCGCTCCATGGCTCCGGGAATTGCGGCTGCCGATGGGGAGAAACTTGGCAGACTTTTGCCGGAACCCCAGTTGGACCGGATATCACGCTCGAGTCCCGCAAAATCGTCAAACGGAACGGAGGCGCCAACCGTGCGCGCATACGTGCCGAACAGGATAAGGCCGGCGACCCGTTCAGGGTAGGTCGCTGCGAACAGAATCGACATCGGCCCGCCCTCCGAGACACCGAACAAGTAGGCTCTCTTGGAACCCGCGGCGCCGAGGACGGCGCGGATATCGTCGATCCTTTCATCGAGATGCGGGACACCGACGCCACGATCACTGAGACCCGTGCCGCGTTTGTCGAATCGGATCAGTCGCGAGAACGAGCCGAGGTCATTAAGGAACCGCGCGGCGTTGGGATTCTCCCACGACAGCTCCAGATGCGATACAAAGCCCGGCGTCATGAGCAAATCCGGACCGTCCTGTCCGGATATTTGGTACGCGACGAAGACCTCGCCGCTGGTCACATAGCGCGTCTCGACAACCATGGCTTCCCGCCACTCTGGGTCACTGGGTAGCCTACGGCTAAACGGCCACACAGCGCAATCGAGCAGCGAGAGGCTAGCGAGAGGCTCATGGCGTGTGGCCGTCGCCTCAGGCTGGCCCCTGTTCGCTGAGGGTCCGCGGCGTACCCCTGCCGGAGCCTTTCGGAAGTCGGCTTCGGATTAAAAGCTGCTCTCTGCTGCCCTCATGAACTTGGTCAGCTCATTTCTCCGAAGCTGACTCCGGCGCGATCCGGGCTCTAAGTCAGCCATGGGCCAAGAGCAGACACGCCGAACCGTATAGCGCGACTGAAGCCACCAACTATGTCGGCAATCGTCAATTCTGCATGTGTTTGACTATTTCAGAGCCAGGCTGCTGCAGTACCACGGGACATCATTAGGTCTCCACGCCAGCAGCATTCCTGTCGCCCGGCACTCTTCGTAGGTCTTGAAATTATAGACGTTTCTGCACGTTGACGACGGCGCCGGCCAGGCGGATATCGAGCAGCCGTGCCAAGGGGCGGTTCTTGACTTGAAGCTTGTAGCGCAACCGCCGACGCAACTGCCACTGATGCTCGCGAGCTTAGCGAGCTTTGCTGGTTCCGGGATCGACGTTGCCAATATCGTTCCAACGGTCGTCGGCGTCAGGTCGTGCACAGCACTTCGGGCAAGCGCGTGCTGTTTCGGCTTTGGCCTAACTGTTGGAGCGTCGACAGTGACGGCGGGAAGGGTCGTTGCAGTTTGCGACAATGCCGGACTGCCCGATCCAAATATCACCAAGGCGATCAAAAAACCGGGGGCAAGTACACGCGCCGAGAACCTCATGACGACGTCTCCCTACGCTCAGAACCCAAAGTTGCTCGGTTTAGTTGAAAACTACAAGATGGCCGCCGATGGGACACAAGCAAGCCCTGAAGCTTGCAGCCGGTGGCTTGACGTCCGCTATGGGTCAAAGTGAGAAGTCTGAGTGCTCAGCCGGCAGGTCGGCTTTCCCCCTAGCTCCGGACAGACCACTGCATCGGACCAGCGGACGCGATGGCCACAAGCGGGCATTCCATCAACGAGCCGGGATCGTAAACTCAAAGAGAGCCTTGCCTTCGTCTAACTGGCATCTATCCGGCTATGGCTGGCCACGCGCGATATGCGTCCACGCCCTACTCGAAGAGTAGTCTGTGTCGCGGTGCGATCATATCCAGTAGCTACTTGCTACCTGGCGCGAGAATGCCGGTATTGTTAGTGTTTCCCAAATTATTGACGGCGTTGTTTGCCGTTGGGTTGCTATAGGAGGTGGAGCTTGACGAAGTGCTTCCGGCCTGGGGAGGACCACCAGTTGACCTATTCAGGTTGTTGCCTGTCGTCCCGTGGCTAAGCGCGTTGCTCGTGTTCGGGCCGGGTGAGCCTCCCGTACCGTTTACACTCCCGCTGCTCGACATCGAGCCAGCTGCCATTCCAGACGAGCTTGAAGCTCCCGAAGATGCACCGCCCCCACTGCTGCCTCCTCCGGATCCACCGCCTTGCGCCAGCGCTGTATACGAAGCGCTAGCAAGCATTGCTGCAAGTGCTGTCACAATAAATGCGCGATGCATGACATGACCTCCTGAAGGCCTACAAAATCAAGTACTCTCTCCCTCGAGGCGTTCCTAGGTAGAGCGGGATTTATGACGCGGGGAAGCTAGGCCATTGTCGCGAGCAGGACAGCGGCTAATTGGCGGGAGCGGAACTTCATACCGGCATCGGCCGTTCACCAAGCCCTAATGGTGCAAGGAAGGGCAAGATGACGGACCTCACGAAAAAGGAGCTGATGATCTTCGCTGCGGGCGCTTTAGTGGCGCTACCAGTCTTTGGGGGGTTGGGACTCGCAGTGCTGGGAGTCGTCACTTGGTAAGGCGTCTTCGTCGAATCCAGCGCGTTGGCGGGCATCGACCGCGGCCGCTTATGTCCCGCTGAGCTTTGCCCCAGGCGAAGCTTACCAGTTCGACTGGAGCCACGAGGTGGTCCTGCTGAGCGGCACCACGGTGATCGTGAAGGGGACGGCTGTCGGCGGCTTCCGCCCTTATGTGCGATTGCTCATCTGCTCCTCCTTCGGTGCTTCCGGCAGAAGCGGGACATCTGGAAATCAGGCGTTCACGAGCGGGGTTTCCTATAATCTCCTGTAGCTCTACAGTGCGGAACAGGTTCAAGGCGGAGCCACGGAGGACACCAATGAAGCACCGTAGCGTTCTCGGTATGTGCATTGCCACGGCTTTGGGGCTGTTGCCTTTAGTCAGCAGTCATGGCTGAAGAAAGGACTCGTTGGAACGTGGACGGTTCTCTCGTGGGAACAAATGAAAAGCGACGGCACCACGTTGCGGCAGTTCGGAGCAAACCCAACGGGTATGGCCATTTTTGACGCACGCGGGCGGTACATCATCACGGTTATGCGCTCAGACCGGGCCAAGTACGCAAGCAATGCGCTCTGGCGAGGCTCTGCGGAAGAAAACGAAGCAACAGCCAATGGGACCCAGACCTACTTCGGGACTTACTCGGTGAATGACCAAGACCGCAGCGTCGCAATTCATGTTGAAGGTAGTTCCTTTCCGAATTGGAATGGTTCAGATCAGAAACGCTTCGTTGCGATCACTGGAGATCAGCTCACGCTAACTATTCGTCCTCCAAGCGGGGAGAGCGTCGATGTGGTTTGGAAGCGAGCAAAATGAACACCCACGTCGCGTCGGCTTCTGCCCCTCGCGACATTGCCGCGGTCGCGCATAGGGGCGGTATCAGAGCGAAGCGAACCACGCCGCCGGTTTATGAGTACACGGCTAGTGCGGAATCGAAGTGACCGGCGAAGAGCCTCCCGTGATCCAGCGGACAGGCCAAGCCGCTTCGCTTGGCATCGATCGCAGGTTGCCGCTGGTCCGGCGCTCACGCCCGATTGCCGCCGATGAGGCTCAATCGCTCTTCGCAGTCCTTCGGGAGCCGAAGCTCGGCCAGAATCGCAAGACGACCCTCGATATGTGAGGGGCTTTCGGCAACTTCAGGAAGACGGCGCGCCTACTTCCGAGGGGCCGGCGCCTGCGCGTTCGAATTCGCCGGCTAAACTCGCCGTCGGTTGGTGAGACGTCGACTAAGAGCCAGAAGGAGACGTTAGAGCACCCCCAGCTCTTTGGCTCGATCGAGGCTCGCGATCATCGATACTCTTCGTAGGAACTCGCGAGTCAGTTGTCGGTCATTCGCCGTCCGTCTCAGTTCGTCGCGGAAGCCATCTCGCTCGTCAGGGTCACTGGTTTCCAGATTGCGCTTGGTGCGGATGGAGTGCTTCTGCACATGCTCGATTGCCACCGCGCGGCGCTGCAGATCGTAAAGATCCAAATCAGTGTCTGGAGCCGGTCTTGTGCAAAACTCACCCAGTCGCTCCGCCAGATTCACCGCATCGTGGATTCCTCCGTTCAATCCCATCCCGCCCAGCGGATTGTTGATGTGAGCAGCATCGCCGGCGAGAAAGACGCGCCCGGCGCGGAATGCCGCCGCGACACGCTGGTGCACTTTGAAGAGGGCGATGTGTGCGATCTCGCCGTCGTCAACTCCGGAAGCAAGCGTTGACAGCGCGGTTCGGGCAAAGGCGCGGCTGGTCGCTGTAGCATCTGGCAGATCTCGCGCGAGCGGTAATATCACGCGCCACCTCGAGGGGAGTTGCAACAGGAAGCGCCAGTTCATCGGTGCCGCCACATAGGTCAGCGATTCCACACCCGCGAGCGCGGTATGGAAATCGAAAGACGTGTCTACGATCAGAAAGCGTTCGGGCCAGGTGAAGCCTTCGAACGGAATGCCAAGCGCCTTGCGCACCGCGCTGTGACTGCCGTCGGCGCCGATGAGCCAGCTGCCGCGTTCCTCTCGCGGAGCGGAGCTGAACGATGAGAGCTCGACGGTGACGCCGGTCCGATCTTGCGAAACGCCGCTAACTCGCGTTCCAAACTCGATTTGGTAGTTCGGATTGCCGGACAGTTGATCGTGAATGATGCGCGTGAGATTGAATTGCTCGCACTGCAATCTGTACGGATGCCGTGTCGAGTCGGCGATAGCGGAATAGTCAAAGGTGGCCATCACCTCGTCGCGTCCGGAGCGATATTGCAGCCGGCGCGCAATCAAACCGCGTTGGGCGAGCGATTCGGCCAAGCCGAGGTCGTCGAGCATATCGAGCGTCGGTGGATGGAAGGTCGTCGCCCGCGATTCCGTGGTGAGCGCCGCGGACGCTTCGAACACCTTCACCGGAATACCGCGCCGTACCAGGCAGGCGGCTGCCGTGAGGCCGACTGGTCCTGCGCCGGCGATCAATATGCGCTGGTTCGGCATCATTTCGGTGGGTGCCTTGTGACTAGTTGAGAAACCGGGAGACGGGTCGGCCTGCCAGAGCTTATTCGGCCCTGACGTTTGCCGCTTTGAGGATCGGCCACCACTTCTGGATTTCGGCTTTTTGCAGGTCTGACAGGGCCTGAGGCGTTTGCTGTTCGCGTGTTGGGATTTGGACGCCGAGACTCTCCAGCCGCTCACGGACGACGGGGTCGGCCAGCGCGTCGACGACGGCCGCGTTCAGCTTGGCGATGACAGGTCGTGGGGTTGCTTTTGGCGCGAAGAGAGCGTGCCAAACCGATATTTGGAGGCCCGGGAGTCCAGCCTCCTCAACGGTCGGGACTTCGGGAGCGGACGCCAAGCGCTTCTTCGCTGTGACCGCGTACACCTTGAGTTCGCCGTTGCGTACGTGCGGCAACGCGCTCGACACCTGATCGAACATCACGTCGAGGCGTCCCGCGATCAGGTCCTGCATGACAGGCGCCGCGCCGCGATACGGCACGAACTGGAAGTGCGTGCCGGTCAGCCCTGTCGCCATGGCTTGGACTTTCAACCCTTCGGTGACCGTTGGCGTCTCACCCGGCTTCCAGCCTATTCCCTTCGGGACGCTCATCGGCGGCAACAGATAGTTCTGAGGCTCTGGCAGGTAGGGATCAGACCCGTACTGCCGCATGGGATCGCCGCCTTGGTCGCAAGCGGTCAGCACGACCAAGGCGCAGATGGCGTAGAGGGCTCGGAGCTTTGCATGAATCACAGCCTGTCTCCGATCGCAGGAGCACGAACCGTGGTCACCGCCCAGCCGCGGACGGCGGCTATCAGGAGCAGAACCGTCACGATCGCGGAGATCGAGATTCCCTGCGGCACGACCGAGGTCCAGGCGTCGCGGCTGTGGATGAAAACATTCAGAAGAGAGAGAAGCGCTGCCAGCGCGACGAGCAAAAAGGAAATCCAATTGATCCGCCCCGCGCGGCCCGCGAGAAGATCGATGATCAAAGCAATCGTTGCGATCAGAGCCAGGACCAGTCCGGCAGCAATCAGCCAAGCCGAGGAGTTGGCCCACTGCCAATTCGACGTGTCCCAGTACATGGCATCAGTAGCGAACCCCGCTATCAGCAGGGTTGATCCGGCGCAGATGAAGCTTGGGTGCATCAGCGGTTTGGGACTGATTTCAGGAGTCGATCTCGCCATGTACTTTCCGCGAACCATTCCCGCCGAGCCAAGCCCGCGCGCTTGTGAAGTTGTGCATGGCGGGAACGCGGTAAGCACCCGAGCAGTTCCTACTCGCGGCGGACAGGTGAACCGGACGCCGGTTGGATCGCGAAACCACGGCGCATGTGGCGGACGGCTCGGCATTGGCGTGGTGCCAAGGACTCAAGTTGCTAACCTCCCAGGTTCTCGGTCGTACCGCTCAACGTCCTGCGCGGCCTGACCTACAAACCGGAACACCGCGGCTCCGCGGCACATTGCTCTTCCATGGAAGCGTTTCTGTACCGCCTGCTGAAGGCCAGATCGGACTTTCCGATCTGGGTACGTTACCTCCTAACGCTCGGTCTGGTTGGGATCGCTTTCTTTGCCAGGGCGATGTTTGGTGAGCATCTGCAGTCCTACCCGGTGCTGCTGTTCATTCCTTCGATTCTTCTGTCGTCGGCCCTGTTCGATCGCGGGTCCGGGGTTCTGGCCACGGTGGCCGCCGCCGCGCTCGCCCAAGCGTATTTCGTCCCAGGCCCGGCATCTGCCGCGGCCGTTCCTCTTGCGCTCTTCGTCATCACCGGCCTGGCCATAGCCGCCGTCGTGGAGATACTACGAAGGACACTGACCAAGCTCACCGAAGCGAATCGTTACTCCGACCTGCTGCTGCAGGAACTCGCGCATAGGACGCGGAACGACCTCGCCACGATGGTGTCCATCCTGCGGCTACAGGCACGTTCGGAGACCGACCCCGCGATCGGCGATCGCATCCGCCGTTGCAAGGGTCGACGCCGTCGCGAAGGTCCACGATCGGTTGCGAGACACGGCCGACAGCACGCGCATCGCGCTCAGGCCGTACATCGAATCCTTGTGCGCAAGCCTCGCCGATTTTCACCGCGGCGTGCGTACCATCGCGATCAATGTCCGTTGCGAGGAAGTTCTGGTGCGAAGCTCCCAAGCGGCCTCGATAGGCCTCACCGTGAACGAGCTTGTCACCAACTGCTTCAAATATGCGTTCCCGGAAGCGCGGCGCGGAGCGGTCGATGTCGACGTCCGCGTCAAGGAAGATCGCGTCCTGGTGTCCGTGCGAGACGACGGCGTAGGCTGCGGCACCAGGGTGAAGAGCGGCCTCGGCACACGGCTCATCAATCTTCTCACCACGCCGATGAAGGGCTCGATGACGAGAAAGCCGTTTCAGCAAGGCTGCGAGGTACAGGTATCTCTAGCGGTCGACCATTGATCGGTCCGCTGGAGATGAAAGCCAATCGTGCCCGCGCCGAAAACTCATGGGAGCAGCGGAGCCGTCGGCGTGCCGAGGTGCGCCGCCACGGCCTGGACGCGCCTCGCGTGCTCGCGTCGCCTGTCCGCGAATTCGGCGGCATCGAGCGGAGACCGCAAGGCGTAGCCGGCGGCCGAGAGCCGCGCGCACAGCTTCAAGCCGTCCGCCGACGCTGTCTCGTCGTTTCCGGGTTTTAGCCCAAGCAGGCCGTTGATTTCGTCGACGAGACGCAATCCTTCCAGACGCAGCAGGACCGCGGGTGCGATCGTCGACCATCATTTCGAAGATGAGTGCGAGATCCATGAGGGCGCCCAGCGTGGCGGGCCAGCCCGCTCCGGTGCCGACAGAGCGAAAATAGATCAGTGAAGGATGGGAGGCGTGGCTCTGCAACACCGAGGCGCACCAGTCGCGACCGCGATGAAGCAGCGGGCAGATTTCCTGGCGCCCGTCGATCTCCGCAAAAAAGCCCTGGCGGGCCAATCCCTTGAGGGTGGTGGGCGCACCAGGGCTCGAACCTGGGACCCGCTGATTAAGAGTCCGCAAAATCGAGAGCTAGCTTACAAGCGGGACTGGGGCGGAATACCCTCGGTCTTGAGCGATTAGCCTCTCTGCTAGCGGGACTGCCGTCAACGCACCCTTTTTGTACGATCTTCTACCTTCTCGCGCGATCTCGCTGCTGTCGCGGTTTCAAGCGTCCGTGGCGGTCTGCATGATGCCCCGGCGCACCACACGGCTGAAGCCGCCTCCACCAGCTCGCGCTTAAACCGATCACAATGCCACGTTCTGCCATAATTCCTGCAGGCTCTTGGCCGCGCCGTATGCCAGCTGCAATCGCAGCCGGGTATTGCGGCGAAACAACTGTTGAAGCCTTTCTCAAACGAGTCGGTAAGGAGTATCCTCGACCACGTGTAAAAGAAGGGAGGCGTCAGCTGTGGTTGAGAGACGATCTGGACCGAGCTATCGCGCCGGAAATGGCACCGGGCGACCTCGCCGAGGATTTGTGACGTTGGAGCGGCCGCTTCCACGTTTTGTGGAGGTGCGTCGGCTTGCCCGCGGTTCGGTCGCATTCTATTTCCGGATTCCCACCTATTATCGCCAACTCGGCTGCGAGATGGCGAATAAGCCGCTTGGGACGAGCTACGAGGCCGCATGCGGTGAAGAGGGAAAAGGCGGATGCGCTGCCACACTGAATGCCCTCTTCGATGAATGGAACAACCAGCGCAGAGGGCGGCCGGGCGAGCAAGGAAAGATCGCGCGCTATGGCACGATCGATTGGCTGTTCCGACAATACAAAACGGAGAAGGCGTATACTGAGAAGGTCTCAGCTCGGTCGCGCCCCGATTACGAACGAATCATGCAAATGATCTGCGACACCGTCGGCAAGAGTGGACGGCGGATCGGCGAACGGCAGATCATGGAAGTTACGCCGCGAGCCGCCGATAAGATCTACGACAAAATAATCAACGGGCCGAACGGCATCAGACTGCGGCAGGGAGAAAAGGTGGTGGGGCTCTGCCGAAAGGTATGGCGGATCATGCGTCGTTTGCACCCGGAGCTGTTCGATAAGAAGCACCCGAACCCCTGGGACGATTTCACCCTCAAGAGCCGCACCAAGTCCAAGAAGCACGCGGTTACTCGCGAGGAGGTCTACAAATTTGCGTGGGGCTGCATAAAGGAAGGCCGGCCGGAACCGGCGGCTGTCGCAGTGATCTGCTTTGAATGGCTGCAACGGCCGGAGAACGTAGTAGCCGGGTTTTTGACTTGGCCGGACTATCGCAGCAAGAACTGGCCACATGCTGTGCGCATCGAGCACCACAAGAACAAGGCGTTGGTCTGGCATCCGCTCGAAGAGACTCTCGAGGGAGAGACCATCAAGTTTTATGCCGAAGCGGAAGACGTCTTGAGCCATCTGCCCAAGCTCGGCGTCCCGATGATCATGCGCCGGATCCAAAAGGGTGAACGCAAGGGCGACGCGAAAGTGTGGTCCTACCCCGGCATGGAGAAGGTGGTGCAGCAGATGCGCAAGAAGATCGACGGCGTGTCGAAGCTGTTCACGCTTGATGCCTGTCGACACGGCGGCATGACCGAACTTGAGGAAGCCGAGTTGACGGACGGCCAGGGTCGTGCGCTCTCGGGCCACAAGACCGCACAGGCCTATCGCGGCTATGCCAAAGAAACGATGATGCGAGCATTGGCTGCGACCCGTAAGCGGCATGCACATCTCTTGGCGCAGAAGGAGCTCGATCGGCAGAATGCTGATGGAGCAGCATCACCTCGAGACGAAATGCAGCAGACCTTGCAAATGTCGAAGACCCGCGTCGGATCGCAAAGTTAACCTCGCGCTTCGTTGGACACTGCAAAAGAGCCAAGGCGTTTTTGCGGTGATCCCGCACGCGACGTCAAAGACAGCGATCGAAAGCTTGCTACGCGCAGATAGTGTTCACGCTCTCAATTCGTATTTTGACAAGTTGAGTGGCGTTCAAGCCGCGCAACGTCTTGCATCGGCCGTCGGCCAAAACGAAACCAGCACAGAATTTCCAAATGAGGGGCAAACTGAATTTCCAAATGCGCTGGAAATTCCGGCTCAAGCGAGGCCATTTTCTTAGCAAAATCAGTGCACTGGCTCTGGCTGGGGCGGGAGGGATCGAACCTCCGAATGGCGGAATCAAAATCCGCTGCCTTACCGCTTGGCTACGCCCCATCAGGCGACCTGGACTGGCGGAAGACTTGGCTACCGCAGATTCCTTCCGGTCGCAGCCGGTCTATAGGGAGCGGCGCGGCATTTCAACCGCCTGGAGGGGCAAAATACCACGGGCGGAGCAGGGAGCCGTGCCGCACTCTATTATAGGTCCGGCCATGGCGCTTTCGCGGGGCGTCCCGCCCATTGAGACCTCCGCCGTTTCATGGGAATACGGCGCCAAGTTTGATCCAGAAGACCTGTCCACGGGGAGTGAGCCATGACCTACCGCGCGCCGATCTCTGACATGCTGCTGTCGCTCAATCATGGCGCCGGCCTGAAGGCCGCGGTGGAAGCCGGCCATTACGGCGATTTCGACACCGACATTGTCGCGGCCGTGCTGGAGGAAGCCGGCAAGTTCGCATCGGACGTGCTGGCCCCGCTCAACAAGGTCGGCGACGAGCACGGCATCAAGCTCAATGACGGCAAGGTCACGACCGCGCCGGGCTGGCCGGATGCCTACAAGCGGTGGACCGATGGCGGCTGGAACGCGGTCTCCGGCCCGGAAGGTTTCGGCGGCCAGGGCCTGCCGCTCGCGATCAACGCGGCCTGCACCGAGATCTGGAGCGCCGCCAATGTCGCCTTCGGCCTCTGCCCGTTGCTGACGGCCTCCGCGATCGAGGCGCTGGATGCGCATGGCAGCGACGAGCTGAAGAAAATCTATCTCGAGAAGCTCGTCACGGGTGAATGGACCGGCACGATGCAGCTCACCGAGCCGCAGGCCGGCTCCGACGTCGGCGCGCTGCGCACCCGCGCAGAGAAGCAGGCCGACGGCACCTACCGCATCAAGGGGACGAAGATCTTCATCACCTATGGCGAGCACGACATGACCGACAACATCGTGCATTTCGTGCTGGCACGCCTGCCCGACGCGCCCGCCGGCACCAAGGGAATCTCGCTATTCCTGGTGCCGAAGTTCATGGTCAATGAAGACGGCTCGCTGGGGCAGCGCAACGACATCTTTGCCAGTGGCGTCGAGCACAAGCTCGGCATGCATGCCTCGCCGACCTGCACCATGACCATGGGCGACCATGGCGGCGCCATCGGCTTTCTGATTGGCGAAGAGAACCAGGGCATGCGCTGCATGTTCACGATGATGAATCAGGCTCGGCTCGGCGTCGGCCTCGAGGGCGTCGGTGTCGCCGATCGCGCCTATCAGCAGGCGCTGGCCTATGCACAAGAGCGCAAGCAGGGCCGCGCTGTCGGCAAGAAGGGCGACGGCTCGGATGCGATCTTCGTGCATCCCGACGTCAAGCGCATGCTGATGCGGATGCGGGCGCAGACCGCCGCCGCGCGCACCATCTGCTATGCGACGGCCGTCGCGATCGACGTCGCGACCCGCGCCAAGGACCCCAAGGTCCGTGCCGATGCCGCCGCACGCGCGGCACTGCTGACGCCGATGGCAAAAGGCTATTCCACCGATATCGGCAACGAGGTCGCCTATCTCGGCGTGCAGGTGCATGGCGGCATGGGTTTCATCGAGGAGACCGGCGCGGCGCAGCACTATCGCGATGCGCGCATCACCACGATCTACGAAGGCACCAACGGCATCCAGGCGATCGATCTCGTCACGCGCAAGCTCGCGGCCAATGGCGGCGCTGCGGTGTGGGCGCTGCTCGACGAGCTGTCCGCGACCGTCAGCCAAGTCGAGGCTTCCAACGATCCCGGCTTCGGCACCACCGGCACGAAGCTGCGCGAGGCGCTGGAGGCCTTGACGCGCACCAGCAAATGGCTGCTGGAGCGGGTGACCTCCGCACCGAACGAGGCGCTCGCGGGCGCGACGCCGTATCTGCAGCAGTTCGGTGCAACACTGGGCGGCTGCATGCTGGCGTCCGAAGCGCTCGCCGCCAAAGCCGACGGCAACACCGACGCCGCGCGCTACGTCTCGCTCGCGCGCTTCTTCGCCGAGAACATCACCGTGCAGGCCGGCGCGCTCGAGCGCACCGTGACCGAGAGTGCTGAGTCGGTCGCGGCGGCGGATGTGGTGCTGCTGGGGTAAATGAGGCCGGCGTAGCCCGGATGGGCTACTACGAAGCTGCGAGCTTCGCCCGTCGCCCCGGCCGCCACAGCACCACGCCCGCCGCAACAACATCCAGCGCCACGCACATCGCAAACGCACTCGTGTAATCGCCGGTAAAACTGCGCACGAGGCCGACGATGCCGGGGCCGAAGGCGCTGACGATGCCGCTGATCGAGGTGCCCAGTCCCATCGCGGCGGCGAAGGCGGCGGAGCCGATCTCGCGCTGGATGATCAGCGGCGGGAACGTGATCATGTTGCCGATCGAGAAGCCATAGACGGCGCAGCACACCAGCAGCACGGCCGGGCTGGTGTTCTGCAACAGCACGAACAGCGCCGCCGCCTGGCTCGTCATTGACGCCGCGCAGGCGAGCCGCGGATCGAGCCGATCGACGAACAGGCCGAGCGACAGGCGCCCGACCACCGCTATCGCCGCCATCACGGTGACTGCAAGGCCTGCGGCGTAGCGCCCGATCAGCGGCTCGAGGAACGCCACCTGATGGATGATGAAGCCCATCTGCGCCAGCAGTGCGATGGCGATCGGCAGCACCATGGTCCAGAAGGACGCATTGGCGAGCAGTTCCTTGCGCGAATGAGGCGCGGCCTTGCCGCCGCCGGAGACTTGTCCCGCTGCATTCAGCGACGCATCGGCCGGCCAGCTGGTGAAGACGACAACCACCGGCAACACCAGCACCACCATCGCCGCGGTGGCCGCCAGCATGGCGGAGCGGAAACCGATGCTGTCGCTCAGCGCCAGCAGAACCGGAACGAGAACGATGCCGCCGCAGGTGGCGCCGTTGAAGGCGAGGCTGAGCGCGAGCCCGCGACGCCGCTCGAACCAGGCGTTCAGCACGGTCGCGATCACCACCGTGCCCATACCGGTCCATCCGACCGCCATCAGCGCATAAGCGAGATAGAGCTGCCAGGGGGTCTGCATCAGCGCCAGCAACGCGGTCGAGGCGGCGAGCGCCGACAGGCCGCACAGGATCAGCGCGCGCAGCCCGATGCGGGCAAGCAGATCGTCGGTGAAGATGACGAGGACGGAGGTCAGCAGGAACGAGAAAGTGCTAGCGGCGGAGACCAGCGTGCCCGGCCAGCCATGGGCGCGCTGCAGCTCGGCGAGATAGACGCCCTGGCCGTAGAGGCCGAAGCCGAACATGAAGAAGGCCATCAGGAAACAGGCCAGCACCACGCGCCAGCCCCGATAGCGCAACGCGGATTCGTCAATACCCGCCGCGGCAATCATCAATCCAGCAATCGGCAAATGAAAACGGCATGCGCAACCCTGCCCCACAACCAGCGGTTTTTCAAATGAAACATTGTAGCCAATTGTTGCAATGCGCAACGGCGCACCAGAAATGATGTAGCGGGCGTCATGCGCCGCTGTCACGGCGGCGTTCCCGAAAAGATCGGGCTGCCACATTGGCACGCCTGCAAGATGATGTAGGCTGAGGCTTGAAAGACTCGCCAGCAGCGTCGCGGCGGGTCCAGGGGAAGTTGTTATGGCGAATGGCAATATCGTCGTCACCGACGAGCGCGGAACCCGCGTGATCACCCTGCGCCGGGCGGGCAAGAAGAACGCGATCACGCAGGACATGTACCGGGAGATGAGCCGCGCGATCGACACCGCGCAGAACAACCCCGACATCCGCTGCATGATCATCACCGGCGGCTCCGGCGTGTTCACCGCCGGTGACGACATCGACGACTTCCTGAAGGCCGACGCTGCGCGCCCGGAGACGCTGTCGAATGGCGCCAAGTTTCTCTATTCGCTCTCGCTCAACGTCAAGCCGATCATCGCGGCCGTCGACGGCGCCTCGATCGGCATGGGCACCGTGCTGCTGTTCCATTGCGACTACGTGCTGGCGTCCACGGCCGCGACCTTCTCGGCGCCCTACATCAATCTCGGCCTCGTGCCGGTCGGCGCGGCCAGCCTGCTGATGCCGCGCACGATGGGTTACCAGCGCGCCTTCGCCATGCTGGTGATGGGACGGACCTTTACCGCCGAAGAGGCCCACGTTGCAGGCTTCGTCAATACGGTGGTGTCGCCGGGACATACCGAGGTCGAGGCCCGCAAGGTGGCGCGCGAGATCTGCAAGCTGCCGGCCGAGGCGGTCGCGACCTCGCGCAGATTGCTGCGCGCAGCGCCGGAAGAGCTCACTCGCCGCATCGACCAGGAAGCCCATCTGTTCGGCGAGCGGCTGAAGTCGGACGAAGCCATCGCCGCGTTCAACGCGTTCGCGAACAGGAAGAGGCGGTGAGGCTCGCTCGGCCGCCACCCTCCCCTGGAGGGGGACGGTCCCTCGCGCAACGCGCGAGCGGGGTGGGGTGAGCCACGCAAAGACTCTCGCCGATACGCCTAGCCAATTCGCAAACCTCTCCAACACCTCGGCGAGGATGCTCTGTCACCCCGCCCCGGTTCGCATCCCATGCGAACCGACCTGCCCCCTCGAGGGGCGGGTGGGAGCGTGCCGCTCGTTCAAGACGAACCTTCGTGAAAATCTTCGCGCGGAATTGATTAGTCCTGTTCCATGAAATACCTACTCCTTGCTGCGCTCGCGCTCATCTCCACCCTGCCCGCTTCCGCGCAAACCGCAGCGCCGGTCGAGCTGCGCATTCTCGCGATCAACGATTTCCACGGCAATCTGCGCCCGCCGCCGGGCGGCATCCGCATCAATGATCCCGAAGGCAAGACCAGGAAGGTCACGGTTGCCGCCGGCGGCGCCGAATACATGGCGACGCTGGTGAAGCAGCTGCGCGAGGGGCACAGGAACACGATCTTCGTCGCCGCCGGCGATCTGATCGGCGCGAGCCCGTTCCTGTCGGCGATGTTCCACGACGAGCCTTCGGTCGAGGCGCTTTCGATGATGGGGCTGGCGATCACCTCGGTCGGCAATCACGAGTTCGACGAGGGCAAGACCGAGCTGCTCAGGATGCAGAATGGCGGCTGCCATCCCGTCGACGGCTGCCAGGGCCCGCATCCCTTTCTGGGAGCCAAATTCCACTATCTCGCGGCCTCCACCGTGGAGAGCGCGACCGGCAAGAGCGTGCTGCCGCCCTACGAGATCAGGGAATTCGACGGCATCCCCGTCGCCTTCATCGGCCTGACCTTGAAGGGCACCGCCGGCATTGTCTCGCCCACAGGCATTGCCGGCCTCGAATTCCGCGATGAGGCGGAAACGGTGAACGCACTCGTGCCGCAGTTGAAGGCGCGCGGGGTCGAAGCCATCGTGGTGCTGATCCACGAAGGCGGCGAGCCGGTCGGCGATTACAACGAGTGCCCCGGCATTTCGGGCCCGATCGTCGACATCGTCAAGAAATTCGATCGCGCCGTGGACATCGTCGTCAGCGGCCATACGCATCGTGCCTATGTTTGCCAGATCGACGGACGGCTCGTCACCAGCGGCGACAAATACGGCACCTTGGTCACCGCGATCGACCTCAAGCTCGATCCGGCGAGCCGCGACGTGATCAGCGCCAAGGCCGACAATGTCATCGTTGCCAATTCCTCGCTCGCCAGGGATCCCGAGCAGACCGCGCTGATCGAGGCCTATGACAGACTGTCGGCGCCGATCGCCAACCGTCCGGCAGGATCAGTGACGCAAACGTTGTCGCGCGTGCCGAACGAGGCCGGCGAAAGCGTACTCGGCGACGTCATCGCGGACGCGCAGCTCGCCGCGACGAGAGACGCCAAGGACGGCAGCGCCGTCATCGCGCTCACCAATCCCGGCGGCATCCGCATCGATATCGTGCCGAAGGAGAACGGGGCCGTCTCATTCGGCGATGTGTTCGCCAGCCAGCCGTTCCGCAACCGCCTCGTTACGATGACGCTGACCGGCAGCCAGCTCAAGGAACTGCTGGAGCAGCAATGGCTCGATCCGAAGCGGCCGCGGATCCTGCAAGTGTCGAACGGATTCAGCTACACTTGGGACGCGGCAAAACCGTTCGGCGAGCGCGTGATGGCTGACAAGATCACGCTCAACGGCAGGCCGATCGAAGCCGGCAGCGGCTACCGCGTCACCCTCAACGATTACCTCGCCGTCGGCGGCGACGGTTTCACAGTCGCCAAGCAGGGTACCTCGCCACAATATGGCGGCTATGACGCGGACGCGCTGTTCGCGTTCTTCCGCGCGCACGGCCCGATTGGGCCATTGCCGCCGACCCGCATCCTGCGCGTGAATTGATCCGGATCAAACGGACTGCCGCGGGACCGCCCTTTGCCATTCCCCGGGGAACGCATAGATTGGGTTTTGCATTGCGTTTTTGCGCCGGATGCGCCAACGACGGCGAGAGCCCGCACTCCATGAGGCCGACCTGATGAGCACGCTTCTCCTCTCCCACAAGGCCTGCCTCGACCACGTCACCCCGCCGGGACATCCGGAACGGCCGGACCGTCTGCGCGCGGTGGAGGAAGCGCTGTCGCATGAGCGCTTCCAGTTCCTGGCGCGCGACCTCGCGCCGGAAGGCGATCTCGATCTCGTCACGTTGTGCCACAACGAACATTACGTGACCGAGCTGCGCCACATCGCGCCGACCAGCGGCCAGGTCTATATCGACGGCGACACCTCGATGTCGCCTGGTACATGGGAAGCGGTCATGCGCGGCGTCGGCGGAGCGGTGGCGGCGACCGAGGCGGTGATGAATGGCGAGCACCGCAACGCCTTCGTCGCGGTGCGCCCACCCGGCCACCACGCCGAGATCGGCAAGCCGATGGGCTTTTGCTTCTTCGACAATGTCGCGATCGCCGCGCGCCATGCGCAGCGCAAATTCGGCATCGAGCGCGCCGCCATCGTCGATTTCGACGTGCATCACGGCAACGGCACGCAGGACATCTTCTGGTCGGACCCGACGGTGATGTACTGCTCGACGCACCAGATGCCGCTGTTCCCAGGCACCGGCGCGAAGGGCGAGCGCGGCGAGCACGACACCATCGTCAACGCGCCGCTCGCTTCCGAAGACGGCGGCCCGGAATTCCGCGCCGCGTTCGAGAGTCTGATCCTGCCGCGGCTGGAAAAATTCAGCCCCGAGCTGCTCGTCATCTCCGCCGGCTTCGACGCGCATTACCGCGATCCGCTGGCCTCGCTGAACTTGCGCGCGGAGGACTACAGCTGGGTCACGCGCAAGCTGATGGACCTTGCCGACAAGTCCGCAGGCGGGCGCGTTGTCTCGGTGCTCGAAGGCGGCTATGACCTGCAAGGATTGAAAGAATCTGTTACGGCGCATGTCGGCGCCCTGATGGGCGCCTGACGCACCGCCACATTAAGCCCGCAAAACTCTGCTGTTTTGCAAGAGAAGCGAATCGGGCAATCGGAAACGGATATGGCCGAAAACACCCAAGTCGACGTCTCCAGGCTCACCTTCGAGCGCGCGATCGAGGAACTCGAAATGATCGTGAAGCGGCTCGAGGAGGGCAAGGTGCCGCTCGAGGAATCCGTGACGATCTACGAGCGCGGCGAGGCCTTGAAGCGCCGCTGCGAGGACCTGCTGCGCCAGGCCGAGGCCCGCGTCGACAAGATCACCACCGATGCCAGCGGGCAGGCCACCGGCACCGCGCCGCTCGACGTGCAGTAAAGGCCGGCACGCCGTTCCATTTGCAGCCCCGGCCGCGTGCAGTGTCCTCGGGCGGCAGGCCCGTTTGCATTGTCTTCACGACAGAGTCCCGCATGGCGTTCCGGTCCCGGAACTGGCGGGGACAATGTTCCCCCCGCCGGAACCAGGCCTGCTGAGGAGGCAAAAGGCCCCTCATTCGAGCGAAAAGCGCGGCCAACGAAGCCGGCAGAAGGGAACCGGCCGTCAAGGCCTAGAGTTAACCAATCTGGCGCGCCGGTTGCAGCTGCATGGCCGCAATCGGCCGGGCGGGTTGGCTTTGGCCCAAGGTTTGGTGTAAAGCTGCGCGGAGTGTGGCTTTTTGCAAGCCTTGCGTGGGCATCGATTGCCGACGACAAGCGCTTCAATCTGCTGATGAAATTGGCTGGGACGGACGAAGCCGATCTAAGTGACAGGGATCACAGAGACTGAACCGGAGCGCACTTAAGCTCACCTAAGCTTGAAGACGGGGCCTTGCCCCAGGCAGGTGGCTCCGACGGTTTTAGGACTCGCGCTGCGCCGATATTGTGCAAACCCATCGCGCGCCGGAATGACCTTCCGGCGCTGACAAATTGGAAATCGCCGTGAACGCATACAGTAAAACGCCGCTTCTCGACACTATCCGGACCCCGGACGACCTGCGCAAGCTCAAGGTCGAGCAGGTTCGCCAGGTCGCCGACGAGCTGCGGCAGGAGACCATCGATGCCGTTTCGGTGACCGGCGGTCACTTCGGCGCCGGCCTCGGCGTGGTCGAGCTCACCACCGCGATCCATTACGTCTTCGATACGCCGCGCGACCGGCTGATCTGGGACGTCGGCCATCAGGCCTATCCGCACAAGATCCTCACCGGCCGGCGCGACCGCATCCGCACGCTGCGCACCGGCGGCGGCCTGTCCGGTTTCACCAAGCGCAGCGAGAGCGATTACGATCCGTTCGGCGCCGCGCATTCCTCGACCTCGATCTCGGCCGGCCTCGGCATGGCGGTCGCGCGCGATCTCTCGGGCGGCAAGAACAACGTTATCGCAGTGATCGGTGACGGCGCGATGTCGGCCGGCATGGCCTATGAGGCCATGAACAACGCCGGCGCGATGAACTCGCGCCTGATCGTCATCCTCAACGACAATGACATGTCGATCGCGCCGCCGGTCGGCGCCATGAGCGCCTATCTATCGCGCCTCTACTCCGGCAAGACCTACCGCACGCTGCGCGATGCGGCCAAGCAGATCAACAAGCGCCTGCCCAAGATCATCGCCAACCGCGCCAATCGCGTCGAAGAATATTCCCGCGGCTTCATGATGGACGGCGGCACGCTGTTCGAGGAGCTCGGCTTCTACTACGTCGGCCCGATCGACGGCCATAACCTCGACCATCTCCTGCCCGTGCTGAAGAACGTGCGCGACATGGAGACCGGCCCGATCCTGGTCCATGTCGTGACGCAGAAGGGCAAGGGCTACGGCCCGGCGGAAGCCTCCGCCGACAAGTATCATGCGGTGGTCAAGTTCGACGTCGCCACCGGTACGCAAGCCAAGGCCAAGCCGAACGCGCCAGCCTATCAGAACGTGTTCGGCCAGAGCCTGGTCAAGGAAGCGCAGAAGGACGACAAGATCGTCGCCATCACCGCGGCGATGCCGTCGGGCACCGGCGTCGACATCTTCAACAAGGCCTTCCCGGACCGCACCTTCGACGTCGGTATCGCCGAGCAGCACGCTGTGACCTTCGCCGCCGGTCTTGCGACCGAAGGCTACAAGCCGTTCTGCGCGATCTATTCGACCTTCCTGCAGCGCGGCTACGACCAGATCGTGCATGACGTCGCGATCCAGAGCCTGCCCGTGCGCTTCGCCATCGACCGCGCCGGCCTCGTCGGCGCCGACGGCGCGACCCATGCCGGCTCGTTCGACAATGCTTATCTCGGCTGCCTGCCCAACATGGTGATCATGGCGGCGGCGGACGAAGCCGAGCTCGTGCACATGGTTGCGACCCAGGTCGCGATCAACGACCGCCCGAGCTCGCTGCGCTATCCGCGCGGCGAAGGCCGCGGCATCGAGATGCCCGAAGTCGGCATTCCGCTCGAGATCGGCAAGGGCCGCATGATCCGCCAGGGCAGCAAGATCGCCCTGCTCTCCTTTGGCACGCGCCTCGCCGAATGCGAGAAGGCGGCCGACGAGCTCGCAGCCCTTGGCCTGTCCACCTCGATCGCTGACGCCCGCTTCATGAAGCCGCTCGACACCGAGCTGGTGCTCAAGCTCGCGCGCGACCACGAGATCCTGATCACGATCGAGGAAGGCGCGATCGGCGGCTTCGGCTCGCATGTCGCGCAGTACCTGACCGATCAGGGCGTGCTCGACACCGGCATGGTCAAGTTCCGCTCCATGGTGCTGCCCGACGTGTTCCAGGACCACGACACGCCGGCCGCGATGTACGCCCGCGCCGGTCTCGACGCCAAGGGCATCGTCGCCAAGGTGTTCGAGGCGCTCGGCAAGGACGACAAGACCGAGACGGTCAAGCTGGCTTGATTGTTCACCTCTCCCGCTTGCGGGAGAGGTCGTGCCGAAGGCGCGGGTGAGGGCTCTCTCCTCTGGGGGAGTCTTCGTTGCCGAGATACCCTCTCCCCAACCCTCCCCCGCAAGCGGGGGAGGGAGCGCAGCTTTCGCCGCGGCTTGTAGCTCGTCTGATTTCTTCAGAGCATTCACTCCATGAAAATCTATCTGGCAGGCCCCGACGTGTTCCTGCCGGATGCGGTCGAGGTCGGCCGGCGCAAGGTCGAGATCTGCGCCGCCCATGGCCTCAGCGGCCTCTATCCGCTCGACAACGCGATCGACCTCGCCGCGCCCGATGCCTCGCGGCAGATTTTTTGCGGCAATGAGGCGATGATGGACGAGGCCGATGCCACCATCGCCAATCTCACCCCGTTCCGCGGCGCCGGCGCCGATCCCGGCACCGTCTACGAGCTCGGCTACATGGCCGGCCGCCGCAAATTCTGCCTCGCTTATTCCAACGACGGCGCCACCTACGCCGACCGTCTCGGCCGCTTCATGGATGTGACGTCCGAGGACGGGCGGCTGGTCGATGCGCAGGGGCTGACGGTCGAGGATTTTGGCCTCGCCGACAACCTCATGATGATCCATGGGCTGGAGCTGCATGGTTGCCCGCTGGTGACGCCGGCCACGATGCCGATCGATGTCTGGCACGATCTGGCCGCGTTCGAGACTTGCGTCCGGATGGCGGCCGCGCGATTGATCGCTACATAGACGTTTCAATCGTCTCCGGAGAGATCATGCCCCCTGCCCGCAAGCGCGCGGATGTTCTGCTGGTCGAGCGCGGCCTGTTCGAGAGCCGGGCGCGGGCGCGCGCGGCGATCGAGGCCGGCCTCGTGACGGCCGATGACAGGCACGTGGCAAAACCTTCGGAGACGGTCGCCGAGGACGCGGTGATCCAGGCCGAGCCCGCGCACCCCTACGTGTCGCGCGGCGGCGTCAAGCTCGCCGGTGCGCTGGAACGCTATCCCATCGAGATCGAGGATCATGTCTGCCTTGACGTCGGCGCCTCCACCGGCGGGTTCACCGAGGTGCTGCTGGCGAACGGCGCGAGTCTCGTCTTTGCTGTCGATGTCGGCACCGGCCAGCTGCATCCCTCGCTGCGCGGTCATCCAAAAATCGTGTCGATGGAGGAGACGGACATTCGCAGCTATGAGGGCAAGCGGCTGCCGGCGCGGCCCGATGTCGTCGTCATCGACGTCAGCTTCATCTCGCTGAAGATTGTGCTACCGGTGGCGCTGTCGCTGGCGGCAGCGCCCATGAGCCTGCTGGCGCTGATCAAGCCGCAATTCGAGGCTGACAGAAAGCACAACAAGAAGGGCATCATTCGCGACGCCGCCGTGCATCGGCAAATCTGCGATGACATCGCGGCCTTTGCCGCTTCGCTCGGCTGTACCGATATCGAGGTGTTCCCCTCCTCCATCGCAGGCGGCGACGGCAATATCGAATTCTTCCTGGGCGCGCGCCGTGGTTGAGCGCTTGAGGATCGATCACGTCGGCCATCGCGGCGACGGCGTCTCGCGCGACGCGGGCGATGCGATCTATGTGCCGTTTGCGCTCGGCGGCGAGACCGTCGAGGTCGATCACGCCTTGGGCCAGCATCCCGACCGCCGCAAGCTGCTGGCGGTGGATGCCGCCAGCCCCGAGCGCATCGAACCGTTCTGTCCGCATTTCGGCGTCTGCGGCGGCTGCGCGATCCAGCACTGGGCGGCCGAACCCTACCACGCCTGGAAGCGCGGCATTGTGCTCCAGACCCTCACGCAAGCCGGCATCGCATGCGAGGTGGCGCCGCTGGTCGATGCCCACGGCGCGGGGCGCCGGCGCGTCACGCTTCATGGAAGATTCGGCACGCATGACGTGCTCAAGGTCGGCTTCTCGGCGGCAGGCTCGCACGACGTGATCCCGATCCATCGCTGCCCGATCCTCGATCCCGCGCTCGACGGCGCGCTCGATGCCGCTTGGGCGGTCGCCGAACTGCTGACCTCGAAGATGCCGGTGACAAAGCCGCTCGACATCCAGGTCACCGCCACCGCCAACGGCCTCGACATCGACGTGCGCGGCTCAGGCCCGCTGCCGACAGCGATCGTCACCGCGCTGTCGCGCGTTGCCGAGCAGCATCAGCTGGCGCGACTGACGCGGCATGGCGAGTTGGTGCTGCAACGCCTCGCGCCGATCGTCAAGATGGGCCGCACTGAAGTGACGCTGCCGCCGGGCTCGTTCCTGCAAGCAACCGTCGCGGGCGACGAGACGCTGGCCGCCCTCGTCGCCGAGCGTGTCGGCAAGGCCAAGGAGGTTCTCGATCTCTTCTGCGGCGTCGGTCCATTCGCGCTACGGCTTGCAGAGAAGGCGCGCGTCACAGCCTACGACAACGACGCCGGCGCCATCGCGGCGCTGGCCAAGGCCGCGCGCACGCCCGGCCTGAAGCCGATCAAGGCCGAGCCGCGTGACCTGTTCCGCCGCCCGCTGGTGCCGCCGGAGCTGCGCGACTTCGATGCTGTGGTGTTCGACCCGCCGCGCCAGGGCGCGCAGGCGCAGGCGCTGAAGCTTGCTGCGAGCAAGGTGCCAGTGGTGGTTGCGGTCTCCTGCAACGTCGCGACGTTTGCCCGCGATGCGCGGCTCTTGATCGACGGCGGCTACAAGATCGAGACCGTCGTGCCGGTCGACCAATTCCGCCACACGCCGCATGTGGAACTGGTGGCGAAGTTCTCGCGCTAACGACGAAGCCCACTCAGCGCCGGCGACTCGCCGGGCAGCATGTTCGATCTGATGTCGCTGTCCATGCGACCCGAATCCTGTTGGGTAAACCCGGCCCCGAACGACAGGCTGAGGTTGGAAGTCGGCTTGAATTCGACGCCCGCAAATGCGCTGTATCCTGGTGCTGCGCCCGAGGTCAACGGGGCGAGCGAGCTGCCGATGCCGTTGCCGAATTTGAGCGTGTCGAAACCTGCAAAGAACGTGACAGGCATGCCGCCTGCCGTTTTGGTGTTGTAACCGAACTGCGTGCTGTCATAGGAGAGCGCACTGAAATTGCCGGTCGGCGCGGGCTGGCTGAAGCCGCTCAAGCCCAGGCTGCCGCGCTGGCTTCCGACGAAAAAGCCCGGGCGAAAATCGTATCCGCCATTGGCAGTGCCTGCATTGAAGCTCGGAAAATTGCCGTAGCCATCACTGCTCTCGACGGCGCTGCCGCCGAAACCGAAAGGCCCGCCCGGGATCCAATATTGCAGCGGCGCGACCTGCGCATGGACAGGCGCGCCACTGAGGCAGAGCAGCGTGACGAGAGTTGCAAGAGCGCAGGAACGAGCGAAGCAGGGCATTCAGGTAACCGTCAGAATAATGCGCAAAATTATACGCGACCAACGCCGCAAATGCCAGCGGAGCTGGCGCGGGCGTCGCTTCACTCGGTTCCAGCGACGCCCATCCCGAAACGTGATTGCCGTCGGAATCTTTGCATCGCGCCACTCGCACCTCCAGCGACAATGGCTTCGCCATCGCGCGGGGATGACGGAGCTCACAGTAGCTCGCTATGAGGATGTGGATGGGCGCCGGCGAGCAGCCGTGAACGGCTACGCCGTCTGGTCCACCGAGGACGATGAATCCGCCGGCGGATATTTCGTCACAGGCACCATGAACGACTTGGTGCCAACCTGGAAGATGATCTTGCCGTTCTTGCCGTCGTCGGTCGCGATCTGCGACTGGCCGAACATGATGACGTTCTTGTAGACGTAGCCGGTGCCCTGGCGGGTGATCCCGTCGGTGGTGACGCTGACCGTCGCCTCTTTGCCGTCAATGGCCAGCACGCGAAAGCTCGCGGTCTTGCCGTTGTCGGCGGAATAGCCGCCCCAGCTTCCCATCAGATTGCTGTCGGAACCTGGCGGGGCCTGCTTCTGGAGAGTGGCGGTCGCCTGACCACCGCCGGCGGAGAACACGAGGGCGAGATTCTTGCCGTCCTTGGTGCCGATGGTGACGTTGCCGTAGGTGATCGTTGCACCATTGACCTCGCCGAAACCACGCTCGGTGTGCCCGTTATGGGTGTACTCGATCTGAGCGCGGGCCCCGCGGATGTTGACGACCTTGAAGCCGACGGCCTGGTTGTTACCTGCCCAATTGCCCTTCCAGTCACCGACCAGAGCGCTCTGATGATACATGCGCTCGTTGGCGGGCGAAATCTGGTTGGTGCTCGACGAGATGACGGCCATGGGATTGCTCGGCGGACAAGTCTCACAAGGACGCGTTCGTTCGCACGTTCGCGCACAGTATCAGGCACGATCCTGAAACACCTGGAAACAATGGAATAGGACCACGGGCTGGTTAACGAGCGGTTAAATCCGACCGGCCGCCGCAGCGGCAAACGATCTCATTCGCAGCGGCGGATCTCAGCGCCCCCAGCGGTCCGACCATATCTTCTCGCCGATCAGGCAGCTGACCCGCGGCTCCTTGTCCTTGTCGGCAACGCGCATCACGGGACGCTCCGGCGTGCGGCCCGCAACCTCCATCAGCAGCTTGGTGCGGATCGCTTCCTTGAACTTCTCGCGGTCCTGGATCGAGATCACGAACGAGCCGGGGCCGCCGATAACGCAGTCCTCGTAGTAATAATCGAGATTGTCGATATCCATGGTCGAGTAGGACGGCTCCTTGACCATGATCGGCAGGCCGTTGATGACGATGCCCTTCTCGAGCGCGGCGTCGCGCGCCACCGTGACCGGACCACCATTGTTGTTGGGACCGTCGCCGGAGATGTCGATCACGCGGCGCAGGCCGCGATAGGGATCCTCGTCGAACAGCGGCATCGCGAAAGTGATCGCGCCGGAGATCGAGGTGCGCGAGGCGCGCCGGATCGGCGTCTTCATGATCTCGGCGGCGACCGCATCCGCGGTCTCCGGTCCGTCGACCAGCCGCCAGGGAATGATGACCTTCTGGTCGGTGGAAGCGGCCCACTCGAAATAGGTCACCGCGATGCGGCCGTTCGGTCCAAGCTTCAGCGCCTGGAGGAATTCCTTCGACTGGAGCGCCTGGGCATAGCCTTCGCGCTGGACCGCGAGCTCGTCCATATCCATGGAATAGGAGACATCGACCGCGAGGATCAGCTCGACATCGACCGTCTGCGCATCCCTGTCGGCCGCCAGCTGCTGGTTCTTCGGCTCAAATTTGGGTCCTGGTGCCGCGATTCCCGCGACGTCCCCTCCGGCGAACATGCCGGCCACCAGCACAGCCCCGATCGAGAACAGCATGCGCATCGCAGTCTCCCGTCGTATGACGCGATGGTGACATGCAATCGGCTGGCCGCAAAGTGCGAAGATCGCTTGCGCTTCACATTCGAGTTAGGGTTTTAGGCCGCGCCCGCGACTGGCCGTCGTGTCGCCACGGTCGTGCCGCACGCGACGGAGCGCCCCGACCTCTTGTCCCGCGGGAGTTCCATGCTAGGCTGGGACTCACAAACCCGCCGATGGCGGGTTTTTTGTTGCTTGAAATGAAGGTCAGGACGTGACGACGACACCGAATGCTGCGCGCAGCGCGTTGCCCAGGGCGATCTGGGTGCTCGGCTTCGTCTCGTTGCTGATGGACATCTCCTCCGAGATGATCCACGCGCTGCTGCCGGTCTATCTCGTCACCGTGCTCGGCGCCTCCACGCTCACGGTTGGCTTCATCGAAGGCATTGCCGAGGCGACCGCCTCGATCACCAAGATCTTTTCCGGCGCGCTGTCGGACTGGCTCGGCCGCCGCAAGTTCCTCGCCGCGCTCGGCTATGGGCTCGCCGCGCTGACAAAACCGTTGTTCCCGCTCGCCCCCAGCGTCGGCTGGCTGGTCGCGGCCCGCTTCATCGACCGCGTCGGCAAGGGCATTCGCGGCGCGCCGCGCGATGCGCTGATCGCCGATATCGCACCGATCGGCCTGCGCGGCGCGAGCTTCGGCCTGCGGCAGTCGCTCGATACCGTCGGCGCTTTCGTCGGGCCGCTCGCGGCGATCGGCCTGATGTGGTGGACGGCGGACAATTTTACCGCGGTGTTCTGGGTGGCGGTGCTGCCGGGCTTCCTGTCCTTCGGGCTGATCGCGTTCGCGGTGAGCGAGCCGGAGCCGGATCCGAGCCGGGAGCCTGTCAAGAATCCGCTGAACCTTGCCGCGATGCGGCAGCTCGGATCGGTGTATTGGCGCATCGTGGCGGTCGGAATCGTCTTCACGCTCGCCCGCTTCAGCGAGGCCTTCCTGATCCTGCGCGCGCAGAACATCGGCCTCAATGCGATGTGGGTGCCGGCGGTGCTGGTGCTGATGAACATCGCCTACGCGCTGTCGGCCTACCCGGCCGGCGTGCTGTCGGACCGGATCAACCGCACCGGCCTGCTCGCGCTCGGCCTCGTCTTCCTCGCCGGCGCCGATCTTACGCTCGCGCTGCTGCCGAACCTTGCGGGCCTCGCGCTCGGCGTCGTGCTGTGGGGCCTGCATATGGGATTGACACAAGGCTTGCTCTCGGCCCTCGTCGCTGATGCCGCGCCGCCGAGCCTGCGCGGCACCGCGTTCGGCTATTTCAACGTGTTCACCGGGCTTGCCTTGCTGGCCGCGAGCGTGATCGCCGGCGCGCTGTGGGACGCCTATGGTCCGATGGGCACGTTCCTGGTCGGGCTCGGCTTCGCGTTGGTTGCGCTCGCGGGGCTGCTCACGGTGGGCAACGGGCTGGCTGCGGAGGACAAGTGATGCCGAGCGGAGTCATCGCGATCGTGATCGGCAGCGTGCTCGGCGGCTGCGCGCGCTATTTCGTCTCCGGCGCGATCGCCCGGCGGCTGGGCGAGACGTTTCCGTGGGGCACCATGACCATCAACGTCACTGGCGCCTTCCTGATCGGCATCTTTGGTGCGCTGGCGACCCATCCCGGCTCGGTGTTCGCCGCGCCCAATCCCTGGCTCTTCGCGGTGACCGGTTTCCTTGGCTGCTACACCACGGTGTCCTCGTTCAGCCTGCAAACGCTGACACTCGCGCGCAACGGCGAGCCGATGCACGCGCTCGGCAACGTCGTGTTCTCAGTCGGGCTGTGCCTCGCCGCCGTCAGTTGCGGCTTCCTCCTGGCGGACAGCCTTGGAGGCTAGCACGGTGGCATTTGCAGAAGCATTGTCCGCGCCGCAGCTTCACCTCGCCCCGCTTGCGGGGAGAGGTCGGAATCTGCGTGAAACGCAGATTCCGGGTGAGGGGGACTCTCCGCAAACTCAGCTCTCACCGCCCCCGCGGAGAGCCCCCCTCATCCCAACCCTCTCCCCGCACGCGGGGAGAGGGAGAACAGGCAGCGGCAGATGAAGTCCCCCTCCTCCGCCGAGCGCTGGCGTATCGCGATCCTTTATGCGTGGGTGGCCGCCGGCAGCATCATTGGCGGGCTGACGCGCTATCTGGTCGGGCTCGCGCTCGACACGGGTCCCGGCTTCCCGGTCGCGACGCTGTTCATCAACGCCACCGGCTCGCTGATCATCGGCTTCTACGCCACGCTCACCGGGCCCGATGGCCGCGTGCTGGCACGGCCCGAGCACCGGCAGTTCGTCATGACGGGGTTCTGCGGCGGCTACACGACCTTCTCGACTTTCAGCCTCGAGACCTTCCGCCTGATCAACGGCGGCATGAAATATACGGCGTTGGCCTATATCGTAGCTTCGGTCGTCTGCTGGCTGGCGTCGGTCTGGCTCGGCCATATGATGGCGAGCCGCACCAACCGCTTGAAAAGGAGCTGACCATGCAAATTCCCCATCAGGCCCTTTCACTCCGCATCTTCATTGGCGAGAGCGACCATTTCGACGGCAGGCCGCTCTATGAGGCGATCGTGATCGCGGCGCGCGAGCGGCACCTCGCCGGCGCCACCGTGCTGCGCGGCCCGATGGGGTTCGGCAAATCGAGCCGGCTGCACACCTCGAAGATCCTGCGGCTCTCGGAGGACCTGCCGCTCTTGATCGAGATCGTCGACAGCGAGGACAACATCAACGCATTCCTGCCCATCCTGGATGGCATGATGTCGAGCGGCCTGATCACCTTGGAGAAGGTCCAGGTCCTGCAATATGGTGCGCGGGGCGCGAGCTGACGCTCCGGCAGGAAACCTAGCCGCCGTGTCCGGGAGGCGGAATGAACGACATTGTCACCAAGCCGAAGACGCGAACAAAGACCAAGGTCGAGCGGCCGAAGCTGCACAAGGTCATCCTGATCAACGACGACTACACGCCGCGCGAATTCGTCACGATGGTGCTGAAGGCCGAATTCCGCATGACCGAGGATCAGGCCTACAAGGTCATGATCACCGCCCACAAGCTGGGTGCTTGCGTGGTTGCCGTGTTCACCAAGGACGTCGCCGAGACCAAGGCGACGCGCGCCACCGACGCCGGCCGCGCCAAGGGCTATCCGCTGCTGTTCACCACGGAGCCCGAGGAATAGGCTTCATCGTGCGACAATGATTGACCTTCAGCTCGGTTTGCATCACGCCATCACCACCGGCGTCTCCTCGCCGAGCCCGTACACGCGCTGGGCCTTGGAAAATCCCGCGATCGGAAACTCGCCGAGCTCGCGCCAGTCGTGGCGGCAGGCATTGGCAAAACCTTCGGAGGCGACGACGGTGCGGCCGAGCCGGCCGGCAATCCTCTCCAGCCGCGCGGCGAGATTGACGGCGGGACCGATGCAGGTGAAGTCGAGGCGGTTGCCGCCGCCGATATTGCCGTAGAGGATGTTGCCGACGTGGAGCGCGACGCCGAAGCGGAAGCGCTCGACGATGTCGCCGACCGGAAAGGCGAGCGCCGCGACGCTGGCGCGGGATTCGCGCGCAGCTTGCAGCACGCGCGCGCAGACATGCCGAGCATCGCCGACATATTCGTCGATCGGAAACACCGCGAGCAGGCCGTCGCCCATAAATTTCAGCACCTCGCCGCCATGGCCGCGGATCGCGGTGACCTGGCAATCGAAATATTGGTTGAGGATTTCGACCACGGTTTCGGCCGGCAGCCGGTCCGACAGCGCGGTGAAGCCGCGCATGTCTGAGAGCCAGATCGCGGCCTGCATGGTGTCGTGATGGCCGCGGCGGATCTGGCCGCCGAGAACGCGCGCGCCGGCGCGGTTGCCGACATAAGTGTCGAGCAGCATCTCGGCGGTGCGGCGCTGGCTGATGATCTCGCTGACACGCGCGAGCGGCGCCATGATGGTGCGGATCGCCGCGATGTGGTCGTCGGTGAAGCCGCCGGGATGCCGCGTCATCCAGCTGGTCGCGTGGACCGAGCCGTCAAGAAACGGCATCGGAATCGCGATATAGTCGGTCGCCCCGTCGGCACGCATGTCGTTGACGATCGGAAACCGCACGCCGTCGGGATCGTCGACGCGTCCCCTGACCTCGATCCCCTGCTCGAACACGATACGAAGCGGGCTCTGGGCGAATTCAGGCGTGTCCAGGATGTCGAAATCGACGGTGCCGATTTCGACCTCCTCGCCCTGCCGCCAGATGAAGTTGCGGCCGAAGATTTCCGGGTGCAGCGTGCGGATGAAGATGCCGAACCGCCACAGCGGCAGGCCGGCCTCGACCAGACGCTCGCCCACGTCGGCGATCATCTCGGCCGGGGTCCCCGACGACCGCGCGCCGTCAATCAGCCAGTTGATGATGCGCTGGAGCCCGGAGCTTTGCATGACCGCATTAGCGGATGAAGTTGTGGGATCGTCAAGTTGCGCGGTGGGCTGGTGCCGCGACGCGACCGCCCCCTGCGCGAGCTAGCGCCCGACCTGGCCGCGGTCGCGCAGAAAGTGATCCGCCAGCACGCAAGCCATCATGGCTTCGCCGACGGGCACGGCGCGGATGCCGACGCAAGGGTCGTGACGCCCCTTGGTCATGATCTCGGTGTCGGCGCCGGCGCGATCGACCGTTCGGCGCGGCTGCAGGATCGACGAGGTCGGCTTCACCGCGAAGCGCACCACCACCGGCTGTCCCGTCGAGATGCCGCCCAGGACGCCACCGGCATGGTTCGACAAAAAGCGCGTGCCATCATTGCCGGTGCGCATCTCGTCGGCGTTCTCCTCGCCGGTGAGCTCCGCCGCCCCAAAGCCGGCGCCGATCTCGACGCCCTTCACCGCGTTGATGGTCATCATCGCGCCCGCAAGATCAGAATCGAGCTTGGCGTAAATCGGCGCGCCGAGGCCCGCCGGCACGCCCTCGGCGACGATCTCGATCACCGCGCCGATCGAGGAGCCGCTCTTGCGGATGCCGTCGAGATAGGACTCGAAGAACGCGGCCTTGTCCTTGTCCGGACAGAAGAACGGATTGTTGGCGACTTCGTCCCAGTCCCATTTGGCGCGGTCGATCTTGTGCGGGCCCATCTGCACCAGCGCGCCGCGCACCTTGACGTCAGGCAGCACCTTTCGCGCGATCGCGCCGGCGGCGACGCGCGTTGCGGTCTCGCGCGCGGAGGAGCGGCCGCCGCCGCGATAGTCGCGCAGGCCATATTTGGCCTCATAGGTGAAGTCAGCGTGGCCCGGGCGAAACTTGTCCTTGATCTCGGAATAGTCCTTCGAGCGCTGGTCGGTGTTCTCGATCAGAAGCCCGATCGGGGTGCCCGTCGTCACCTGCACGCCGGTCTCCGGATGCGCCATCACGCCGGAGAGGATTTTGACCTGGTCCGGCTCCTGGCGCTGGGTCGTGAAGCGCGACTGGCCGGGCCGGCGGCGGTCGAGATCGCCCTGAATGTCGGCCTCGGTCAGCGGAATCATCGGGGGGCAGCCGTCGACCACGCAGCCGATCGCGACCCCATGGCTCTCGCCAAAGGTGGTGACGCGGAACATGTGGCCGAAGGTGTTGAAGGACATGCTGCTCGCAGGCTCGGTTCCAGCGTGTGGTAACGCGCGAGGGGCCGGGGGTCAAACTAGGCCTAACTGTACTTCTCCAGCCGGCCATCGCGGAACACATAGACGGCGCCCTGCTCGATATAAAGCTCGGCGGCGCTGGCGGGAGTCTCCATGCTCAAGGCAACCATCAGGGCCCGGCAGGTGCCGCCATGGGCAACCGCCACCGTGTCGACCAGCAGCGACTCGTACCAGTCGAGCATGCGCAGCTGCACCGCCGCATAGGTCTCGCCGCCGCTCGGCGCCACCGTCCATTTGTCGGCAAGGCGCCTGGCATAGACCTCAGGATCGGTCGCCTCGCTTTCGGCGAGCGTCAACCCTTCCCAGCTGCCGTAGCCGATCTCGCGCAGGCGATCGTCGAGCGAATAGTCAGCGAGCGGCAATTCGAGCTTGCCGCGGACGAGTTCCATGGTCTGACGGGCACGGCCGAGCGGGCTCGACACATAGGGCAGCGCCGCCCTGTCCTTGCCGTCACGCTTGAACAGCTCCGCCAGTACGCCAGCGGCATGCACGGCCTGACTGCGGCCGCGCGCATTGAGCGGGACGTCCCTGGTGCCCTGGAGCCGTCCGAGCGCATTCCACTCGGTCTCGCCGTGGCGAAGGAAGTAGATCGTGGGCACGGGCATCGCGAGCGGTAATTAGTCCTTGCCGCCGAGTGAAATGTCCGGCGCGTCCGGGCGCTTCATGCCGAGCACGTGATAGCCGGAATCGACGTGATGCACCTCGCCGGTGACGCCGCGCGACAGGTCCGACAGGAAATACAGCGCGCTGCCGCCGACGTCTTCGGTGGAGACGTTGCGCCGCATCGGCGCGTTGGTCTCGTTCCACTTCAGGATATAGCGGAAGTCGCCGATGCCGGACGCCGCGAGCGTCTTGATCGGCCCCGCCGAGATCGCGTTGACGCGGATGTTCTTCTCGCCGAGGTCGGCGGCGAGATAGCGCACGCTGGCTTCCAGCGCCGCCTTGGCCACGCCCATCACGTTGTAGTGCGGCATCCACTTCTCGGCGCCGTAATAGGACAGCGTGATCAGCGAGCCGCCGTCGGTCATCAGCTTCTCGGCGCGCTGCGCCACCGCCGTGAACGAGTAGCAGGAGATCAGCATCGATTTCGAAAAATTCTCCTGCGTGGTGTCGACGTAGCGGCCGTCGAGCTGCTCGCCATAGGCGATCGCATGCACCAGGAAGTCGATCTTGCCCCACTTCTCCTTCAGCACCGCGAAGGCGGCGTCGATCGTCGCGGCATCCGTGACGTCGCAATGGCCGAGCACGAGGCCGCCAACTTCCGCGGCGAGCGGCTCGACGCGCTTCTTCAGCGCATCGCCCTGATAGGTGAAGGCGAGCTCGGCGCCGGCGGCGTGGCATGCCTTGGCGATGCCCCAGGCGATCGAGCGGTTGTTGGCGACGCCGAGGATCACTCCGCGCTTGCCCTGCATCAGACCTGAATTCTGCGCCATTTTTGAACGTCCCGTGGAGCTCTCGTTGAGGTCTGGAGGTACACCAGCCCTCCCCTGCGGTACAGCCCTAATACGCGGCGTTAACGCTGTTTCGAGCGCCGGAATAGCTGTTCCGTTCGGGTGTTATGATGAGTGTGGCGCTTGCGCCGAGCGGTAGGACATCAAAGACGGCATGAGTGCGTTTCGCCAGAGCGTGGAAGCCATGATCCCGGCGTTGCGCCGCTACGCCCGCGCGCTGACGCGCGATGCGGATGCGGCCGACGATCTGGTGCAGGATACGCTGGTGCGTGCGCTGCGTTCGGAGCGATTGTTTCTCGGAGGCGATGTCAGGAGCTGGCTCTACACGATCCTGACCAACCTCAACAAGAACCGGCGGCGCTCACTCGCGCGGCGGCCGCACTTCATGCAGCTGACGGAGAACAACCCGGATGCCAGCGGCACCGAAGCCGAGGGACGCGACATCGAGAAGGCGCTGGCGACGCTGGTCGAGGAGCAGCGCTCGGTGCTGCTGCTGGTGATGCTGGAGGGCATGAGCTACCGCGAGGTCGCCGACATCCAGGGCGTGCCGATCGGCACCGTGATGTCACGCCTGGCCCGCGCGCGGGCCCACGTCAAAGCTTCGCTGGAGGGCGAGCGCCCGGCGCTCAGGCGGGTGAAATGATGGCAGGGCCGATGCATCTCGTTTTGTCCCGCCGTCTGCGGGTGAGGCGCGCGAGATTGAGTGACGAAAAACATTTTGGGCCGCAGAGCCAGAGACGACCGATATGAACGACCACAACATCCCAGTGACCGAGGACGAACTGCACGCCTATGTCGACGGCGAGCTGCCGGCCGAGCGCCGCGCCGATGTCGAGACTTGGCTCGCCGCCCATCCTGATGATGCGGAGCGCGTGCAGTCCTGGCGTGCCATGGCCGAGATGCTGCACGCCCGCTACGATGCCGTCGCTCTGGAGCCGGTGCCGGCGCGGCTGGAGCTCGAGCGGCTCGAGCGCCGTCCCCGGCAATGGCTGTATGGCGCCGCGGCGGCCGCGCTGGTGGCCTTCGTCGCCGGCGGCGCCGCCGGCTGGATCGCGCATGGCGCCGCCAACGCGCCTTCCACCTTCCAGAGCTTCACGGCGGATGCGCTCGACGCCCACCGGCTCTATGTCGTCGAGGTCCGCCACCCCGTCGAGGTCGGCGGTAACGAGCGCGACCACCTCCAGGCCTGGCTGACCCGGCGCTGCGGCTGGACCGTGTTCGCGCCGAACCTGGAGGCGAGCGGACTGAAGCTGGTCGGCGGCCGGCTGCTGCCGGGGCCGAACGGTCCGGCCTCGTTCCTGATGTATGAGGGCGCCTCGGGCGAGCGGTACACGATCTACACCGCCAAGACCGAGAATGGTGCAACGCAAATGCGCTACGCCAAGACGGACAAGGACGGGGCGCTGTTCTGGGCCGAGCGCGGCGTCGGCTACGTCGTCAGCGGCAGCAGTGATCGCGACCGGCTGACCAAGGTGGCGCAAGCCGTGTACGACCAGGCAGAGAAAAACGGCACCTAGACAACTACGCGAACGTGGTGCCCAGATTCCGACATTGAAAATCTGGAATCAGGACATCGGCGCGTCTCATTATCGCACCGGGTGATCACGCGATTATGAGTGGCGTTCGATCCGCCGATCGACGCGGGCGGCCTCGATTGGGGTTTTTGGTACCGCGCTGGTCCCCCTCTCGAGGCCGCACCTTTTTATCGGGTGCCCCGCCGGACAGCCGATACGTCTCAAACGTCAGCGTCGAAGCGCGGCCCGCGCCTCAGGCGTATGTTGAGCATCATCCTGTCGGGAAGAGAATGCTCCGATCGTCGAAGCGGGCCTCGGATAGCGCCCAAAGCACGATGAATTATCGCGCTTTGGATTCCTGTTTAAGCATGATCTCTTCGGAAAACCGCTAAGCACTTTTCCGGATCATGCCCTAGCCGAGCCCGCTACGCGGATTGTAGGGATGTTGGTCCCGCCACTTCTCCATCAATGCCTCAAGCTCGGCGTCGTTCCCGTCCGGTAGCATAATCCTGATGGTGACGAAGAGGTCGCCGGTTCCGCCGGCTTTCGGCAGGCCTTTGCCCTTGAGGCGGAAGGTCCGGCCGCTGGAGGTGTTTTTCGGGACCGACAATTCCACGGCGTTGCCAAGGGTGGGCACGCGGACTTTGCCGCCAAGCACGGCCTCATAGAGCGTGACCGGCAGATCGATGCGCAGATCCGCGCCCTCGACCTTGAAGTAGGGATGCGGCGCGATGTTGATGGTGAGCAGGAGATCGCCGGGCGGATGGCCCTGGGCGCTCTCGCCCTGCCCGCGCAGCCGGATCTGCTGGCCTTCGGCGACGCCGGCCGGAATCTTGACGTTGAGCTCCTTGCCGTTCGGCAACCGGACCCGCTTCTCGCCGCCCTTGACCGCCTCTTCGAGGGAGACGGACATGGCGACATTCACGTCGAGATCGAGCCCGATCCCGCCGGTGTCGAACTCGAACTGGGCACCACCGCCGGCCCCGGGACGCGCGCCGCGCATCCCGCCGCCGAACATGCTGTTGAGGATGTCCTCGAATGCGCCGCCGCCCGGACCGGCGCCGCCGCCGGACCGGAACGTGTAGCTCTCGAACCCGCCGGGACCCGCGCGGCCGCGTGGCCCACCACCGCCCGGAAAGCCCTGGAAGCGCGGCTTGCCCTCGGCGTCGATCTCGCCGCGGTCGAACTGCTTGCGCTTGTCCTCGTCGCCGAGAATCTCGTTCGCCGAATTGAGTTCGGCGAAGCGCTCGGCCGCCTTCGGGTCGTTCTTGTTGCTGTCGGGATGGTGCTTCTTGGCAAGCTTGCGATAGGCGCTCTTGATGGCGGCAGCGCTGGCGCTCCGCGGCACCCCCAAGACCTCATAGGGGTCGCGCATCCGTCACGTCTCCTTCAAGGAATCGAATTGTTCAAAGGGCCCCCGCCCCACCTGAGCCTGATGTGGGGACCAAGTGGCATTTTTGCAACTAGTCGAGCAGAGCGATTCCTAGCTCCGCCACGGCTTTAGCGTATGAATCTCCCAACGGCCATGACTGCTTTGGCAGCCGGCGCCCTGGAGCCAGCTTTCCGTGTTCCCGTTGACATAGCTCGCCAGGAAATCCCGACATTTGCGGCCGTCCTCGGCGGCATAGGACTGCGCGATCGGCGTCACCGAGCCGCGCGCGCCCGTTTCGGGATTCTCCCAGTGCTGACTGGAATCCTTGTCGCCCTTGCTGAGGACATCCGAGGCGGCGTTGCGGGCGAAGGCAAGATCGGTCTCGCTCGGCGGAGCATCCTTCGCCGGCCGCGCGATCGAGCCGGTGAGGTCGCCGTCGTCGGCCTTGGCATAGGCGCTGCTGTCGTTGCGGGAAAAGCTGCAACCGCCGGCACCGAGCCCGATTAGAATCATTGTCATGACAAAGCCGGACGGCCGGATCGCCGATAGGCCAACGCGTCGCCATGCCCTATATAGGGCGGTAGCGGACGACAACGCATTTTGGGCCGCGGGACGCAACTCGGACTCCGGACATGACCGATACGACCTCGATGAAACACCAGACACCCTTAACATCCGGTGATTTCACCGCCGCCGACGAGCCATTCGCGCTGTTCGAGGCCTGGCTGAACGAGGCGATCAAGAGCGAGCCGAACGATCCGAATGCGATGGCGCTCGCAACCGTCGATCCCGACGGGCTGCCCGACGTGCGCATGGTGCTGATGAAGGGCTACGATACCGATGGTTTTGTCTTCTACAGCCACATCGCCAGCCAGAAGGGTCGCGAACTCGCCGCAAATCCTAAGGCGGCGTTACTTTTTCACTGGAAGTCGCTGCGGCGTCAGGTCCGCATCCGCGGCAACGTGACGCCGGTGAGCGACGCTGAAGCCGACGCTTATTTCGCGACGCGACCGAAGCAGGCGCAGATCGGCGCCTGGGCGAGCAAGCAGTCCGAAGCGCTGGAGAGCCGTTTCGCCTTCGAGCAGGCCATCGCAAAGGTTGCGGCCAGATACGTCATCGGCGAGGTGCCGCGGCCGCCGGGCTGGAGCGGCTGGCGCATCACGCCTTCGCGCATCGAGTTCTGGCACGACCGCCCATTCCGCCTGCACGACCGCATCGAATTTCGCCGTGACGCGGCCGGCCAGCCATGGTCCAAGACGCGGATGTACCCTTGAGCCTTGTCTCGATCCTCATCTCGATCTTTGGACCGACCTGAAAGATGTCCATGCCGCATTCGTCCAACGCGCCGCGCCGCACGCTGCTCCTGACCGGAGCCAGCCGCGGCATCGGCCATGCCACCGTGATCCGCTTCTCCTCGGCGGGCTGGCGCGTCATCACCTGCTCGCGGCACGCCTTCCCGGAGGACTGCCCCTGGGACGCGGGCCCCGAGGATCACATCCAGGTCGACCTCGGCAACCCCCAAGACACCGCGCGCGCGATCACCGAGATCCGCAATCGTCTCGAGGGCGGCGCGTTGCATGCGCTGGTCAACAACGCCGCGATCTCGCCCAAGGGTCCCGGTGGCGCGCGGCTCGGCTCGATCGAGACCGATCTCGACACCTGGACGCACGTGTTTCACGTCAATTTCTTCGCGCCCATCATGATGGCGCGCGGGCTGATCGAGGAACTGAAGGCGGCCAGGGGTTCTGTCGTGAACGTCACCTCGATCGCGGGCTCGCGCGTGCATCCTTTCGCGGGTGCCGCCTACGCGACCTCCAAGGCTGCGCTCGCTTCGCTCACGCGCGAGATGGCGTCGGACTTCGGTCGCATCGGGGTGCGCGTCAACGCGATCGCCCCGGGCGAGATCGACACCTCGATCCTGTCGCCGGGCACCGAAAAGATCGTCGAGCAGCAGATCCCGATGCATCGCCTCGGCACGCCCGACGAGGTCGCCAAGATCATCTACGTGCTGTGCACGGACACCAGCTCCTACGTGAATGGCGCGGAGATCCACATTAACGGCGGGCAGCACGTGTAGTCCGCGCGCGTCATTGCACGGCAATATCAGGGGACGAGAGCGGAGCGTGACGCCTCGATCTCTCCACACGTCATTGCGAGGAGCCCTTGCGACGAAGCAATCCAGAATCCCTCTGCAGAAAGACTCTGGATTGCGTCGCTGCGCTCGCAATGACGGAGCATGAGGCAACGGCGTCGCTCTCCAACTTGGATCCTTCATCGCAGCACTCGTAGGATGCGTAGAGCGCAGCGAAACCCATCAACGCCTTCGTCCTCGCGAATACATGATGGGTTTCGCAAGTGCTCTACCCATCCTACGACCGGGATGTTCAGCTGCCCGGTGGAGGCTATGTGAATGTCCGCCCCGGACAAAATATCAATGACTTCTAGGATCGATGATGAAGATCGTAATTAGTGAACCGGTCCCGTTCTTCTCGGACGGTGATGAAGACAGCTTCTTTCACTGGCTGAAATCCATTGATGCAGTGAAGGACTTTGCCGGAAGCCCAAGGGGCCTGGAGGTGGAATTAGAAGACCCCGTCGAAGACGTCAGTCTTGGGGAACTAATTGGACTGTTGACCCGGTATGGCCTCGACACGAAGTGCTTGCGGCGACTCCGCACGCCGCAGAATGAAGCATGGTTCGCAGACGAGCAGATGTATTGGCATAAGTCCGTGTTCAAGGACTGATGGACTTGCGACCGCTCGCGAATTGGTGGAGTGCAGCAAACACCTTGATGCGGATGCATGGACGAAGACAGTGAGGCCATGCTGCGCGACCTCAGAGAGCACTTGCTTCGCGACGGCGCCATTGCCGAGACCATTGTCTCGACAGCGCAGATCGTGAAGCAGCGGTCGATCTGCCGAAGAGTGGAAGCAAGGCGATCCAGACAACGCCGCCGCAAGACCTGGATCGCCCTTCCTTCCGTTCCTCAATCGAGTCGAATCCGACGCGACCTCTCGCGCGGCCGCGGAGCGGACGCGCTGAATGCTGTCGAGCAGTCGTCGTCGTTCTCACCGTCGAGCAGCGGAGCACCACAGTGCCGGCACATGCGCACCGACAACGACGGCGCCTTGCCGCTCGCCACGATCTGACGATAGCTCGTCAGGTCGATGACGTTGCGGGGCGACGTTATGTGTTTTTCAACCATGGCTGTTCCTCGCGGCTACCCACTGCTTATCGCAGACAAGTTTCGCGCAAACGTTCAGCCCACCGCTCAAATTTTACCGGAGGAATTTGGGCGGAGCGCAGGCATCATCGCGCGGCCTCATTCTCGGCCTATTCTGCGACACCATCCGTCGTGTCTCGGCAACCGGCGTAAGGTCTCGGTAGCCATTTTCGAAAGCGCGACGAGATCAGAGCCACTTCTTCCACTTGAAGATCCAGTACGGCACGATGGCCGCGAACAGCATCATCACGATGGCCATCGGATAGCCGTGCGCCCATTCGAGCTCCGGCATCACCTTGAAGTTCATGCCGTAGATCGAGGCGATCAGCGTCGGCGGCATCAGGACGACGGCCATGACCGAAAACAGCTTGATGATGTTGTTCTGCTCGAGATTGACGACGCCGAGCATGGCGTCAAGCACGAAGGTGATCTTGCTGGAGAGATAGGAGGCGTGGTCGGTCAGTGACGCCACGTCGCGCTGCATGGTTTTGAGCTGCTCGCGCATGTCCTTCGACCATTTCACGCCCTCCACCACCGCGGAGAGAAAGGTGACGACGCGTCCGATCGACACCAGGCTCTCGCGCACCTTCGAGGTCAAATCGCCCTTGCGGCCGATCGAGATCAGGATCTGGGAATATTGCTTGGCGTGGCCGTGGCGCTCGCTCTCGGGCTCGAAGATGTCGTGCGAGACCTGGTCGATGTCGGCACCGCAGCGCTCCAGAATGTCGGCGCAGCGGTCGATCACGGCGTCGAGCAACTCCATCAGCACCATCTCGCCGGTGATCGTCGGCGTGCAGGAGCGGGCGAGCTTTGCTTCGACCAGGGCGAACGGCTTCGGAAGGTCGTAGCGCACCGTCACTAGGCGGTGGTCGCCGAGGATGAAGGTCACCGCCGTGGTCCGCGGCATGTCGGTGTCGGAGTGGCACATCAGCGTCGCGGTCATGTAGCGCGCGCTGTTCTCGATGTAGAGGCGGCTGGAGATCTCGATCTCCTGCATGTCCTCCCGGGTCGGGATGGCGATGCCCAAAAGCCGCTCGACCGCCTTGTCCTCGGCCGCGGTCGGACTGAAGAGATCGACCCACACCGCATGTTCCGGCACAGCCGCGAGATCCTCGACCACAGCCTTCTTGAGGGTGCCCTCGGAGGGAACGAACACAGAAAACATGCACAACTCCAGAAGGGGCCTGCGACAGAATGACAGCCCTTAGCGCGATTCTGACAAGTTCATGATGACAAGCACATTAACGGAGCGTTTGCATTTGTGGCGGCGGCGTGGCTCCGCCGTGACATGGAATCGACAGTTCAGTATCTTATGCCCCAAAATCAGCCCAAGGCCGCAAAACTTGCGGCAAAAAAGCCACAGGTTTGGTCTTGCAGCGCGGGAAAAGGTCCGAGACGCTGGAATTGTGGCAGATTTCAACGATAATGAGATCAACGGAGTCGTGGTTTTGGGCTTTGCTCAAGCTCCACGAAAGCTTGTGTTGTCGATTGGAACCAAATCATGTCGTCGCTGAAAGTTACGCTGGGTATTTTGGCCGCGGGCCTGATGCTGTCGGGCTGCATGCAGGCCACGCACTTCGAGGCGACCGATACCAAGGCCTTCAAGCCGAAGGATAAGGAACTTCTCGCCAAGGTCCGGTACGAGAACACCCCGGTCGCCGAGCCGTTCCGCCGCGCCATCGTCGATTACCACCGCAAAGAAGCGCCCGGCTCGATCGTGGTCGATTCCGACAACCACTATCTCTACTACGTGATGGATGGCGGCAAGGCGATCCGCTACGGCATCACCGTCGGCGAAGAGGCCATGGCGTGGTCGGGCATCGCCAAGGTCGGCAGCATGACCGAATGGCCGGCCTGGCATCCGACCCCGGGCGAGATTTCGCGTCTGGGCGTTCCGACCTATGTCCCGCCCGGCCCGGACAATCCGATGGGCTCCCGCGCGATGTATCTCTACTCGGGCGGCAAGGACACGTTGTTCCGCATCCACGGCACCAACCAGCCGGAATATATCGGCGCCTCGATCTCGTCGGGCTGCATCCGCCTGACCAACGAGGACGCGATCGACCTCTACAACCGCGTCAAGGTCGGCACCATCGTCGTGGTGCTCGAGCCGAAGCACGGCGACTCGCCATACAACTCACGGCTGGCGCTCGGCAACGGCCAGACCGGCCAGGCCGGCAGCTTCTGATCGTCTCCTGACCTCGGAAATCCAAAAGCGCCGGTTTCACCGGCGCTTTTTTGTTGCCGGTTTGTGCGATTGGGCTTTGTTGCCATCCGCAGGCTTCTCCGCCGGCGCAGGAGATTTCTCCGCCGCCTCGTCGTCTCCCTCCTTTGCCTGCGGCCTGGCCGCGACCTCGCGCGGCGGGGCTTCCTCGGGGCGCTCCGCCGGCAGCAGCGGGGCGACCTGCGGCAGGGGATCCCAGACATTCCATTGGCAGATCCGGTAGTCATTGCGCCGCTGCGCGAGATCGAGATGGATGTGGTCCTCATGGTACCAGTCCGAGCCCGGGCCGAGCACGGTGGAAAACCGTGAACAGACCGAATGCAGCACGCGCTCGCGCACCTCGCGCGATATGGTACGGTCGGTGAGGCCGATCGACTGCCCGTTGGCGAGCTTGATGGCCCGGACGTCCAGGGCGTTGGCCTTGCCGTGCTCGGACAGCAGCGCCCCGACAACACGGTTGCGGCCGCGGCACTCGAAGCTGTCGAAATTGTCGAGATCGCTGATGGCCGAGCCGAGGCTCGCGGCCAGCGGCACCATGTCCTTGCGCACCCAGTCGGCGACGGCGGAGGCCATGGTGCAGCGGAGGATCGCCGCCGGCTTGACCGCGACCTTGCGCTTGTCCGGCAGCACGATGGCCTCAAGCCGCACCAGATCCTCGCCGCCGCAGGCGCCGGGGCCGTGGATGTCGGGGATCGACGGCGCGATCGCGATGTCCTCGGTCAGCGCGAGGCGGCACGCCGAAAGCTGCTTCTCCGGTCGCGGCGCGGCTTCGGCGGGCTTGTTCGCGCTCGGCTTGTCTGCAGATGGCTTCTCCTCTGCCTCCGGCGCGGTCTCTTCCATTGCCTTGGGCGCCTCGTCGGGGCGTGGCTTTGGTAGCGGTACCGTGGCTGGTATCTTGGCCGTTGTCTTGGCCGTTGTCTTGGCCGTTGTTTTGGCCGTTGTCTTGGCGGAATGAACCGCCGCGCGCGGCCGTGGCGTCCCAAGGCCAAAGATATCCAGCGGCGCAGCATATTTTCGCGCCTCTGCCCGCTCGACCAGCACGAATGAGAGCCCCAGCGCGGCGGTAACCATTGCCGCGCGGGCGGACATATAGCCGCGACAAGACCATTTGCGGCGAAAGTCCGGCAGGCTAAAACTCATGACAATTCTTTGGCCCAAAGCTGAGAGCGACAACCCGCCCAGCGAATTCTCGGAGGAACGTCTGAATGCTCGGTTTGATGCAAGATTGGCCCCTGCTCTGCCACCGGATCATCGAACACGCCGCCAGGATTCATGGCAAGCAGGAGGTGGTCACCCGATCGGTCGAAGGACCGATCCACCGCACCAACTATGCCGAGATCCACAAGCGCGCGCTCAAGGTCTCGCAGATGCTGGAGCGCGACGGCATCAAGCTCGGCGACCGCGTCGCAACGATCGCCTGGAACACCTGGCGCCATCTCGAAGTCTGGTACGGCATCATGGGGATCGGCGCCATCTGCCACACCGTCAATCCCCGCCTTTTCCCCGAGCAGATCGCCTGGATCATCAACCATGCGCAGGACCGCATCGTGATGACCGACATCACCTTCGTTCCAATCCTGGAGAAGATCGCCGACAAGCTGCCAAGCGTGGAGCGCTATGTCGTGCTCACCGACAAGGCGCATATGCCCGAGACCACGCTGAAGAATGCGGTGGCTTACGAGGACTGGATCGGAGAGGCCGACGGCAAATTCAAATGGAAGGAGTTTGACGAGAACACGGCAGCCGCGATGTGCTACACATCCGGCACCACGGGCGATCCGAAGGGCGTGCTGTACTCGCATCGCTCCAACGTGCTGCACGCGCTGATGGCCAACAATGTCGACGCGCTCGGCACCAGCGCCTCCGAGACGATGCTGCCGGTGGTGCCGCTGTTCCACGCCAACAGCTGGGGCATCGCCTTCTCCGCGCCCTCGCAGGGCACCAAGCTAGTGATGCCCGGCGCCAAGCTCGACGGCGCCTCGGTCTACGAGCTGCTCTCGACCGAGAAGGTGACGCACACTGCCGGCGTGCCCACGGTGTGGCTGATGCTGCTGCAGCACATGGCCGCCAACAATCTGAAGCTGCCGGACCTGAAGATGGTGATCTGCGGCGGCTCGGCGATGCCGCGCTCGATGATCAAGGCCTTCCTCGACATGGGCTCGAACGTACGCCACGCCTGGGGCATGACCGAAATGAGTCCGATCGGCACCGTCGCGGCGCTGAAGCCGCCGTTCCAGAACGCGACCGGCGATGCCAAGCTCGACGTGCTCCAGATGCAGGGCTATGCGCCCTTCGCGGTGCAGATGAAGATCACCGACGATGCCGGCAAGGAGCTGCCCTGGGACGGCAAGACTTTCGGCCGCCTCAAGGTCTCCGGCCCCGCCGTCGCCAAGGCCTATTACCGGGTCGACGCCAACATCCTCGACGAGGACGGCTTCTTCGACACCGGCGACGTCTCGACGATCGACGAGCACGGCTACATGCGGATCACCGACCGCTCCAAGGACGTGATCAAGTCCGGCGGCGAGTGGATCTCCTCGATCGACCTGGAAAACCTCGCGGTCGGCCATCCCGCCGTGGCGGAGGCCGCCGTGATCGGCGTGTTCCATCCCAAATGGGACGAGCGGCCGCTGCTGATCGTGCAGCTCAAGCAAGGCCAGCAGGCCAGCCGCGAGGACATCCTGAAATACATGGACGGCAAGATCGCCAAATGGTGGATGCCCGACGACGTCGTCTTTGTCGACGGAATCCCGCACACCGCCACCGGCAAGATCCTGAAGACGGCACTGCGCGACCAGTTTAGGGATTACCGCTTCCCCAACGCGGCGGCGTAGGGAGGTACGCGTCATTCCGGGGCGATGCCAACGGCATCGAACTATGGTGCGCAATTGCGCACCTGAGAATCTCGAGATTCCGGGTTCGCCCTTCGGGCGCCCCGGAATGACGGACAGCGATGATCCGGAACCCTTGAATTTGCCCCTGGGCCGTGGTCTCAACGGCCCATCGACATGCCGGATCGGCCGGCACCGCCCCCAACACCCCGGCAGAGCTCCACCCGATGGCCCGCAGGTTTTCCGCTCCCTATCAGTCGGAGCCCGTGTCCAGCCTTGCAAGCTGGGCACGCAATCTGGCCGTGTTCGCGGTGGTGGCGGTGCTGGTGTCGATCATCATCGTCCGCTTCGACTTCCTCGAGATGAAGCCGGCGCTGGCGACCTTCCTCGGCGGGCTAGCGATCGCCGGGCTCTCGATCCTGTTCGGGCTGGCCGGCTTCGCCGCCATCTGGCAGAACGGCTCCCGCGGCATGGCGCGCATCCTCCTTGCCTTCCTGATCGACGCGGCGATCCTCGCCTACCCCGCCTATCTTGGCCTGCAGTACCGCAAGCTGCCGGCGATCCACGACATCACCACCGACCCGATCGACCCGCCGCGCTTCGACGCGCTGTCGCGCGTGCGCACCGGCGACGGCACCAACACCGCGGTTTATGCCGGCCTGTATTCGGCCGAGCAGCAGCGCCAGTTCTATCCCGATATCGAGCCGATCGAGCTCGAAATCCCGGTCGACCGCGCCTATGCGATCGCGCGCCAGCTGGTCATCAAGCGCAAATGGCTGATCATCGACGAGCGCGAGCCGCAGCCGCCGCGCCGCATCGGGCGCATCGAGGCGGTGGCGCGCACGCCAATCATGGGCTTCCGCGAGGACGTTTCGATCAGGGTCGTGCCCAACGGCGAGGATTCCCGCGTCGATATCCGCTCCGCTTCGCGCTATTTCGACAGCGACCTCGGCAGCAACGCTGCGCGCGTGACCAAGTTCATCGACGATCTCAACACCGCCGCCGATGCCGATGCGCTCAAGCCGGTGAAGAAGACGCCGGTTGCGCCGCCGAAGGCACCGGCGAAGACGGTAAAAAAATAGCGGATGGCGAGTAGCGAATAGCGAGTGGACGCCGCCATTCGCCGCTAAGCCATCCGGTACGTCCCGCCAATCACGGGATCGCCATCGGTCGCCACCACGCCGCGTGCGACCAGATCTTCCAGATGGGCCAGCACGGAATAGCCGGCGGCGGTCGTCAGCCTGGGATCAATGCCGATATAGATCGCGCGCACCATGGTCGGGATGTCGGTTTCGCCCTTGGCGAGGCGGTGCAGGATCGAGGCTTCGCGCGCCTTGCGGTGACGGATCAGGAAGCGCACGAAGCGCTGGCCGTCCGGGATCTCCGGGCCGTGGCCGGAGAAGTACAAATCCTCATCGCGCGCGGCGAGCCGGTCGAGCGATTCCATGTAGTCGGTCATCGAGCCGTCGGGCGGCGCCACGATCGAGGTTGACCAGCCCATCACATGGTCGCCGACGAAGTTGAACTTCCGCTCCGGCCAGGCGAACGCCAGATGATTGGCGGTGTGGCCGGGCGTCGCCACCGCCTCGAGCCGCCAGCCGTCGCCCTCGACGACATCCCCATGGGCGATCCTGATATCGGGCGCGAAGTCGCGATCGGCGCCGGATTCCGGATTGTGCTTCTCGCTCTCGAAACGCGGCCGCGAGGCGCGGTGCGGGCCTTCGGCATAAACAGGCGCGCCGGTCGCCTGCTTGATCCGCGCGGTGTTCGGCGAATGGTCGCGGTGGGTGTGGGTGACGAAGATATGGCTCACTGTCTCGCCGCGCACGGCTTCGAGCAACGCCGCCGCATGCGCCGCGTCGTCCGGGCCGGGATCGACGATCGCGACATTGCCCCTGCCGACGATGTAGCTGACCGTGCCGGTGAAGGTGAACGGGCTTGGATTGTTACAGAGCACGCGCCGCACGCCAGGGCGGACTTCCTCGACCACGCCAGGTTGAAGCGGAAAGTTGCGGTTGAAGGGGACGTCGTCGCTGCCGGACATGAGACTTCCTACACGTACCGCCCCACTCCTCGTCATACCCCGCGAAAGCGGTGTATCCAGTACGCCGTGGCGCCTGTGGCGAAGGCGAGGTCTCTGGGATACTGCATCGTCCGCCCCAGTGCGCGATTGCGCACAAGGCGGACGATGACAGCGGAGTAAATCAACCGCGTCCGAGCGGTCTAGAAAAACGCCTGAATGCCGGTGATGGCACGGCCGAGGATCAGGGCGTGGACGTCGTGGGTACCCTCGTAGGTGTTGACCGTCTCGAGGTTATGGACGTGGCGCATCACGTGATACTCGATCGAGATGCCGTTGCCGCCGTGCATGTCGCGCGCGGTGCGGGCGATGTCGAGGGCCTTGCCGCAATTGTTGCGCTTCATGATCGAGATCATCTCGGGGGCGAACTTGCCCTCGTCCATCAGGCGGCCGATGCGAAGCGAGCCCTGGAGGCCGAGCGCGATCTCGGTCTCCATGTCGGCGAGCTTCTTCTGCACCAGCTGCGTTGCGGCGAGCGGCTTGCCGAACTGCTTGCGGTCGAGCGTGTACTGGCGGGCGCGGTGCATGCAGTCCTCGGCGGCGCCGAGCGCGCCCCAGGAGATGCCGTAACGGGCGCGGTTAAGACAGCCGAAGGGACCCTTGAGGCCGGAGACGTTGGGCAGCAGCGCGTCCTCGGGAACCACGACGCCGTCCATCACCACCTCGCCGGTGATCGAGGCACGAAGCGACAGCTTGCCGCCGATCTTCGGTGCGGAGAGGCCCTTCATGCCCTTCTCCAGCACGAAGCCGCGGATCTGGTTGTCGTGCTCGGCCGACTTGGCCCAGACCACGAACACGTCGGCGATCGGCGCGTTCGAGATCCACATCTTGCTGCCGGTCAGGCGATAGCCGTCCGAGACCTTCTCGGCGCGGGTCTTCATCCCGGCCGGATCGGAACCGGCGTCCGGCTCGGTCAGGCCGAAGCAACCGACCCACTCGCCGCTGGCGAGCTTCGGCAGGTACTTCTTGCGCTGGTTCTCGTCGCCATAGGCGTAGATCGGATACATCACCAGCGAGGACTGCACCGAGTTCATCGAGCGATAGCCGGAATCGACCCGCTCGATCTCGCGCGCGACGAGGCCATAGGCGACGTAGCTCGCATTGGCGCAGCCATATTCCTCCGGCAGCGTGATGCCGATCAGGCCGAGCTCGCCCATCTCGTTAAAGATTTCGCGGTCGGTCGTCTCTTCGAGATAGGCCTTGGCGACGCGCGGCAGCAGCTTGTCCTGGGCGTAGGCGCGGGCGGTGTCGCGCACCATGCGCTCGTCTTCGGTGAGCTGCTCGTCGAGCAGGAACGGATCGTCCCACTGGAAGGAAGCCGCAGCCGGCTTATCCTTGGTTTGAGGGCGCACGCTCATGAAACGTCCTTTCGGTCTGGTTCCGTCAAATAATTGCCCGACAAATTAAAGCGCCGCGGCAACAAGTGCAATTGCATCCTGGTTTCGGTCATTCCGGGCGCGCAACACGCGAACCCGCGTGGCCTTGTCAGATCTCAAGCTGCTCGTTGGCGACGATCTCGATGCCGAAGCCCGACAGCCCCTTGTAGTCGTGCACCGAGGAGGTGAGATGGCGGATCGAAGAAACGCCGAGATCGCGCAGGATCTGCGCGCCGACGCCGACCTCGCGCCACTGGCGGTTGCGGTCGGCCTCCGTCGACGTCTCATCCGGCAACGGCGCCACGGGGACGCCCGCCGCACCATCGCGCAGATAAACCAGCACGCCACGGCCCGACTTCTTGAAGTGTTCGAGCACGGCCGCCATCCGCTTGTGACCGGTAAAGGTATCCCTGACGATGTTCGGTTTGTGGAAGCGCGTCAGCACGTTCTTGCCGTCACCGACGCCGTTATAGACGAAAGCAACGTGGGCGATGGAGTCGAACGGCGAGCGATAGGCATAGCCTTGCAGGGGGCCGATCGGGCTTTCGGTGACGAAGGTCGAGACCCGCTCGATCAGTTTTTCGCGCGCCTGGCGGTAGGCAATCATGTCGGCGATGGTGACATGCTTGAGCTTGTGTCGGGCCGCGAACTGCGAGACCTGCTCGCCCTTCATGACGCTGCCGTCGTCGTTCATCAATTCGCTGATGACGCCGACCGGCGGCAGGCCGGACAGCTTGCAGAGGTCGACGGCGGCCTCGGTATGGCCCGAGCGCAGCAGCACGCCGCCGTCCTTGGCGATCAGCGGGAAGATGTGGCCCGGACGGGCGAAGTCGTTGGCGCCGACATTGGGATTGGACAGCGCGCGGCAGCACGAGGCGCGCTCCTCGGCGGAGATGCCGGTGCCGCCGTCGGGCTTGTAGTCGATCGAGACCGTGAAGGCGGTGGTATGCGCGGAATCGTTGTGGGCCACCATGGGATCGAGCCGAAGCCGGCGCGCATCCTCGGTGGTCACGGGCGCGCAGACGATGCCGGAGGTGTGGCGAATGATAAACGCCATCTTCTCGGCGGTGCAGAGCGAGGCGGCGACGATCAGATCGCCCTCGCCCTCGCGGTCCTCGTCGTCGGTAACGACGACGAGTTCGCCCCGGGCAAAGGCCTGCAACACTTCCTGAACGCTATCGGGCATGTCCCAATCTCTATGGTTATGAGCGGGAGGCTTAGCCGGACTCTTGCCGGGGCGCTAGTGTCCTGGACGCAGCCACATATTCCGGCTCGCGGGCCTGCCCGTGGCTTTCAGGCTTGCACCGGAGATACCAGCGATATAGGCGCGGATGCCTCGGGCGGAAGGCCCGCCGTCAGGGCAGCACTTCACGCCGCTCGCCGAGCCGCAGGTCGAGCTCGGCACGCTTGTCGGCCAGAAGTCCGGCCTGGGCGGCCTCGATCACGGTAAACAGCTCATGGGCATCGCTGAGCCGGGTCACCGTGACGTAGCTGGCGCCGGCCGCATAGAGTTCGTCCACATCCGACAACAGATCGGCGGTGGCCACGATCAGGGCGGTCGGGTTGAGCGCGCGGACATGGCGGACCAGCTTCTCGTTGGTGGCGCCCTTGAGCAGCGAATCCGGCACGCTGAGGATGATCATCTCGGACTTGCCGACGCCGGCATGGAGCAGCGTATCGGCGCTGCTGATGTCGCCATAGATCACGTGCAGGCCGCGCGACTGCAGCGTCTGGTACACATTGGGATTGAAATCGACCACGGTGATCTGCTCCAGCAGGACCGGGGCCTGCCGCTCGATCTCGGCCAGCAGCGCGCTCGCCGCGCGGAAAAAGCCGAGGATGACGATGCGGCGGGCCTCGCCATGGCCGTCATCGGGGCCCTCCGCGCCGCGCGCCTGGCCGTCGTCGAGATCCTTGAGGCCGAGACGCTTCAACGGCCCGATCGCCCAGCGGGTGATCTCGTCGCTGCGGCTCATGGCGAAGGTCGAGAGCACGGCCAGCACCACGAAGGCGAAGGAGGCCGCGTTCGCCGTCTCGGCCGCGATGTGGTGATCGGCGACGCCGGTCTGGATCACCACCAGCGAGAACTCGGAGATCTGCGCGAGATTGAGCGCCGGCAACAGGCTGGCGCGCAGGCCCTGCTTCATCAGATAGAGCGGGGTAAAGGTGGTGACCAGTCGGCTCAACACCGTGAACGCCGCGATCATCAGGGCCAGTCCGATCACGGAGAGGCCCGGCACGGGAATGGTCATGCCGAGCGCGACGAAGAACAGCGTGATGAAGAAGTCCCGCAGCGTGGTGACCTTGGCCGTGACGTCGAGCGCGTAGGGAAAGGTCGAGAGCGAGACGCCGGCGATCAGCGCGCCCATCTCGCGCGACAGCGAGAGCCGCTCGGCGGTCTCGGCGACGAGGAAGCACCAGGCCAGCGCGCCGAGGAGGATCAACTCGGGCCGGCGGGCGATCTGGTGGAACAGGCGCGGCAGCACGTAGCGGCTGACCAAGAGCGCCGCGGCGACCAGCACGGCGACTCGGCCAATCGAGAGCAGGATGACGGTGACTTGCAGATTGGCAAGGCTCGGCTGCACCGCCAGAAACAGGATGGCGAAGATGTCCTGGAGCACCAGCACGCCAAGGGTGATGCGGCCGGGCAGCGTATCGAGCTCGCGCTTCTCATAGAGCACCTTGACGATGATGACCGTGCTCGACAGGGCGCAGGCGACGCAGAGATAGAGCGCATCGAACTGGCCGCCGCCGAGCGACAGGCCGATGGCGGCGAAGAACAGCACCCCGAGCAGGCAGCCGCCAAGCAGCTGGCCGCCGGCCGCGAACAGGATCACCTTGCCCGCCCGCACGATCTTCTTCAGGTCGATCTCGAGCCCGATCATGAACAGCATGAAGATCAGGCCGAGCTCGGAGATGACGCTGATCGATTCCTGCGACTTGACCCAGCCGGCGCCGAATGGACCTATGCAGAAGCCGGCGATAAGATAGGCCAGGATCAGCGGCTGCCGGGAGAAATGGGCCAAAAGGCCCAGCATCCAGGCAAACAGGATACAGAGAGTGATGTCGCGAATGAGCTCGTGCATGCCAAATCGGTCCGTTTGGCCGCACCCTAGAGACGGGTCGCGGCGCGGCAAGCGAGCAATTCGTCACATGCCGATCGTGCTCTGGCTGATGGCCCTGCTCGGTCCGTTCGCGCCTGCAATCGCTCAGCCCAAGGTCAATATCGAGCAAGCCTTTGCCGATTCGCTCACGGCGCTGCCGAAGCAGGAACTGACCGTCTCCGGCGGCTTCTACGTGCCGGCCTATTCCAGCGTCGCGATGAGCCAGGGCAAGCTGCGCGTCGACTTTTCGGTGACCTTGAGCGTGCACAACGCCTCCGAAACGGAAGCACTGGTGGTCAAGCGCATCGCCTATTTCGACACCGCGGGCAAGCAGGTCGAGACCTATCTGAAGGCGCCGGTGGCCTTGAAGCCGCTGGCCACCATCTCGATCTTCATTCCGACCGATGATGTCCGCGGCGGCACCGGGGCCAATTTTCTCGTCGACTGGGCCGCGACCGGCGAGATATCCGAGCCGGTGGTCGAAGCCTTGATGGTTGGCGGCGTCGCCAATGCACATTACGCTTTCATCAGCCAGGGGCGTCCGACCAGGACGGTTGGCAGGAAATAAGACCGTCCGGCGGGGACGGTCGGCAAGACGTAAGGCCTATCGGCGCAACGCCGGGGGCTCAACAAAAACAAGACGAGGACCGCTCCCATGACATCCAGCTTCGATTTCGCCCCCCTGTTTCCGGCAGGGCTGCCGGCCCCGTCTGCGCGTTGGACCGGCCTTGCCAAATACAGTTTTGTCGGCGGCAACAACGATTCCGAGCAGCTGCCGCTCGATGGGTTGATCGAAGCGACCACTACGGTGCTGCAACGCGAGGGCCGCTTGCTCGCCACTTATGGGTTGGCGCACGGCCCGCAGGGCTATCTGCCCTTGCGCGAATTCCTCGTCACCAAGCTCAGGCGCGATGCCGGCATCAGCTGCACGGTCGACGATCTCCTGATCGTGTCCGGCTCGCTGCAGGCGCTCGACCTCGTCAACGCGACGCTGCTGACGCGCGGCGACACCGTGATCTTCGAGCAGGAGAGCTATCAGGGTTCGTTGACCCGCCTGGCCCGGCTCGGCGTCAACGTCGTCGGCATCCCGCTCGACAAGGACGGCATGCGCATGGACATGCTGGCCACGGCGCTGGCCGACCTCAAGAGCCGCGGTGTCCGTCCCAAATACATCTATACCATCCCGACCGTGCAGAACCCGACCGGCACCATCATGCCGGAGAGCCGCCGCACCGAGCTGCTGCGGCTGTCGACCGAATACGGCGTGCCTGTCTTCGAGGACGATTGCTATGCCGACCTGGTCTGGTCGGGTCAGCGGCCGCCCGCGATCTACGCGATGAGCCCGCACGGCGGCGTCATCCATATCGGCTCGTTCTCCAAATCGATCGCGCCGGCGCTGCGCGTCGGCTTCATCGTCGCGCCCTGGGATGTGATGTCGCGGATGCTGGCGCTGAAGACGGATGCCGGCTCCGGCGCGCTGGAGCAGATGGTGCTCGCCGCCTATTGCAAGCCGCACTTCGCAAGCCATGTGCCGGCGCTGACGAAGGCGCTGCGCACCAAGCTCGACACGCTGATGGAAGCGCTCAACGAGCAGTTCGGCACCGCGGCCGAGTTCGAGGAGCCCAAGGGCGGCATCTTCCTCTGGATCAAGCTGCCCGACCAGGTCGATACGCTAAAGCTGTATCAGGCCGCGCTCGCGGCCGGCGTCTCGCTCAATCCGGGGCCGGAATGGTCGACCAACAAGAGCCATTCCAGCTCGCGGTTGCGGCTGTGCTTTGCGAGCCCCTCGCATCAGCAAATCCGCGAAGGCGTCGCCGTGCTCGCTGAGGTCTGCCGCGAGGAGTTCGGCGTGCCTTCGCGCAGCGCCAATGTGGAGAAGCGGGCCTGAAGTCTGCCTCAAGTCGCCTGCGACGGGCGCCGTGGACGGCGCGCGCGGAATGCAAGGCTTTGGGAATGATTCGAGGCGGGATCTTTCGAGATATGACGCGTTGTCTTAGCCGCTGGACCACGGCAGCCTTGCTGTGGATTGCGCTGGCGTCCACGGCCGGCGCCGACACATTGGCAGCGACGGTCGAGCAATGGGGGCTGCTCGGATCATGGGCGGTCGATTGCGCAGCCAAGCCCGGCCGCGACAAGGGCGCGCTGCTGACTTACGAGATCCGGAAGGACGGCCGGGTGATGTACCGGCGCAATTTCGGTGACGCCAGGGACGAGAACGAGGTGGTGTCCGCGACGGTCAACGCGGAGGGCCTGCTCAACGTGATGGTGTACTTCCCCTCGCTGCAGCAGACGCGCGAGTTCGGCCTGTTGCTGGCGGAGGACGGGACCTTGCGCGCGATCTACAATCGCAGCGAGCGCGGCGTGTACACCATCAAGGATGGCAAATACGTCGCGACCGGCGCGCCGACGCCGCCGCAGCAGCGCTGCGATTAACCATTGTGTCCGAGCATGACCTTTCCTAATCATGCTCAGTCTGAATATCCATTCAGAATTCTCTTCCCGTTCCTCCGGAACGTTCATGCCCATGCGCGGTTTAGATTTGCATTCGATTGGAGGAGGACATCATGAAGAAGCTTGGTTATGTGGTTGCGGCCCTCGGTGCGCTCGTGATCGCGGCACCGACGCTGGCCAGTGCCGAGACGATGGTGATCAAGCGCGGTCATCATCACGGCATGTACGGCGCCCGCGCCGAGTACGGCATGCATCGCGACTACGGCTTGCATCGCGGCTGGCACCATCGGGACCGCGTCGTGGTGATCAAGCGCCATCATCGTCATATGGACTATTAATGCGCAACGCGACATGGAAATGGCCCCTCGCGGGGCCATTTCTTTGCGCTGCGCATCGCTTGGTCTCTCAATCCCAGGCCGGCGCGAAGCCGGGGTTGACGCAACGCCTGTCCTTGGGCAGCGCGGCGATCTTCTTGCGGTCGGCATCGTCGAGCGTGATCTTGAGCGCATCGAGATTGGCCTGTTGGCTCTCGCGGCGCGAGGCTTTCGGGATCGCAGCGACGCCGTTCTGGTCGAGCAGCCATTTCAGCGCGACCTGGGCTGCGCTCGCATTATGCTTGGTACCGATCTCGGCCAGCACCGGATCCGACGCAACGCGGCCCTGCGCGAGCGGGCAATAGGCGACCAGCCGGATCGATTTGGCGTTGAGATAGGCCAACACCTTCGATTGATCGAGCATGGCATGATATTCGATCTGGTTGCAGGCGATTGGCGCTCTGACGTCCTCGACCGCGATCTTGAGCAGTGCCGTGGTGAAATTCGCAACGCCGATCGCCCGCGTGCGCCCCTCCTCCTTCAGCTTCATCAGGGTCTCGAACACCGCACCCCAGTTCGCCGAGCTCGACGGCCAGTGCACGAGATAGAGGTCGACATGGTCGAGCCTGAGCTTGGTGAGGCTGGCGTCGAAGGCGCGGCGGATCGCATCGGGGCTGAGGTTCTCGTGCCAGACCTTGGTCGTGACATGCAGCTCGCCGCGCGGCAGGCGGGCGGCGGCAAGGGCGGCGCCGATCGGCTCTTCGTTGGCGTACATCTCGGCGGTATCGATGTGGCGATAGCCGATCGAGAGCGCGCTCTCGACCGCGGCGCGGCAGGCATCGCCCTGCATGCGGAAGGTGCCGAGGCCGAGTTTGGGCATGCTGATGCCCTGTGTCTTCAGATGATCCATGGGCTAACTCCTGAGGTCTTCATCCCGCCGGACACGCGGTGGGACCGCGGGGGACAGACTCTTCGGTGATGGAAAAGAGGCGGCGGGAGCGGACAGTATAGCGGGCGAGGCGCGGTGCGGCCAATCAAGATCGGGTTAGAGGCCTACGAATGCTGCGCCACCACGGCCGGGCGCGGCTGCGGCCGCGGCACGATGTCGACCGACCAGAGGTCGCGGTTGTCGACGTCCTTCAAGGTCACGGTCATCACGCCACTGGCGCCGTCGATGTCGACGCGGCCGAAGAACTGGAGGCCGAAGCACGGCGCAAGATTCTCGCCCTGAGCCTCGCTGCAGCCGTTCTGGTACATCGCGACCGGACCAAAGGTATTGTCGAGCTCGCCCGGGCCCCAGCTGCCGGCGTTCAACGGTCCTGAGACGAACTCCCAGAACGGCTCGAATTCGCTAAACTGCGCCTTGTTCGGATCGTAGTAGTGCGCGGCGGTGTAGTGCATGTCGGCGGTGAGCCAGACGATGTTGCGGATGCCGGCGCGCTTGCTGGACGACAGAAGGTCTGCGATCTCGTGTTCGCGCCGGTCGGGGGCACCGTTGCCCAGCGCGACGGCGTCCAGGCTGACCAAGCCGATCGGCAGGTCGGCCGCGATCACCTTCCAGGTCGCGCGCGAGGCGGCGAGCTCCCGCTTCAGCCAGGCAAGCCGCTCGACGCCCAGAATCCAGCCGCGATGATCGTCGCCCTTGTTCCAGGTCTCGTCGCGATAGCTGCGCATGTCGATCATGAAGACGTCGAGCAACGGACCGTAAGCGATCTTGCGGTAGACCCGCCCCGTGCGCGCGCCGATATCGCAGATCGGCATGAACTCGAAGAAGGCGCGGCGGGCGCGCGCGACGAGCCGCGGTGTGCCGTCTTCCTCATAGCCGGCGTCGTCGTAGCTGCCGACGGGCGACCAGTCGTTGGTGACCTCGTGGTCGTCCCATTGCGCGAACATCGGCACCTCCGCGTGGAAGGCGCGAAAATGGTGGTCGAGGTGGTTGTATTTGTAATTGCCGCGGAACTGCGCCAGCGTGTGCGCGACCTCGGCTTTTTCCTCGGTCACCACATTGCGCCAAATCTCGCCGTTCGGCAGCTTCTGCTCGGACGGGATGGTGCAGTCGGCGTAGATGTGGTCGCCGGAGTGAATGAAGAAATCGGGGCGGTTGTCGAGCATGGTGCGATAGCTGCGATAGCCGCCGCGCGCGACGTCGATGCCCCAGCCCTGCCCCGCCACGTCGCCCGACCACACGAATGAGACCGACTGGCGTGCAGCCGGTGCGGTGCGGAAATGCCCGACGCGGCTTTCGCCGGCGGTGCCGCTCGCGATGTCGTCGAAGCGTACGCGGTAGAAGATGTCCTGTCCCGGCGGCAGATCGTTCAGCAGCAGCTTTGCTGTGAAGTCGGCATCGGGTAGCGCCTCGCGCGAGGCGGATGCGATGATGGTCTTGAAGCTCTCGACCGTCGAGTACTCCACCTGCATGCGGGCGGGCCGATCCGCGCGTGCCCAGATCACGGCGGAGCCATCGGAGACATCGCCGGACTGGATGCCGCCCGCGATCTGCGGACGATCGGCGGCGCGGCTCAGGCGAGGCTTCGCGAGCGCGGCGACGGCGAGGCTGGAGGCGGATCGGACCAGGAACTGCCGCCGGGTCCATGCGCGCGAGGCGCGGAGCGATGCCATTCAGGAGACCTTCGTCGAATCGCGACGAAAGGTGCCTGCGCCGTTTGACTCACAGCTTACGGTTTCTTGACTCCACGCCTACGGTTTTGCGACGCAGGGATGACGGGTGCGTAAGGAGCTAGCGCTTCCAGTTGCAGATGCCGCCGGAGCGGCACGGCCAGGTCTGGATGCGGGTGTCCATCGCCTGCGCGTTGAGCGGATTGCCGCGGCGATGCGCGAGCCTGGTGCGCGCTGCGCCGCGCGGCTGGGCGCTCCTGGCGTGTGCGACTTTCGGCTCGGGCACGTGCACGCGCTCGGCGGCGACCTTCTTCGGCACATCCATCGGCGCGGTGCGGGCCTGCGCCTCATTGCCGCCCTTCGCCTCGAGCGCCACCGGCGCGAACTGCGTCTCCGGCCCAAGCCGCTTCGGCGACAGCACGGCCTTGGAGAGATCGAGACCAAGATATTCGTCGGGCTTGTAGTCGTCAGCACGAGCGAGCCCAGTCCCTGCGAGCACGAGGGCAATGGCGATCGCAAAACTTTTCAGGACCACGGACGCCTCCTGAAATTGAATTATTAAGAGGTAATTCACCCCTATTTAGGAGGCGTCGCGCGCAATTCCAGCGGTCAATTGCCGCCGTGGTTAAGAACTTGGGCGGTGTCAGGCGACCTTTCGCGCCGCACTCGTCCCATCCAGGAACCCGAGCAGGCGGCTGCGGATGATCTGCTCCGCCTCGCTCATGATGCGATCGACCAGTTCCTTACAGGTGGGGATGTCGTGGATCAGCCCTGCGACCATGCCGCAGCTCCAGGCACCCGCGTCCATCTGGCCGTCCAGCATGATTTTTGGATAGACGCCGGCGACCTGGTCGTGGATGTCGTCGATGGTGAGCCTCGCGCCCTTCTCGCGCTCGATCTCGATGAGGCGATCGACATTGGCATTCTTGAGGACGCGCTCGGTATTGCGCAGCGCGCGCATGATCAGGCGCGTGTCGAGCTCGGTGGCGGCGACCAGCGCATTCTTCACGTTCTGATGCACCGGTGCTTCCTTGGTGGCGATGAAGCGCGTGCCCATGTTCATGCCGGCCGCGCCCAGCGAGAGCGCCGCGACCAGACTGCGCCCGTCGGCCATGCCGCCGGAGGCGACGAACGGAATCTTCAACTCCTCGGCCGCACGCGGCAGCAGGATCATGTTGGGAATGTCGTCCTCGCCGGGATGGCCGCCGCACTCGAAGCCGTCGACGCTGACGGCGTCGCAACCGATGCGCTCGGCCTTCAGCGAGTGCCGCACCGAGGTGCATTTGTGGATGACCTTGATGCCGGCGGCCTTCAGCGCCGGCATGTAGGCTTCCGGGCTGCGGCCTGCGGTCTCCACCGCCTTGATGCCGCCTTCGACGATGGCGGCAATGTATTCCGGATAAGGCGGCGCCGCGAAGGTCGGCAGGAAGGTCAGATTCACGCCGAATGGCTTGTCGGTCATGTCGCGGCAGCGCGCGATTTCCTTCGTAAGCAATTCCGGCGTCTTTTGCGTGAGGCCGGTGATGATGCCGAGCCCGCCGGCATTGGAGACGGCAGCAGCCAGCTCGGCAAAGCCGACGAAATGCATGCCGCCCTGGATGATCGGATGCTCGATGCCGAACAGTTCGGTGATCGCAGTCTTCACTCAAATACCTCCCGGAGTTTTGCCTGGTTGGGATCAGTCTAGCCGGAGTGTTGCGCCGCGGTCACCATTTCTCTCCGAACGGGCGGATCTCCAGCTCGAAGGTCCAGGCGCTCTTCGGCTGCTGATAGAGCTGCCAATAGGCGTCAGCCACCGCCGACGGCGGCATCAACAGGTCGGGATTGTCGAGCGCATTCGGGCCGAGCGCTTCGAGCCGGCGCTGCCGCACCCATTCGGTGTCGACGCCGGAATCGATGATGAGATGGGCGACATGAATGTTGCTCGGCCCGAGTTCGCGCGCCATCGCCTGCGCCACCGCACGAAGCCCGAACTTGGCGCTGGCGAATGCAGCAAAACCGCTGCCGCCGCGCAAGCTCGCGGTCGCTCCGGTAAAGAAGATGTTGCCGCCGCCGCGCGGCAGCATCAGGCGCGCCGCTTCACGGCCCGCGAGGAAACCGGAATAGCAGGCCATCTCCCAGACCTTGCGGAAGACGCGCTCGGTGGTGTCGAGGATCGGGAAGTTGACGTTGGCGCCGACATTGAAGATGCAGACCTCCAGCGGCGCGTGCGTGTCGGCGTCATTGAGGAAGGAGATGACCTCCTCTTCCTTCCGCGCATCGAGCGAACGGGCGTGGATCTCGCCGCCGGCAGCTTCAATGTCCTTCACCAGCGGCGCCAGCTTGTCGCCGTTGCGGCGGCCGGCGTAGATCGAAAAGCCCTCGGCGGCAAATTTCTTGGCGATCTCGGAGCCGATGAAATCGCCGGCGCCGATCACGGCGGCTGTCGCATTTCGCTTGGGCACGATCGCCTCCTCCGGTTGTGGGGCATATGGTTGGTCCGAAGACTATAGTTCTAAAATAGAACTGTCAAATCATGCCTGCGAATGTTACTCTACGAGACAGATTGCGCTGATCATTCAAGTCAGTTCCTTTTTCTGACTTACTCCTCCAGATCGGAGACCGGATCATGAAATGGGACACGCTGGACGAAGAGCCGTGCTCACTCTCCCGCACCGTCGCGGTGGTGGGCGATCGCTGGACGCTGCTGATCCTGCGCGAATGTTTTTTGCGCGTGCGGCGCTTCGAAGGATTCCAGTCTTCGCTCCAGATCACGCGGCACCTGCTGTCGGAGCGGCTGAAGAAGCTGGTCCGCTTCGGCATCTTGCGCCGCGTCCCCTATTCCGAGGCGCCGAAGCGCTACGAGTACATCCTGACGCAGAAGGGGCTCGATCTCTATCCGATCATCATGGCGATGGTGCATTGGGGCGACACTCACATGGGCGACGAGCGCGGCCGCCCGCTGCTGCACGAGCACAAGGCCTGCGGCAAGCTGTTCGATCCCGTGATGGTGTGCTCGGAATGCGGCGAGGTGCTGCATGCCAAGCAGGTGCATGTGCATGCGGGGCCGGGGCGAAGAGAGGTAGAGGCGAAGTAGGCTCCCTCAACTCGTCATTGCGAGGAGCCCCTGCGACGAAGCAATCCAGGGTCTTCCCGCGGTAGCAGTCTGGATTGCGTCGCCGCGCTCGCAACGACGGAGATTGGGGCACCAGGGTCGCTCAATTAATTTGCATTTCAGAACGCCGGCGACCGCCGGACTCTTCGTCAGTGCCCCCGTGCCGGAGCGTGCAAATCGATCAGACGGAGAACGGCGGCGATCGGAATTAACAGCATGGCGAGGATCGCTAGCGACGAGAAGACATCGATATAGGCGAGGAGATCGACCTGCCGCTGCAACGTCTGGCCGACCCAGGCGAGCGCCTGCGAGGCCGCGTCCGTCGCGTTCGAGCCCTGGGCCTGGAAGAAGCGCGTCATCGCGTCGATCGTCTGCTGGTAACCGAGATCGGACGGCGCCACGTGCTCGATCAACCGGCTCTGATGGAATTGCTGGCGTTGCGCCAACATCGTCTGCGACAGCGCCACCCCCATCGAGCCGCCGATGTTGCGCCCGACATTGATCAGGGCGGAAGCCTGGTTGGTTTGCTCGGGCGGCACGCCGTCATAGGACGCCGTTGTCACCGGCAGAAACAGGAAGGGAAGGCCGATCGCCAGATAAATGCGCGAAAGCGCGGCATAACCATAGGAGATGTCTTCGGTCAGCCCGGTCAGATGCCACATCGCCAGGCCGGCAACCGTCGCTCCGAACATGATGAGATATTTCGGCTGCACGATCCCGACCAGCCGTCCCACCACCGGCATCAGCATCATCGTCGCGATGCCGCCGGGCGACAGCGCCAGGCCCGCGAGCATGGCGGTGTAGCCGATCTCGGTCTGCAATAGCTGCGGCAACAATTGGGTCGCCGAGATCAGCACCGCAAAGGTGCCGAGCATCACCAGGAAGCAGGCGCCGAACTGGCGCTGGCCGAGCAGGCGGATATCGACTATGGGATCGTCGCGCGACAATTCCCACGGGATCAGCGCGAGCAGGCAGAAGGCCGCGAGCAGCGCGAAGGACAGGATCATGCTGGATCCGAACCAGTCGTTGCGCTGGCCTTCATCGAGCACGAATTCGAGCGAGCCGAGCCCGACCGCAACCAGGATGAACCCGACATAATCGACGCGAAGACCCCTGCTGAGGAGCTCTTGCCTTTCCTCCTCGGCGCCTGACGGCTCCTTCACCAGGGTGCCGACGAGAAACAGCGAAATGAGCCCCATCGGCACGTTGATCAAGAACACCCAGTGCCATGAATAAGTGTCGGTAATCCAGCCGCCGAGGGTTGGACCGACCACGGGTGCAACGACGACGGCGACCCCGTAAATTGCAAAGGCTTGGCCACGCTTCTGCGGCGGGAAGGAGTCGGCCAAAATCGCCTGCTCGCTGGTCGCCATGCCGCCGCCGCCCAACCCTTGCAGGATGCGGAACAGCACCAGCGCCTGCAGATTCCAAGCGAGCCCGCAGAACAGCGAGGCGACGGTGAAGATCGCGACACAGAGCATATAGAAGCGCTTGCGTCCCAGCACGGTGGAGAGCCAGCCGGAGATCGACAGCACGATTGCGTTGGCAACGAGGTAGCTGGTGATGACGTAAGTGCTCTCGTCGAGGCCGACCGCAAGCCCGCCGGCGATATGGCGCAGCGCGACATTGGCGATGGTGGTGTCGAGCACCTCCATGAAGGTCGCGATCGAAACCACGAAGGCGATCAGATAGGGATTGTGCCCGCCGGCCGCCGAGCGCTCCGGCGACCAGCCTCCGGCGCCCTCTTGCGTGGCGTCCGTCATCGCACCTTCGCCCAGGGCACGACCGACATGCCGGGACCAACGGGCAGATCGGCCGGCCAGTTGTCGACCACGATCTTCACCGGCACGCGCTGCACCACCTTGACGTAATTGCCGGTGGCGTTCTCCGCCGGCAGCAGGCTGAACGCGGTGCCGGAGCCGGGCTGCACGGAATCGACATGGCCGGTCAGCTTGCGGCCGGGATAGGCATCGATGCGGATCTCGACCGGCTGGCCCGGCCGCATGTCGTTGAGCTGGGTTTCCTTGTAGTTGGCAACGATCCAGACCTCGTCTGGCACGAACATCATCAGGCTCTGTCCTGCCGTGACGAAGGTGCCCTTGGCGCCCGAGAGCTTCACCACGCGTCCGGACTGGGCGGCGATGACATTGGTGTACTCCAAGTTCAACTTGGCCTGATCGAGTTGCGCCTGCGATTGCTCCAGCTGCGCCTTGGCGCCTTCGAGCTGGGCTTGCAGCGTCTTGATGCCGACCTGTGCAGTCGCGACCGCGGTCTTGGCGCGCTCGGTATTGGCCTGCTGTGCCTGAAGGTCGGAACGGGTCTGCTGCTGACGCTGCACGGTGCCGGCGCCCTTCTCGACGAGATCTTCGGCGCGATTGAACTCCTCTTGTGCGAACTTGAGCTGGGCCTGCGCCTGATCGAGCTGGGCCTGGGCCTGCTTGATCTGCTCCTGCTGAGAGACAATCTGCGCCTCGACATTGGCGATGTTCGCCTTGGAGACTTCAACCTGCGCAGTGGCCTGATCGACCGCGATCCGGTAGTCGCGCTCGTCGATCTTCGCCAGCAGATCGCCGGCCTTGACATGCTGGTTGTCCGTGACCGGGATGTCGGTCACATAGCCGCCGACCTTCGAGGCGACGGAAAAGCTGCGCGCGGCGATGAAGGCGTCGTCGGTGGATTCATAGTGGCGCACCTCCAGCCAATACAGCAGCCCGCCGGCCAGAGCCGCGATCAGCACGATGGCGCCGACGGTCGCGAGCAGCCAGTGCTCGCGAAGCCGGTCGCGCAGCGATGGTGTCTTCGGCCTCTGGTCGTCGGCGTCGCGGGTCTGATCAGGGGAGGTCTTCGGAGCTTCCTTCGCCCTCTGCGGCTGCTCCGCCGACGGATCACGCTGCCGTGTCTGAGCATCCACAGGGAACACCTTTCTCGGGGACCAACGCGGAGGAGCAGAAAACCCGCAGCTCGCGCGTTGCGAGCCTAACCGCAGCGCCAAGGCATGGTTCCGGCTTTGAAGAAGCTCACTGCCATTCGTGATTGCATTGCTCAAAAAACGAGCGCGGCACTCTGAGGTGCCGCGCTCGCCCGAAGCATCGGTTCGGCGCACTTGGCTCAGTGCGTCTTGGTCTCATGCCATTTCTCGAGATCGGGCTTCGCCTTGTCCGACCCCTGCTCCTTCTCCGGGGTGCCCTTCCACGGCGTGTCCGTCTGCCGGTGTGAGCCCCAGTCGTTCTGCTGCCGAGGATCGTCGTTGGGCCGTTCCTTGCTCATTTCAACTCCTTCGCTGAATGCTACGCGAAGGGAACGCCGTAATAGGAGTTAATGCCGCGAACCGCGGCGTCATCGCTCCAGTTCCAGTCGCTCCGTTCACCGTATTTCGGCGCGCCTTCCAGCTCTTTCGTAGTGATGCCGGTGACGTAGCCGCCGAGCTCCGTGTCGTATTTGAGCGACTGCCAGGGTAACGGATAGTGATCATTGCCGAGGCCCAGGAAGCCGCCGAAGCCGAGCACGGCGTAGGACACCTTGCCGCTGATCTTGTCGATCATCACGCGCTCGATCGAGCCGATCCGGTTGCGATCCGCACCAAAGACCGATGTTCCCTCGACCTTGTCGCTGCCGATCAACCGGCCCATCTCGCTGCGGTCCAGTTCGCCTTGATTCAGCATGTCAATTCTCCACTCAGCCGATGTGTGAATCAACCGCACAGGCGCGTCATCGTTCCGGCGCGCGCGGCGCGCGACATCAGGAACATCGCGCGAAACGCGCGGTTCTCTAACGTCACCGCAAACCGGAGCCGCCTCGATGTCCCAGACCGTATCCGACTTCATCGTCCAGCGTCTGCATCAATGGGGCGTGCGGCACATGTTCGGCTATCCCGGCGACGGCATCAACGGCGTGTTCGGCGCCTTGAACCGGGCGGACGGCAAAATTGGTTTCGTGCAGGCGCGGCACGAGGAGATGGCCGCATTCATGGCGACCGCTTACGCGAAGTTTTCAGGCGAGCTCGGCGTCTGCATCGCCACCTCGGGGCCCGGCGCCTCACATCTCATCACCGGCCTCTACGATGCGCTGCTCGATCACCAGCCGGTGCTGGCGATCGTCGGCCAGCAGGCACGGAACGCACTCGGCGGGAACTACCAGCAGGAACTCGACCTCGTCTCGATGTTCAAGGATGTCGCGGGCGCCTATGTCATGCAGGCCTCCTCGCCGGCACAGGTGCGGCACCTGATCGATCGTGCGGTGCGAACCGCACTGGCCCGACGAACGCCCACAGCGATCATCCTGCCCAACGATCTTCAGGAAGAGCCCTACGACAGCCCGCCTCGCGCCCACGGCACCCTGCACTCCGGTGTGGGTTACAGCGCCCCGCGCATCACGCCGCGAGAGACCGAGCTCGACCGCGCCGCCGAGGTGCTCAACGCCGGGAAGAAGGTCGCGATGCTCATCGGCGCCGGCGCGCTTCACGCGACCGATGAGGTGATCGCGGTCGCCGATCGGCTGTCGGCCGGCTGTGCCAAGGCGCTGCTCGGCAAGGCGGCGCTGCCGGACGACCTGCCATGGGTGACCGGCTCGATCGGCCTGCTCGGCACCGAGCCCAGCTACAACATGATGATGGGCTGCGACACCCTGCTGTTGGTCGGCTCCGCCTTTCCTTATGCTGAATTCCTGCCCAAGGAAGGCGCCGCGCGCGGCGTGCAGATCGACATCGACGCCAGCATGATGTCGATCCGTTTTCCGATGGAAGTCGGCCTCGTGGGCGATGCCGCCGAGACCCTGCGCGCGCTGCTGCCGCGGCTTGCACCCAAAGCCGATGGCGCCTGGCGCAACGGCATCGAGGACGAGGTCGCAAAATGGTGGAAGACGCTGGATGACCGCGCCCATCAGCCGGCAGCACCGGTCAACCCGCAGCTCGTCACCTGGGAATTGTCCCCGCGCCTGCCCGACCGCGCCGTCATCACCAGCGATTCCGGCTCCTGCGCCAACTGGTTCGCGCGCGACCTGAAAATGCGCCGCGGCATGATTGCCTCGCTCTCCGGCGGCCTCGCCTCGATGGGCGCTGCGGTGCCCTATGCGCTCGCCGCGAAATACGCCCATCCGGACCGTCCGGTGATTGCGCTGGTGGGCGATGGCGCGATGCAGATGAACAACATGGCGGAACTGATCACGGCTGCCAAGTACTGGCGCTCCTGGCGCGACCCACGCTTCATCGTCTGCGTCTTCAACAACGAGGATCTCAACCAGGTCACCTGGGAGCAGCGCATCATCAACGGCGATCCGAAGTTCGAGGCTTCGCAGCGCATTCCGAACGTCTCCTATTCGCGCTTCGCCGAAATGATCGGCCTCACCGGAATCTTCGTCGACAACCCGCAGCTGGTCGGCTCGGCCTGGGAGCAGGCGCTGGCGAGCGAGAGGCCCGTCGTCTTGGAGGTGAAGACCGATCCCGAAGTGCCGCCGCTGCCGCCGCACATCACCTTGCAGCAGGCCAAGAACTTCTCGCTCGCGCTGATGAAGGGCGACCCGAACCAGAGCAGCGTCATCAAGGGCGCGGCACGGCAGGTGCTCGAAACCATCCTGCCCGGAAAGGAGTGAACCATGAGCGATTTCCGCGATATCCAGCATGGCGTCAACGACCCCGTCTCCGGCGTCGATGTGAAACAGCACTTCAACGACAACAAGACGCCGCATGAGCGGGCACAGCGCCACGCCGACGTGCGTGCAGAGCCTTCGGCCTCGCCGAGCGAGCCGTTTCTGCCCGAGCGGCTGCGGCGCAAGCCGACCGATCCGATCAATCCGCGCACCGGCCGTAACCCCACCGATTAGCCGTTAGGAACCTCGGCCTCTGCGGCGGGTTGGTCGGCGCAACGTCGCGCGGCGAGAGGCTGCGCGCCCACATTGGAGGGATTGCCCATGAAACGTGCCATGATTGCCGTTGCCTGCGTGCTGTTTGCAGGCCCCGCGATTGCCCAGTCGCTCGGCGAAAAGACCGGCGTCAACTCGGCGCTCGGCGTCGCGCCCGCCACGGCCGACTTTGTCAAGGAGGTCGCGATCAGCGACTTGTTCGAGATCGAGTCGAGCAAGCTCGCCGAGCAGAAGGGCGACGCGCAGGAGAAGAGCTTCGCCCAGCAGATGGTGACCGACCACACCAAGACCAGCGGCGAGCTGAAGGGCCTGGTCAGCGACGGCAAGGTGCAGGCGACCTTGCCGACGGCGCTCGACAGCTCGCACCAGAGCAAGCTCGACAAGCTGAAGAACGCGACGGGCAAGGACTTCAGCTCCGACTACAATTCCTACCAGGTCAGCGCCCATGAGGATGCGGTCTCGCTGTTCGAGCGCTATGCCAAGGGCGGCGACAATTCCGCACTGAAGGACTGGGCCGGCAAGACGCTGCCGGCGCTCAAGCACCATCTCGACATGGCCAAGGAGCTCGGCAAGGCGCCGAGCGTCGGACAGTCGAAACAGTCGAAGTAGCCATGTTCCGAGGACGCCGGCCCTGCCGGCGTCCTCCCCGGATAGCAACGTTGCCTGTCTCCGCGCATTGAGATCGCAAGATCGCGGAGATCACCATGGCACAACAAGACAAGGCCTCACTCACCCGCCGGCACATCGTCCAGGCCGCGAGCGCCACGCTCGCGGCGGCTTCGCTGGCGTCCTCGACGGCGAAAGGAGATATGCCGATGGCAGAGCAGGACCTCAATCCCGTCAGCCGCTATCCAAAGCCGCCCTTCAAGAAGCAGTCGCAGCCCTGGCCGGGCCTTGCCGGCAGGATGGAGCCGCGGCCGGACCACGGCGAGACCAGCTACAAGGGCTCCGGCCGGCTCGCCGGCCGCAAGGCGCTGATCACCGGCGGTGATTCCGGCATGGGCCGCGCCGCCGCGATCGCTTATGCGCGCGAAGGCGCCGACGTCGCCATCAACTATCTGCCGGCGGAAGAGTCGGACGCGCAGGAGGTGATTGCGCTGATCAAGAAGGAAGGGCGCAACGGCGTTGCGATCCCCGGCGATCTCAAGGACGAAGCCTTCTGCAGGAAGCTGGTCGAGCAGGCCATCCAGGGTCTCGGCGGCCTCGACATCATCGTCAACAACGCGGCCCGGCAGCAGACGCGCGCCTCCATCCTTGACGTCTCGACGGAGGATTTCGACGCCACCATGAAGACCAACATCTACGCGCCATTCTGGATCATCAAGGCAGCGCTGCCGCATCTCAAGCCCGGATCCTGCATCATCGGCACAGCCTCCGAGCAGGCTTACGATCCCTCTCCCGATCTCTACGATTATGCGCAGACCAAGGCGGCGACCATGAACTACGTGAAATCGCTGGCGAAGCAGCTCGCCTCGAAGGGCATCCGCGTCAATGGCGTTGCGCCAGGGCCGATCTGGACGCCGCTCCAGGTTTCCGGCGGCGCCACGATGGAGAAGCTGGAGAAGTTCGGCGGCATGACGCCGCTCGGCCGTCCCGGCCAGCCTGCCGAGCTCGCTTCCATTTATGTGCAGCTGGCAGACGCCGATGCGAGCTATGCGACCGGCCAGGTCTACGGCTCCGCGGGTGGATCAGGGCAGCCCTAGGGAACCATTTCGTCATCAAATCTTTACAAAAATGTCATGGAGAATAACCCGCCGATTACCAACTGATGGCGCTCGCAACAGTCAGGCCAACCCAAATCGATATCGCGATCGCAAACGAGGTCGCGGATCACACCAACTCACAGTTTGAGCAGACGGCCAAAGCGCTGACCTGGGGCGCAGACGAGCATATGCTGCTCGCGCTCGCCGCTGCGGGTTGGCTCTATGCCCAGCTTCGACCCGCCGAAGAGCGCCGCGTGGCCAATCATGTTCTGGCAGTTTCGCTCGCAACGGCGCTGTTGCCGCATGTCCTGAAATCCGCCTTTGACCAGATCAGACCGGACCGGCTGACGGTGCGAGGCCACCTCCACGGCATTCCTTTCTCCGGGCAACCGCGCGACGCTTTCCCGTCCGGCCACGCCATGCACATGGGCGCGCTCGCGTCGGCTGCCAGCCTGCTGCCCCCGGCCCGGCGCCGGCTCGTGCGCTCCATCGCGGCGGCGCTGTCACTGACACGCGTCGCCCTGCTCGCGCACTGGGCCAGCGACGTCGTTGTCGGCTTCACCCTCGGTATCGCCATCGAGCGGCTGCTGCGGCCGTGGACGCTGGCGAGGCCGTACCGCAAGTCCGCAGACCGGCGGGCACGGACATGACGGAGTATGTTCTGCGCTTCATCGCCGGCGGCGCGATCGTGTCCGTGTTTGCAATCCTAGGCGACATGCTGAAGCCCAAGAGCTTCGGCGGCCTTCTCGGCGCCGCGCCATCGGTCGCGCTCGCAACGCTCAGCATCGCCGTTGTCCAGCATGGCCCCCACTATGCCGCGGCGGAAAGCTGGACCATGATCTACGGCGCGATCGCTCTCATCTGCTACAGCCTCGCCGTCTGCCATCTCCTGATGAGATTTCGCCTTGCGGCGCTGCCTTCCACCATCCTTGCTTTCGCCGTATGGCTTGCAGTCGCCTTCGGCCTGCTCGCGGGTTTGGGAGGCGCGGCCTAATGCTGGTCAAGCTGTCGCCCTCGTCGCTGAAGCAGACGCGCTGGTACGAGTACGGCGTCCGCTTCCTGCTCGGGGGCCTCGCGACTGTTTTCGCAGGGATCGTAAGCAAGCGCTTCGGTGTTGCGGTCGGCGGGCTCTTCCTCGCGCTCCCCGCCATCTTCTGCGCCAGCGCGACGCTGATCGAAAGCCACGAGCGCCGCCGCAAGGAGAAGGCCGGCCTCAGCGGACGGCGACGCGGGCAGCAGGCCGCAGCGCTGGACGCTGCGGGTGCCGGCCTCGGAAGCATTGGTCTTGCGGCGTTCGCTGCTACTTTCTACGCCCTGGTTTCGGCGAGCGTGATCGGCGCATTCGCCGCTGCTATTCTGTTGTGGGCTACCATTTCAGTATCGGCGTGGTGGCTGAGGCGGACGCTTCGCACCACCTCCCGCCGCGGGCTGCCCGATCGCTGGATGTGATCAGCGAGGCGCCGGGGCCTCTTCCCGCAGCATCAAAAAACCGTACATCTCGGCAGCGGTCTGAAGCTGATCGAGGCGCGCGAGCACGGAGTCGCGTTGCATGCCATCCGGCAGGCGCGACAATTCATGCTCAAGCCGCAGCCTCTGCGCGTCGAGGCGCTGTTCGAATGTGTGGGGCTCAGATCGTCTTCGCATCATCCGTCCTCGGCGGTTGCAGGCCAGGGCTGTTGGCCCATCGCTCGACTTGCTCGATGACCCTCTGGTGGCTCGGGCGCACCGGTTTTGGCGCTTCGGGCTCTTCGGAAAGCTTGCGGGGTAATCTGACTTCGTCGGTCATGATCCCATCTCCCTCTCCATTAAAATGCGCTTCGACGGGAGTGGTTTCAATCCATAACATATTGACTTTGCTATGCAAAACTACTAATTTGGCAATTTGTCCGACTCTTGTGGAACTCACCGCAAGTTGGCAGGTTGTGCAACTTACTCAAACTACTCAACTTGCGTGATCGACCATGAATGACCTTCGCGCCGAGCGCCTTCAGGTCATGCTCTCGCCGGATGAGCTGGCCGCAGTCGACGATTTCCGATTCAAGCATCGCATGCCGACGCGCGCCGCAGCGGTTCGCGAACTGCTCAAGTTCGGGCTGGCTGCCGCGGACGTTGATGCGATACCTGGCGTCAAGTCGAGCAGCTTCGGCGTATTCGGCCGGGGCCCTGACGGTCACACGCAGGGTGACCCTGAAAGCGGCAAGGAAGACTGATTAACGCCAGCTCGCAAAGCGAAACGACCCCGGCACGGTGGGTGCCAGGGCCGTCCTTGGAGATTACTTCCGGCTCACCGGGGGCATGATAACCGGAAGCAACCTTTCGACTCTCCGCGCGGGGATTCGTTCCTCGCGAGCAATCCATCTATGTCTGGAACATGATCCTTTCGGAAAAGCGCCTCGCGCTTGCGCTAGGCGGCCCTTCGGGTCCGGATCGTGTTCTAGCCGCTCGGCGCGGCACCGGAATCATCCGGCGTCATGCCGGAGCCCGGCGTCTTGCTGTTGTCGTTCAGTTCGGGATCGCGCGTCGCTTCGCGCGACGGCGAAGTTTTCGGATTCGTTTTTTGTGCTGTTTGCGCGCGCTGCTTGTCGCGCGGTTGCTCCTCAGCGCGCTTGTCCTTGACGATGCCGTGGTCGGAATGCGCCATGATGTCTTCTCGCTGCTCTGATGTCTCGAAGGGCTTACGCACCGCGGCGCCGAATGTTCCGGATCCGCGCTAACCTTGGCGCTAACTGTGCGCGGCGTGGACCGCAACCGAGGCCTTCTCCAGATGCACCTGCCGGACGGTCGTTACGGTCGCGAACGCGACCGAGACGCCGAAGGCGAGAATGAGTGAAAGAAGAGCCAGACGTGGAGCCATCGCAAACCTCCTTCTGGAATCGGAAAAATCAATAACGCGATCGACTGTTCCTGAATAATCCTGAATTGGTCGCTTGCATTCCGTGCGCGGTCTCACACACGGATTCACGAAGCCGAGAGTGGCTTACGCGCTCCGCCTCGGCGGGGCCCCAATCGCAACAGGCGGGATTTCACCATCGAGCCAATCCTGCTCCTTGGCGAGCGCCGTCCAGGCGTCCGCCATGCGCGAGTAGCGCTTGTGGGCGGGCTGTCCCTCCGCTCGCTCTGCGAGCTGAAGACAGTTGTCGGCATTATCCCTGAAAATGTCAGACTGTTTCATGGACAACATCTGGGAATGGAACTCTGGCGGCGCAACCGCTCTTACTCGATCGTAACGGGGAACTTCGCGCGCCATCGATCATTGCAATGCATGAGGATTCTTGTCGCGATAGTCCTGGCATTCATCAGCACTGCGGCGCTGGCCGACAGCACGGGTGAGCGAACCGCCGGCGGTGGTGCGCCCACCGCGACCGATGTCATCAGCGGCCTCTACAGCTTCAGCCGCTTTCAGCAGGGTCTTCTGGAGAACAGCGATCTGAAGGGCAATGCCGAGGTCAAGCATCTCGCCGCCGTGCGCGCCGAAGAGGCGGTCAAGCGCGACAAGCTGCTGAAGCAGATCCAGGAGGCGATCGGTGCGGAGCCGCGCGCCGGCAAGACGACACCGATGAGCGCGAGCCTCGTCGAGCCCGAAAATTCGGACGGGCCGACTTACGTCAGAAGCTTTTATGCCGCGCAGATCCCGGAGTACGAATCCGCCATTGGCCTGCTTGAGCACTATCTCAAGGCGCCCGACAATGCGGCGCTGGCTGCCTTCGCGCGCGAGCAGCTCCCGACGCTGCGCTCGCAGGTCAGGGACGCCGAGCGCACCATGGCGGACAAGTAGCGGCCCTATTTGTCGTTCGGATGATGTTGCTGGCTCTCGGGCCGAACGGTGCGATCACTCTCCGGCATCTTGTCCCGGCCCGCATCGCCGTTGTCATCCTTGCCGCCCGAGGTCGAGGTGCCGCTGCCGCTTGGGTTCGACCTGGTGGACGTCCCCGTGGTTGACGTGTCCGCGTGCGGGGTGGCGGAGCTTGCGGCGGGATCCCCGGTGACGGCCCCCCGGCCGGTCGGTGCACCCTGGGCGATGGCCGATCCCGTGGCGAACAATATGGCGATGACCGCGGCCCTTCCTGTTCTCATATGCACTCTCCCTGTCTTTCGGGCTAACAGCAGGCGCGGCGCTCCGTTCCGAATGACCTGGGGCCGCAGGGGACGGGCCGATTGGCGAGCCGCCGGGGCTGATTTTCTGAAGCGGGGTGGAACCAAACCGGCAGACCGGTGTTATTTGCACCGGGCTGAGCAAAGCAGGTTCCATTTCCTCGCGCCGCAACCTTGGCGCTTGATTTTAGAATTTGACTGACGCTCTATTTTGACCAAACGCGTCTTGCCAGGGATTCGGCCGGCGCCTGCGGGGGAATTCAGTATGAGCGACCTCGATCCCGGAACTGCATCACGCTCCGGTCGTCGCGTCCCAAAACCCAAAACCAACGGTATGTCAGAGCCGGATTCCCGGGCGGAACTGCTTCTCGCCTTACAAGCCATGCGCAGCGGCGACTTTTCCGTGCGGATGAGCGGCGACTATCTCGGCATCGACGGCAAGATCGCCGACACTTTTAATGAAATCATCGCCGCTAACCAGCGCATGGCGCAGCAGCTCGAGCTGGTCGGCCAGGTCGTGGGCCGCGAGGGCAAGACCCGCCAGCGCGTCAAGTTCGGCCTCGCCTCGGGCTCCTGGGCCGACATGGAAGGCTCAGTCAACACGCTGATCGACGATTTGCTCTGGCCGACGCGCGAGGTGACGCGCGCGGTCGCAGCCGTCGCGCAAGGCGACCTGCTGCAGACCGTCAAGCTGGACGTCGACGGCCGCCCGCTCCGCGGCGAATTCCTGCAATCGGCGACCATCGTCAACACCATGATCAAGCAGCTCGGCGTGTTCACCTCGGAGGTGACGCGTGTGGCGCGCGAGGTCGGCACCGAAGGCAAGCTCGGCGGCCAGGCTCAGGTGCCTGAGGTGACCGGCGTCTGGAAGGACCTGACCGAGAGCGTCAACTCGATGGCGAACAACCTGACCAACCAGGTTCGCAACATCGCCGAGGTGACGATCGCTGTGGCGAACGGCGACTTGTCCAAGAAGATCACGGTCGACGTCCGCGGCGAGATCCTTCAGCTCAAGGAAGCCATCAACACGATGGTGGACCAGCTGCGCTCCTTCGCCTCCGAAGTGACGCGCGTGGCGCGCGAGGTCGGCACCGACGGCAAGCTCGGCGGCCAGGCCATCGTGCCCGGCGTCGCCGGCACCTGGAAGGACCTCACCGATTCTGTCAACGCGATGTGCGGCAACCTGACCGCGCAGGTGCGCAACATCGCCAACGTGACCACCGCGGTGGCGCGCGGCGATCTCTCGCGCAAGATCACGGTGGACGTACGCGGCGAAATCCTGGAGCTGAAGGACACCATCAACACCATGGTGGACCAGCTCAACTCCTTTGCCTCGGAAGTGACGCGCGTCGCGCGCGAGGTCGGCACCGAAGGCAAGCTCGGCGGCCAGGCCCAGGTGCCCGGTGTGGCCGGCACCTGGAAGGATCTCACCGACAACGTCAACTTCATGGCGTCGAACCTGACCGCACAGGTCCGCAACATCGCCGACGTCGCCACCGCCATCGCCGGCGGCGACCTGTCCAAGAAGATCACGGTGAACGTGTCGGGGGAAATCCTTCAGCTGAAGGAGACGCTCAACACCATGGTCGACCAGCTCAACGCCTTCGCCGGCGAAGTCACGCGCGTCGCGCGCGAGGTCGGCACCGAGGGACGGCTCGGCGGCCAGGCCAACGTGCTCGGCGTCGCCGGCACCTGGAAGGACCTCACGGAAAGCGTCAACTCGATGGCGTCGAACCTCACCGCGCAGGTCCGCAACATCGCTGAGGTGACGACCGCGGTCGCCGGCGGCGACTTGTCGAAGAAGATCACCGTGGACGTGCGCGGCGAAATCCTGGAGCTGAAGGACACCATCAACACCATGGTGGACCAGCTGAACGCCTTCGCCGGCGAAGTCACGCGCGTCGCCCGCGAGGTCGGCACCGAAGGCAAGCTCGGCGGCCAGGCCCAGGTGCGCGGCGTCGCCGGCACCTGGAAGGACTTGACGGACAGCGTCAACTCGATGGCCTCGAACCTGACCGGCCAGGTCCGCAACATCGCCGAAGTGGCCACCGCCGTCGCCAAGGGCGACCTGTCCAAGAAGATCACCGTCAACGTGTCGGGCGAAATCCTTCAGCTGAAGGAGACGCTCAACACCATGGTCGACCAGCTCAACGCCTTCGCCGGCGAAGTCACGCGCGTCGCCCGCGAGGTCGGCACCGAAGGCAAGCTCGGCGGTCAGGCCCAGGTGACGGGCGTCGCCGGCACCTGGAAAGACCTCACCGACAACGTGAACTCGATGGCGGGCAACCTCACCGCCCAGGTCCGCAACATCGCCGAGGTCGCGACCGCGATCGCCGGCGGCGACCTGTCGCGCAAGATCACCGTGGACGTCCGCGGCGAGATCCTTCAGCTCAAGGACACGCTGAACACGATGGTCGACCAGCTCAACCGCTTCGCGGGCGAGGTGACGCGCGTGGCGCGCGAGGTCGGCACCGAAGGCCGGCTCGGCGGTCAGGCCAACGTGCCCGGCGTCGCCGGCACCTGGAAGGACCTCACCGACAGCGTCAACTCGATGGCGGGCAACCTCACCGCCCAGGTCCGCAACATCGCCGAAGTGACCACCGCCGTGGCGCGGGGCGACTTGTCCCGCAAGATCACCGTGGACGTGAAGGGCGAGATCCTCGAGCTCAAGAACACCATCAACACGATGGTCGACCAGCTCAACGGCTTCGCCGGCGAAGTGACGCGCGTGGCGCGCGAGGTCGGCACCGAAGGCAAGCTCGGCGGCCAGGCCGAGGTGCCCGGCGTTGCCGGCACCTGGAAGGACCTCACCGACAACGTCAACTTCATGGCCTCGAACCTGACTGCGCAGGTCCGCAACATCGCCGAGGTCGCAACCGCGATCGCCGGCGGCGACCTGTCGAAGAAGATCACCGTGGACGTGCGCGGCGAGATCCTGCTGCTCAAGGACACCTTGAACACCATGGTCGAGCAGCTCCGCTCCTTCGCCGCCGAAGTAACGCGCGTCGCGCGCGAGGTCGGCACCGAAGGCCGGCTCGGCGGTCAGGCCGTGGTGCCCGGCGTCGGCGGCACCTGGAAGGACCTCACCGACAACGTCAACCTGCTGGCCGCGAACCTCACCACGCAGGTCCGCAACATCGCCGAAGTGACGACCGCCGTCGCGCGCGGCGACTTGTCCCGCAAGATCACCGTCGACGTGAAGGGAGAAATCCTCGAGCTCAAGAACACCATCAACACCATGGTCGACCAGCTCAACGCGTTTGCCGGCGAGGTCACGCGCGTCGCCCGCGAGGTCGGCACCGAAGGCAAGCTCGGTGGTCAGGCCCAGGTGCCCGGCGTCGCCGGCACCTGGAAGGACCTCACCGACACCGTCAACTTCATGGCGGCGAACCTGACCGAGCAGGTCCGCGGCATCGTCAAGGTCGTGACCGCGGTCGCCAACGGCGATCTCAAGCAGAATCTCACCGTGAAATCGAAGGGCGAGGTCGCGGCGCTCGCCGACACCATCAACAACATGACCGAGACGCTCGCGACCTTCGCCGACCAGGTGACGTCGGTGGCGCGCGAGGTCGGCGTCGAAGGCCGGCTCGGCGGCCAGGCCAACGTGCCGGGCGCTGCCGGCACGTGGAAGGACCTCACCGGAAACGTCAATCTGCTCGCGGCCAACCTCACCTCGCAGGTGCGTGCGATCGCGGAAGTCGCGACCGCCGTGACCAAGGGCGACCTGACGCGATCGATCCAGGTCGACGCCCGCGGCGAGGTGGCCGAGCTGAAGGACAACATCAACACGATGATCACGAACCTCCGTCTCACGACCGACGTGAACACGGAGCAGGATTGGCTGAAGACCAACCTCGCCAAGTTCACCAACATGCTCCAGGGCCAGCGCGACCTCGCCACCGTCGGCCGGCTGCTGCTGACCGAGCTGTCGCCGCTGGTCAACGCCCATACCGGCGTGATCTACCAGGTCGAGAACGAGGACAACCCGCAGCTCCTGCTGCTTGCCTCCTACGCCAGCGACGGCGTCTATCCGTTTCAGCGCGTGCTCCAATTCGGCGAAGGCCTGATCGGCCAGTGCGCCCTCGACAAGCGGCCGCGCGTGGTCGCCGACATTCCGTCCGATGTCGTGCCGATCAACTCGGCATTGTTCCGCGTCGCCCCGAAGAATCTCGTGGTGCTGCCGGTGCTGTTCGAAGGCCAGGTCAAGGCTGTGATCGAGCTCGCCTCGCTCGTCTCGTTCACGACCTCGCAGATGACATTCCTGGAGCAGCTCACCGACTCCATCGGCATCGTGCTCAATTCGATCGAGGCGACGATGCAGACCGAAGGCCTGCTCAAGCAATCGCAGCAGCTCGCCGGCGAGCTCCAGACCCAGCAGCGTGAATTGCAGCAGACCAACGACCAGCTCGAGCAGAAGGCGCAGCAGCTCGCCGAGCGCAACGTCGAGGTCGAGCGCAAGAACCAGGAGATCGAACAGGCCCGCCGCGCGCTGGAGGAAAAGGCGACCGAACTGGCGCTGACCTCGAAGTACAAGTCCGAATTCCTCGCCAACATGAGTCACGAGCTGCGGACGCCGCTGAACTCGATCCTGATCCTGGGGCAGCAGCTGACCGACAACCCCGACGGCAACCTCTCGGCCAAGCAGGTCGAATTCGCCCGCACCATCCACGGCGCCGGTACCGACCTGCTCAACCTCATCAGCGACATTCTCGACCTCTCCAAGATCGAATCCGGCACGGTGACGGTCGACGCCGAGGAGATCCTGACCGCGAACCTGCTCGAGACCGTCGGGCGGCCGTTCCGGCACGAGGCCGAGAACCGCAATTTGTCGTTCAAGATCGACGTCGATCCGAACCTTGCCCGCAGCATCGTCACCGATTCCAAGCGCCTGCAGCAGGTCCTGAAGAACCTGCTCTCCAACGCCTTCAAGTTCACCGCCGAAGGCGAGGTGCGCCTGAAGGTCTCCGCCGCGGTCGGCGGCTGGGGCACCGATCACCCGGTGCTGAACTCCGCGCCGGCGGTGATCGCGTTCGAAGTCTCCGACACCGGCATCGGTATTCCGCTAGAGAAGCAGAAGCTGATTTTCGAGGCGTTCCAGCAGGCCGATGCCGGCACCAGCCGCAAATATGGCGGCACCGGCCTTGGTCTTGCCATCAGCCGCGAGCTCGCTAGCCTCCTCGGCGGCGAAATCCATCTGCGCAGCGCGCCCGGCAAGGGCTCGTCCTTCACGCTCTATCTGCCGCTGAAATATTCCGGCCCAACCTTGGCGCCGCGCGCGCCGGCGTCGCAAGCCTACAGCCAGCCGCCCGCGCTGCAGCCGTCCGCGCCCGAACAGCAGCGCGTCATCGAGCAATTGCCCGACGACCGGCTCAACCTCGAACCCGGCGACACCATCCTGCTGATCGTCGAGGACGATCCGCATTATGCGCGCGTGCTGGTCGATCTCGCCCGCGACAAGGGGTTCAAGGTCCTGGTCGCAGCGCGCGGCGCCGAGGCGCTGGAGCTTGCCAAGCAATATCAGCCGCGGGCGGTCTCGCTCGACGTATTCCTGCCCGACATGCTCGGCTGGACCGTGTTGAGCCAGCTCAAGCACAATCCGCTGACCCGCCACATTCCCGTGCAGATCATCACGCTCGACGAGGACCGCCAGCACGCGCTGGCCCGCGGCGCCTTCTCCTTCGTCAACAAGCCGACCACGACCGAAGGCGTGGCGGCGGCGCTGACGCAGATCAAGGAATATGCGCAGCCGCGGCGCAAGCGGCTGCTGATCGTCGAGGACAACGAGGCCGAGCAGCTCTCGATCCGCGAACTGCTGCATCACGACGACATCGAGATCGTGGCGACCGGCACCGGCGCTGGCGCGCTCTCGACGCTGCGCGAGGCGCCCTGCGATTGCGTCGTGCTCGACCTCCGCCTGCCCGACATGACCGGCTTCGAGGTGCTGGACCAGATCCGCAAGGACGAGGCGCTGTCGAACATCCCGGTCGTGGTCTTCACCGGCCGCGAGCTTTCGGCCGAGGAGGACGCGGAACTCCACACCATGGCCCGCAGCATCGTGGTGAAGGGCGTGGAATCGCCGGAACGGCTGCTCGACGAGACCGCCTTGTTCCTGCACCGCGTGATCACGGAACTGCCGGTCGAAAAGCAGCGCATGCTGGAGAAGCTCAACAGTTCCGACGAGGATTTGATCGGCAAGACGGCCCTGCTCGTGGACGACGACGCCCGCAACATCTTCGCGCTATCGAGCGTGCTGGAACGGCGCGGCATGAAGGTGCTGACGGCCACCACCGGCAGCGAGGCGGTGACGCTGGTCGAATCCAACCCGGAAATCGCCATCGTGCTGATGGACATCATGATGCCGCAGATGGATGGCTATCAGACCATCGGCGTCATTCGCGAAAACCCGGCCTTCGCCCGGCTTCCGATCATCGCGCTGACCGCCAAGGCAATGAAGGGCGATCGGGAGAAATGCCTGGAAGCCGGTGCGTCCGACTACCTCGCCAAACCCGTCAACACCGATCAATTGCTGCTTGCAATCCGCATGTGGCTGCACCGCTGAGTTGGATCCGCGAATGGACCAGGAAAAGGTCAATATCCTCCTCGTCGACGACCAGCCGGCCAAGCTGCTCGCCTATGAGGTGATCTTGAAGGATCTCGGCGAGAACCTCGTGATCGCCTCGTCCGGTCGCGAGGCGCTGGAGGTGCTGCTCAAGACCGAGGTCGCGGTGATCCTGGTCGACGTCTGCATGCCCGAGCTCGACGGCTTCGAGCTTGCCGCGATGATCCGCGAGCATCCGCGGTTCCAGAAGACCGCGATGATTTTCATCTCGGCGATTCAAGTCAGCGACATCGACCGCCTGCGCGGCTACGAGATGGGCGCGGTCGACTACGTGCCGGTGCCGGTGGTGCCGGAGGTGCTGCGCGCCAAAGTCAAGGTGTTTGCCGAGCTCTACCGCAAGACCCGCGAGCTCGAACGGCTGAATCAGGATCTCGAGGACCGCGTTCGCGCCCGCACCGCCGAGCTGGAGAATTCGACCGCCAAGCTGCGCGAGAGCGAAGAGCGGCGCAGCATGGCGATCGCGGCCGGCAAGATGGGATCGTGGGACTGGGACTGGATCACCGGCGACTGGATGTGGGACGAAGGGCAGTACCGCATCTTTGGCGTCAGCCCGGATAGCTTCGAAGTCAATCCGGCCAACGTTCAGGCGCTGCTGCATCCCGACGACATCGATCAGCTGCGCAAGGCCGTCGCCGAATTCAACAAGGGCACGCGCGCCTATGAGACGGAGTTCCGCATCGTGCGGCCCGATGGCGACGTGCGCTGGTGCGTCGGCACGGCCGCCGCCACGGCCGACAATAGCGGCCGCGTCGTGCGCGTGAGCGGCGTCACCGTCGACATCACCGAACGCAAGCGCGCCGAGGAGCGGCAAAATCTGCTTGCGCGGGAGGTCGATCATCGCGCCAAGAACGCGCTGGCGCTGGCGCAGTCGATCGTGCGGCTGACCCGTGCCGACGAGGTCAAGGCCTATGTCAACGCCGTCGAGGGCCGCATCAATGCGCTGGCGCGCGTGCACACGATCCTGTCGCTGTCGAGCTGGCAGGGCGCCGAGCTCTCCAGGCTGATCGACGAGGAGCTCGCGCCCTACTCGCTCGGCGGCCAGATCAAGCTGGCAGGTCCGGAGGTTCAGCTGGTGCCGGCGACCGCACAGACGCTGGCACTGGCGCTGCACGAGCTCCTCACCAACTCGGCAAAGTATGGCGCGCTGTCGACCCGGTCGGGCCGGCTCGCGATCGGCTGGCAGGTCGAAGACGACCTGCTCACGCTGACCTGGGAGGAATCTGGCGGCCCGCTGGTCAGGACGCCGAAATCGCGCGGCTTCGGCACGCGGAGCCTGCTCGCGAGCGTCGAGTCCCAGCTCGGCGGACAGGCGCAATTCGACTGGCGCTCCGAGGGCCTGCTGTGCCGTCTCGAGGTGCCGCTGATACGCAAGCCTGCGGCAACAACCGTATCAGGCAAATTTGAAGCAGCCGGCACCGCCGAATTGCAGCGCGCATCCGGTTAGCCGGACGCCGCGCTCGTCCTGCGCTGCGCCATTCGCGGCTCGCGCGCGATACGCCCTTCGAGCCAGGCTTCCGTTCGGGCGAGATCGCGCAGCGCCTTGGCATAGCGGCGGGCCGCGCTTCGCTCGGCGCCGCGCGGAAGCTTGCGCGCCTTGCGCAGCATGTCCGCAGCCGCGTTGCGATAGGCCAGCGAGCGGTAAAGAAAGACTACTTTGCCCATGTCGAACGTCCCGTGTTGATGGCGCTCATTCTCGCAAGCCCGGCATGAACGTCCGATGAAGTGCGCCATGAAATTTATTCACCCGGATGGAACCTTCGATCCTCGCCCGCGTTTGCCTGCCAGATCGGGACGCGGTTCCATGCGCACGAAAAAGTCGTCGGATCTGATCTCTCCCACCGGCCTTATCAAGCTGATGACGCATGCAATGATGGGCGCGGCCCTCGGGCTCGCCTTCAGTCTCGCCCTCATCCTGTCCAATCCAGCCGTCGCCAACCTTTTGAATGACGGCGGACGTCAGGCCGTCATGGTCTTCGCCCTCACGCTGGTGACGACGTTTGCGATCGGCGCGACGCTCACTGGCGTCGTGTTCATCCTCGCGGAGGACAAGCAATCTTGAAGCTTGCGTGAGGCGCGGGAGATCTTTGTTGGGAACTCCTGCGCCGAACGGCGGTTGGCTGCCTGCGTCAATTTAACCCAGGGAGATCCCCCGCATGAAGACGACCAAGCTCGCTCTCGCCGTGATGCTGGCAACCGGCCTTGCCGCCGCGCCGTTCGCCGCGCAAGCCAAGTCGCACAAGGCCAAACACCGATCCTCGATGTCATCGTCGCAGACCACCGGCGCCAACACCAAGCCCTCCAGAGGCCCCGACGCCTCCGGCCAGGGCGGTTCCGGCCCGGGCTCCGATCAGGGCGGTACGATGACGAACAACAAGGGCGGCATGAGCAACCCGAAGTAGGCTCGTATAAGCTTCGGCCGCGTCTCAAACAAAGCCCCGCGGCAACCCGGGGCTTTTCGTCGAAACGCGAGGGTCACGCAGCGCTGCGCTGGACATGACGGCCTTCCTTCACCTCTTCGATGATCTTGGCGCTGAAGGCGTCGAGGTCGCCGGGGTTGCGCGAGGTGATGACGCCTTGATCGACGACGACCTGTGAATCCTCCCATGTCGCGCCGGCGTTGATGACGTCGGTCTTGATCGACTTGTATGACGTCATCTTGCGGCCCTTCGCGATACCAGTCTCGATCAGGAGCCAGGGCGCATGGCAGACGGCGGCGACGATTTTCTTGGCGTTGAAGATCTCCTTGATGAAGGCCAGCGCCTTCGGCTCGACGCGCAAGAGGTCCGGATTGATCTGTCCACCGGGCAGCACGACTGCGTCGTAATCGTTGCTGGAAACCTGGTCGAGCGTCTTGTCGACGTTCACTGGACGTCCCCAATCCTTCTTGTCCCAGCCTTTGATCTGGCCCGCCGCGAGTGAGATGACGTGAACCGTCGCGCCGGCCTGCTTGAGGCGTTCGCGCGGCACTTCCAGTTCCGACTGCTCGAAACCGTTGGTGGCGAGAATGGCGATCGTCTTGCCCTTGAGATCCATGGAACGCTCCATCGATGTGAGAGGAGCCCGGTCAATCGGTCGTGCCGGCTTCCGTTCCGAGCAGCCTGCGGCATCTCACGGGGATGTGCGGCTTGTCGCATTGTCAGGCGGTCCAACTCATTATCGCGCCCGACGCTAGCGCCACATCGTGGGTGCGCGGACCAGAGCATCTCGCGCAGCCTGTCGCAGATCCTGGATCGAGCGACAATCTGTTTGCGCAGCCTCACGCAGTCGCGTGGCGACACGCTCACGCGTCCCCAGTTCGGTGAGAGGAAGCCCGGCACAAACATCGTCCAGGACGGCCTGTATCAAAGCAGTCATTTCGGCGTCGGGCATCGGCGAGCTCCAGCGTGTCGCGTAGCGCCCTCGCTCTAGCCGCGTCGGATGTCAGGGATGTTAAAGGGGGCCCCGAGCATTGGCTTTCACGAGCTGCTCGAGCTGCGCCCGCTTGCGTGAAATCAGGAGCTGGGCCGCAGCATCGTCGAGGCCCTCACGCTGCAATTGCCGGATCGCCGAGCCCAGTTCGAGAATCTCGGCGCGCAGTCTCAGAATCCGGTACGTAGGCGGGTCTTCCTCCACCCCGCGCCTCCCGGAACTCTCAGCGGCGCGCGATGGCGCGCATGGGATCACCGGCGCGCTTCAGGGAGCGAAGGCGCACGCGGTCGCGGACATCCGGCAGGACATCGCCGCCACCGGCGGCCTTCCATTCGGCGATCAAAAGATTGATCCGGCGACGCAGATCCATCTGCGCCAGGGCCTTTTCTGTGCAGTCGCGATCGCGATTGACGAGGTCGCGCACGGACGCCTCGACGCCGGCCATTTCCAGCCTCAAGGCACTGATTTTACGTCGAATTTTATTAATTCGATTGTCCATGGCTTGTTAGAACAAAATAAGAACATATAGTCAAGCCACGATTTCAGGACGGAGCAGCGAGATGCAGGTTCAGGGTAAATACGACGCCAAGGTTTTTCTGATGGAGCAGATGACGCGCGCCCAGGGGCTGAGGTTGAAGCGGTTGAGCGAGGAGGCTTACCAGCCCGCGCAATACGATCGGGATCTGTCCTTCACCGAAGCCGCGCGCCGCATCCGTGCGCTGGAGGCGGAAATCGAGCTGGCGAATTCGTTCTAGGCTGCGTCGCAGCCGGAACGCCTGCGCACGCGTTTCGGAACCATGCCTGCGTGGAATGGTTTTCCCCCGGCCAAGGGAGAAAATGCATGGCACGCAAGGCAAAGAAACGCCGCTACTCGCGCAGCTCCGGCAGCGATGTCGAAAGCGAGATGCGGCGCTACAAGAAGGGCACCGCGAAAAGCGGACGTGGCGGTCGCGGCGGACGCGTGAAGAGCCGCAAGCAGGCGATCGCGATCGGACTGTCCAAGGCGCGCAAGAAGGGCAAGAAGGTCCCGAAGAAGGCCTCGAAGCGGAAGACGTCGAAGAAGTCGACGTCGAAGAAATCGGCCAAGAAATCATCGAAGAAATCGTCGAAGAAATCGTCGAAGAAATCGTCGAAGCGCAAATCCTCCAAGCGCTCCCGCTGACGCGTGTCAGATCATGCTGCCCGGCATGAAGCAGCGGATCGAAATCCCGAATGCAGTCTTGACCGGCCACACCATGGTGCGGCCGGCCCGGTTGGGCTCGGTAATGACAGCCTCATCGGGCACGTCGACCCACTGCCCGTCGAGTCGCACGCGATAGTGTCCGTCGTGCGATTCCCAATCGGGATCGGATACGGCAAAGCCGTCTGCATCCGAGCAGCACGGCCCAAGATGGCTACGCAAACTGTCGAACCAGGGTTTTAAGGGTGAGTTGGCGTAGCGGCCGTCGTCGCGCCCCAAGGCGGTTCCAGTCGTCAGCACGATTGGCGCCACGAGCAGCGCACACCTCAGCGAGAGCTTTAATCGATCCATGTCGGCACCGATCAATGCGAACGACCGGTTCCACAAATCGGCCGGGCGTTCGAAGTTCCACGCTTGCAACTGTCCCGGCAGCTCCATTGTCGGCCAGGCAGATGCGCGACTGGGAACTGTGATGGGCGAACACGGCTTTTTCGGACGAAGCGGGTCATCCTCCCTGCCGTTAACGACAATGTTATCAGTCCTCCCCGGAAATCTCGGAGGCAAATACGAAAGGCGGCCCGAAGACCGCCTCTCTGGATTTACGTCGGCCGATGTTCAGCTTTACGCGAGCGGCACCGCGACGAAGCGGGTCGCTTCCGCGCTCTTCACCTGCAACAATACGCTCTTCTTGCCGGACGATTTGGCCTGCGCCAGTTCGGAACGGACGTCGCCAACATTGGCGACGGCCTTGCCGCCGACATCGAGGATGACATCGCCGGTCTGGATGCCGTGCTGCGCCGCCGGCCCCTGCGGATCGACATCGGTGACCACCACACCCTTCTGGCCGGCGCCCTGAACGTCGGCGGCCGGCGCCAGGCTCAAGCCGAGGCGCGGCGTACCGGGTGCCTGCTGCGTTTTGCCGTCATCGGCCTTGGCCTGTCGCTCGTTCGGCAGCTCGCCGAGCGCCAGCGTTACCGTCTTAGTTTGGCCCTTGTGGATGACATCGAGTTTCACGGACGTGCCCGGCGCCAGCGCGGCGATGGTGCGGGCGAGATCGTGGGAGTCCTTGATCGCGGTGCCGTTGACGGCGGTGATGACATCACCGGCCTCGATGCCGGCCTTCGCCGCCGGACTGCCATCCTGCGGGTTGTCGACGATTGCGCCGCGCGCCGCCTTCAGGCCGAGGCTGTCGGCGATCTCCGCGGTCACCGGCTGCACCTGCACACCGAGCCAGCCGCGGGTGACGGCGCCCTTCTCTTTCAGCTGCGCGACAACGAGCTTTGCGGTCGAGGCCGGAATGTCGAAGCCGATACCGACCGAGCCGCCGGACGGCGAGAAGATCGCCGTGTTCACGCCGATCACATTGCCGTTCATGTCGAAGGCCGGTCCGCCGGAATTGCCCTTGTTGATCGGCGCGTCGATCTGGATGAAGTCGTCATAGGGGCCGTTGCCGATGTCGCGGCCGCTGGCGGAGACGATACCAGCCGTGACGGTGCCGCCGAGGCCGAAGGGATTGCCGACTGCGACCACCCAGTCGCCGATCCTCGGGTTCTGGTCGGAGAACTTGACGAACGGGAAGTCCTTCTTGCCGTCGACCTTGATCAGCGCGAGATCGGTCTTCGGGTCGGTGCCGACGACCTTCGCGGTGTAGATCGTGCCGTCGTCCGTCGTCACCTGCACGGATTCGGCATGATCGACGACGTGGTTGTTGGTCACGGCATAGCCGTCGGCGGAGATGAAGAAGCCGGAGCCTTCACCGGTGATCACCTGATGGCGCTGGCGCGGCATGCCGTTCATGCCGTTGGGGAAGCGAAAACCGAACTGCCGCGAGAACTGGTCGAATGGGGTATCCTCGTCCTGGTTCATGCGGTTCTGTTGCAGCATTGCGCTCTTGTCGCTGTCCTGGTCGATCTTCACCCGGACCGAAATGACGGCGGGTTTGACCTTGCTGACGAGGTCGGCGAAGCCCGGCGGCGTCGCGGTGGCCTCGGTCGCTCGTGCCGGTGAAATCAGGGAGCTCACGCCGAACGGCGTCGAAGCCGGTGATGCAACCAGCACGGCCACACCAAGCGCGGCCACACTACCGAGCAGCGCAAGGCGGCGCGGTTTCAAAATCTTGCGGGATGTCGTGATGTTGGAATTGATGGGATCTTTCATGTCGAAATCTCCATATTGGGTAAGTCGCCTTGCACCCAACATGGTCATCGCCACCTTACGACGTCCCGTCCGTCCGATTAATTCTTGGAAAAGAAAAGCCCGTTGGAAAAGAAAAGCCGGGCCCAAGGCGGCGATTCAGAATGCGCCAATACCGCAAGTGAGCGTCTGATCAGGCGTTGCCGGGAAACGCCATTCTCGGTCCGCAGGGCTCGCGGTCGCGCACAGCTAATGGGATCAAGGCGGCAACTTCTCACGCCGCGGCGGGTGTCTCCCATGCCGCGGCTGCGATCGCGTCTTCTTCGCGCTGGGCGTTGCACGCGTCGAAATGGGCCTTCAGCTCGGTCTCGGCGAGATGCTCGAAATGTTCGGCTTGGCCGAGGAGTTCCCAGTTCTGGAGCGGCCGATAGGCCGCCTGCTGGCGACAGAGGGACGCCAGTGCCCGGTAGCGACGTACGTTCTCCATGAGACCCTCCCTCGCATTCACTGGGCTTATTGCCCTGATTTGCGTCAGGCCGATGGCGGCTATGCAACAGATTTGCTGCGCGCATGGCCGTCCCGATCATCGTTAACTTTTCAGAAACGCGCAAGCGAGGATTGGTTCCTTGCGCAGAGCTCCGGGCGCGGAACTGGCAAGGCCTCAGGCGTAACGCCGGCGCTCGACGGTAATGCCGATCACATCGAGATACCGTTCGATCGGTTCAGGCCGGCCGATAAGGTAGCCCTGGATCTCCTCGCAGGCTTCCCGCGCCAGGAAGGCACGCTGCGCTTCCGTCTCCACCCCTTCGGCAACCACAGGGATATTCAGGGCGTGGGCGAGGCCGAGGACCGCGCGGACGATCTCGGCCGACTGTGGCGTCGCCTCGAGATCGGAGATGAAGCTGCGATCGATCTTGATCTTGTCGAACGGGAACGACTGGAGATAGGACAGCGAGGAATAGCCGGTGCCGAAATCGTCCATGGCGATGCGGCTGCCGAGCGCCTTCAGCCGCCGCAGCAGATTCAGCGCGCGGGTGAAATCGCCGATCAGCACGCCTTCGGTGATCTCGAGCTCGAGCCGCGTCGGCGCGAGCCCCGTCTCCAGCAAGATCTGGTGGATCGAACGTTCGAGATCGCCGGCCTGGAACTGGACCGGCGACAGATTGACTGCGACCGGCAGCGGCCGCGGCCAGGACGCCGCCTCGCGGCAGGCTTCGCGCAAGACCCATTCGCCGATCTGGATGATCAGCCCGTTCTCCTCGGCGAGCGGAATGAACTGATCCGGCGGCACGAAACCGCGCGTCGGGTGATTCCAGCGCAGCAGCGCCTCGAAGCCGACGATCTCGCCATCCATCCGCGCCTGCGGTTGGAAATAGACGAGGAACTGGTTCTGCTCCAGTGCCTGTCGCAAATCGTGCTGCAACAGCCTGCGGTCGCGCAACTCCTGGTCCATCTCGGGTTCGAAGAATCGGACCCTGCCCCGGCCGTCGCGCTTGGCACGATAGAGCGCGGAATCGGCATTGGCGAGCAGCGTTGCCGCATCCACGCCGTCATCCGGATAGAGCGCGATGCCGACGCTGAGGCCGACATGGGAGAGGTAGTCGTCGACCTCGAGCTCGGTGCCGATCGCCTCAACCATGCGCTCGCCGAGCGCCAGCACCTCGTCGCGGCAGACATCGCCCGGCATCAGGATCATGAACTCGTCGCCGCCGATGCGGGCGACGAAGGCGCCGTCGGCTTCTACGGCAAGACGCTCGGCCGCGGTCCGCATCAGCATGTCGCCGACGGGGTGGCCGAACACGTCGTTGACCTCCTTGAAGCGGTCGAGATCGAGGCTGAGCACCGCAAAGCTGGTCGAGGCCTCCTGCGCCCGCTCCAGCCGCTCGGCCAGCGCGGCATTGAAGGCGCTGCGGTTGGGCAGATTGGTCAGTGCATCGTGTTGGGCGAGATGGCTGATGCGTTGCTGCGTGTTGACGCGCTCGGTGACGTCCTCGATCACGCCGACCAGATATTGCGGATCGCAGGCGCCATCCGTGATCAGCATTTTGCGCGAATTGACGACGCGGTCGTGACCCTTGACGCCGACTTCGAGGAGATGCTCCTCGAGAAACATCGGCATGCCGCTGGCGACGACCCGGCGGTCCTGCTCGTTGACCATGCGGGCGACGTCGGCCGGGAAAATCTCCTCGGGCGTCCTGCCCAGCATTTGCTCGCGCGGCACGCCGTAATAGTCCTCGCCGGCGCGATTGAGCAGAATATAGCGCGAATCCTTTGCGCACTTTGCGAACACGGCAATCGGGATATTCTCGACGATGGTGTCGAGGAACTCCCGGGTCCGCAGCAGATCCTGCTCGACCTCGCCGTGGGTGTGCCCGCGCACGTCCATCATCCTCTGGCGGTCGCGATCGCCGGCGTCATAGGCCGCGCTGACGAGCTCGCCCAGCTTGGCGAGATCGACCCGTCCGGTGGCATCGGTGGCACAGCGGAGCTGCTCGGTGAACAAGCGATGCATGCTCATGTCATCGCTCCGCGCCGCGTGCAGACCTCATGCCTGCAAATACCTTCGTTCCGCATCCCCGCGCTCTCGTAGCGTCCTAAACCGCAGATTGAGACGCTTAGCATTGCGCGGGCGTTAACGGATTCGCGTCTCGGTTGCGTTGGTTACCCGGGCCTCAAAGAACCGATCGGCTTGTGCAGCATTCTCCGGAGAACCCCGGAGAAAAGTGGCATGCCTTGGCACAACCGGAATCACAGCAGCATCGGTACGCATCTCATCCGTAGTCTACCGGATGAATGCGCTCTCTCCGGCCCGTATCGGCAGCGCGGAAATATCCTGCACCTTCGGAACTCGGCCGGCTTCCGCAGCGGTACGAATGGCCGCGATATTGGCGGCATAATTGGCGCGGCTCTTGCCGCGGAATACCGCCGATCCCGCGACCAGCGTATCGGCGCCAGCGGCGGCGACGGCAGCGGCATTGTCGCGCGTGATGCCGCCATCGACCTCGAGCCGGATCGACCGCTCGCCGATCATGCTTCGAATGCGCCTGATCTTCTCGATCTGGGAGTCGAGGAAGGACTGTCCGCCGAAGCCGGGATTGACCGTCATCACCAGCACGAGGTCGAGACGATCGAGCACGTATTCGATCGCGCTTTCGGGCGTCGCCGGACACAGGCTGACGCCACACTTCTTGCCGAGCGCGCGGATTGCCTGCAGCGAGCGATCGAGATGCGGGCCCGCTTCGGCATGAACCGTGATGACATCGGCACCCGCCTTTGCGAAGGCCTCGAGATAGGGATCTGTCGGTGCGATCATGAGATGCACGTCGAAGATCTTCGACGTCATCGGCCGGATCGCCTTGATGACGTCGGCGCCGAAACTGATGTTCGGCACGAAGTGTCCGTCCATGACGTCGCAATGGATCCAGTCGGCGCCGGCTGCGTCGATTGCCGCGATCTCCTCGCCGAGGCACGCAAAATCCGCCGCCAGGATCGACGGGGCGATGATGATCTCTCTGCTCATGGCTTTCCACCCCGCGCATCGGCTCCGCCGCTGAATACGCGGCTTGCGAGAACATCCGCCGGATCGATGGTTTCGAGATCGGCGACATCCAGCATGCGGTCGAGATCCGACACCAGCCGATCGGCCTGGCGCAGGCGGATGCGGTCGACCGCGTTGCGGATCGAGCGCGCATTGGAGAAGAACGGTTGGGTCCGCCGCAGCGCGATATATTTCTCGAATGCCTCCCGTGCCGCCGCCGAGAAGTGATAGCCGCGCTCTTTCAGCATCAGCTCGGCGATGACGAGCAGCTCAGCTTCCGCATAGTCGGGGAATTCGATGTGATGGGCGATGCGCGAGCGGAAGCCGGGGTTGGAGCCGAAGAAGTTCGTCATCCGCTCGCCATAGCCGGCGAGGATGACGACGAGGTCCTCGCGCTGGTTCTCCATCACCTGCAGCAGGATCTCGATCGCCTCCTGGCCGTAATCGCGCTCGTTGTCGGGCCGGTGCAGATAATAGGCCTCGTCGATGAACAGCACGCCCCCCATCGCCTTCTTCAGGATCTCTTTGGTCTTCGGCGCAGTGTGGCCGATATATTGCCCGACAAGATCGTCGCGCGTCACCGAGATCACCTGCCCGCGCCGCACGAAGCCGAGGCCGTGCAGAATTTTCGCCATGCGCAGCGCGACCGTGGTCTTGCCTGTGCCGGGGTTGCCGGTGAACGACATGTGCAATGTCGGCGGCGCGGCGGCTAGCCCGGCGCGCTGGCGGATGCGTTCGATCAGCAACAGCGAGGCGATCTGGCGCACACGGTTCTTGACCGGCTTCAGCCCGATCAGCTCCCGCTCGAGTTGCTGCAGCGTGTCGGTGATTCCAGCCGCTTCGGCTTCCTTGCGGAGATCGAAGCTGGTCTCGGTAGGCTCGGTGGTCGTTGCGTGGGGGACATCCAGCATGGCTACCCTCGAAGAAAAGAGCTTCGCCGCGGGGAGGCGGCGAAGCAGTGGTCCGCCAAGGAAACGGAGCAGGGAGTGCTCCGCGCGGAGGGAGAATGGACTTAAGGCGACGCGTGCGCGGCCTGCCGGCGCACGGTGGTGTAACGGATTGCCCTGCCGCCGACCTCCTGCCGCACCAGCTCGAACTCGGCCTCCTGCAGCGGGCGGTTGACGATGAAGGAGATCCGCACCGACTCCCAGCCATGGCTGGAGTCGAAGCCGCTGATGCGGATGTAGCTGTTACCATACACCCTGCGGCATTCGCCGAGCTCCATCATCACGCCGGCGGCGTCCTGGAGGTCGAACATCGGCAGCCCCCACATCTCCCAATAGGTGCTGCGGGGATGCGGATCGTCGGTGAACTCGATGTTCACCGCCCAACCATTGGCGAGGCAGTATTGCACCTGCTTATAGATCTGATCGTCGGTGAGATCAGGCAGGAACGAGAAGCAGCCCTGGGTCAACTTCATATTCGATCTCCTCAAACAGTTTCCAGCGCCGTCGGCACGAAGTCCGGCGTGTCGGTGGATTGATAGTTGAAGGTGACGTCCTTCCAGACCTCCAGCGCCGATTTCAGCGGCGTGCAGGTCCGCGCCGCCTTGGCGAGGATTTCCGGCCCCTCGTGGACGTAGTCGCGGCCCTCGTTGCGGGCGAGGATCATCGCTTCCAGCGCCACGCGGTTGGCGATCGCGCCGGCCGCAATGCCCATGGGATGACCAATGGTGCCGCCGCCGAATTGCAGCACGACGTCCTCGCCAAGCAGGTCGAGCAGCTGATGCATCTGGCCGGCATGAATGCCGCCGGATGCGACCGGCATCATCTTGTTGAGGCTCGCCCAGGACTGGTCGAAGAACAGGCCGTGCTCGAGCTTCGTCGGATTGAAGTCCTCGCGGCAGACGTCGTAATAGCCGCGCGTGGTGTTCGGATCGCCTTCGAGCTTGCCGACCACCGTGCCGGCATGAATGTGGTCGACGCCGGCGAGCCGCATCCATTTTGCGATGACGCGGAACGACACGCCGTGGCTCTTCTGCCGCGTATAGGTCGAGTGACCGGCGCGGTGCAGATGCAGGATCATGTCGTTGCGCCGCGCCCATTTCGCCATGGACTGGATCGCGGTGTAGCCGATCACAAGGTCGATCATGACGATAACTGAGCCGAGCTCCTTGGCGAACTCCGCGCGCTCGTACATGTCCTCCATGGTCGCCGCGGTGACGTTGAGATAAGTGCCTTTGACCTCGCCCGTGGCCGCCTGCGCACGGTTCACCGCCTCCATGCAATAGAGAAAGCGGTCGCGCCAGTGCATGAACGGCTGCGAGTTGATGTTTTCGTCGTCCTTGGTGAAATCGAGCCCGCCCTTCAGCGCCTCATAGACCACGCGGCCGTAGTTGCGGCCCGAAAGTCCGAGCTTCGGCTTCACCGTCGCGCCCAGCAGCGGCCGGCCGAACTTGTCGAGCCGCTCGCGCTCGACCACGATGCCGGTCGCCGGCCCCTGGAACGTCTTCACATAGGCGACGGGAAAGCGCATGTCTTCCAGACGCAGCGCCTTCAGCGGCTTGAAGCCGAACACGTTGCCGATGATCGAGGCCGAGAGATTGGCGATCGAGCCCGGCTCGAACAGGTCGAGGTCGTAGGCGATATAAGCGAAGTACGAGCCCGGCGAGCCCGGCACCGGATCGACGCGATAGCATTTCGCGCGATACTTTTCCGCCGCTGTCAGGCGATCGGTCCACACCACCGTCCAGGTCGCGGTCGAGGACTCGCCGGCAACGGCGGCCGACGCCTCGATCGGATCAACGCCTTCCTGCGGCGTGACGCGGAATAGCGCGATGACATCAGTATCCTTCGGCGTGTATTCGGGCTCCCAATAACCCATATGCTTGTATTGGAGCACGCCCGAACGATATCGTTCCTTTCCGCGCAACGTTCCAGTGGGTGCATTCATCGCTCTCTCCTGCTCTTCTCTCTCTGAATGACTAGGCGGCGACCGGCTCGCGGGCGCCAATGCGCGGATCGAGCTCGCCGGCGCGATAACGCCGCGCCATCTCGCTCAAGGGAATGACCTTGATCTTGCTGGCATGGCCCGCGGTGCCGAACTGCTCGAAGCGGTCGCGGCAAAGCTCGCGCATCGCATCCATCGCGGGCTTGAGGAATTTGCGCGGATCGAACTCACTGCGGCTCTGCGCCGCCACTTTCCGAAACACCGCGGTCATGGCGAGGCGGCAGTCGGTGTCGATGTTGACCTTACGCACGCCGCTCTTGATGCCGCGGACGATTTCGTCCACCGGCACGCCCCAGGTCTGCGGCATCTCGCCGCCGAACTGGTTGAACATGTCCTGAAGCGGCTGCGGCACCGAGGAGGAGCCGTGCATCACCAGATGCGTGTTCGGCAGCCGACGATGGATCTCCTCGACCACCCGCATGGCCAGGATCTCGCCATCCGGCTTGCGGCTGAACTTGTAGGCGCCGTGAGAGGTGCCCATCGCGATCGCGAGCGCATCGACCTTGGTGGCGCGGACGAAGTCGATAGCCTGGTCGGGATCGGTCAACAGCTGATCGTGACTGATCTTGCCCTCGACGCCATGACCATCCTCCTGCTCGCCGCCGCCATGCTCGAGCGAGCCGAGCACACCGAGCTCGCCTTCGACGGAGGCGCCGACCCAATGCGCGAGATCGACGACGCGGCGGGTGATCGCAACGTTGTAGTCATAGTCCGCCGCCGTCTTGGCATCCGCCTTGAGCGATCCGTCCATCATCACCGAGGTGAAGCCGTGGGCGATGGCAGAAGCGCAGGTCGCCTCGTCATTGCCGTGGTCCTGATGCATGCAGAGCGGGATGTCCGGATAGGTCCGCTCCAGCGCGTCAATCATGTGCGAGAGCATGAGATCGCCGGCATAGCTGCGCGCGCCGCGCGAGGCCTGGATGATGACGGGCGCGTCGACCTCGGCCGCCGCCTGCATGATTGCGATGCCCTGCTCCATGTTGTTGATGTTGAACGCCGGCACCGCGTAGCCGTGGCTGGCGGCATGATCGAGCAGTTGGCGAAGGGTGATACGGGCCACGAGAAGTCCTCCTTATTGCTTCTTGCGAGCGATCGCGCGACGGGCGGCTTCGGCAACGCTTTGCGGCGTGATGCCGAATTCGCGATAGAGCACCGATGCCGGCGCCGAGGCGCCGAAGCCGCGCATGCCGACGAATTCGCCGTCGGTGCCGATCCAGCGGTACCAATCGCCGGGCACGGCCGCCTCGATGCCGATCCGTGGCGCGGTGCCGAGTACAGCGGCGCGATAATCTTCCGGCTGCTCCTCGAACAACGAGAAGCATGGCGCGGAGACAACAGCGGCGCGGACGTGCTCGGTCGCAAGCAGGCGGGCGGCTTCCAGCGCGATCGAGACTTCCGAGCCGGTCGCCATCAGCGTCACGTCGCGCGACCCATCCGGTGACACGATCAGATAGGCGCCGCGCGCCACGCGATTCCTGCCACGGACATCGCTGCGGAAGGTCGGCAGCGCTTGGCGCGACAGACACAGCACGGAGGGACGATCCTCGGATGCGAGCGCGCAGTCCCAAGCCTCGAGTGTCTCGACCGCGTCTGCGGGACGAAACACGAGCAAGTTCGGAATAACGCGCAGCGCTGCAAGATGCTCGACTGGCTGATGCGTCGGTCCGTCCTCGCCGAGCCCGATGGAGTCGTGGGTCATCACATGGATGACGCGCAGCCGCATCAAGGCCGCAAGGCGGATCGCCGGCCGGCTGTAGTCGGAGAATGCGAGGAACGTGCCGCCATAGGGAATAAAACCACCATGCAGGGCGAGGCCGTTCATTGCGGCGGCCATGCCGTGCTCGCGGACGCCGTAATGGATGTAGTCGCCGGCGAATGCGCCACGCTTGACTGGAGCCTGCGCCTTGGCGTGCGTCAGGTTCGAATGCGTCAGGTCGGCAGAGCCCCCGATCAGTCCGGGGATTGTTCCGGCGATGGCCTCGAGCACCTGTTGCGAGGCCTGCCGCGTCGCAAGCTTCGGACGCTCGCTGGCAAAGCGTTCGCGCAATTTTGCCGCCGCCTGGGCATAGGCGTTCGGCAGGGCAACCGCCTTGCGCTCGATGAACAGGTCGCGCTGCTCGGGCGTTGCGCGTTCGTAGCGATCAAGCCAGGCGAGACGATCGACCTGCCCGCGCTGTCCGATCATCCGCCACGCCTTAGCGACGGGAATCGGCACCACGAAGGCCTGATAGTCCCAGCCCAGCGTCCGCCGCGCCGCCGCTGTCTGCTCGGTGCCGAGCGGCGCGCCATGCGCCTTCTCGGTGCCTTGCCGATCCGGCGCGCCATAGCCGATGACGGTGCGGCAGGCGATCAGGGACGGCTTTGCGGTTTCACGCTCTTCCGCGATCGCCTGCGCTACGGCTTCGGCATCGTGCCCGTCCACGCGCCGAACCGACCAGCCGGAGGCGGCGAAGCGTGCAAGCTGATCGTCCGAGGTCGCAAGCGAGGTCGGCCCATCGATGGAGATGCCGTTGTCGTCGAACAGCACGATCAGGCGACCAAGCTGAAGGTGACCCGCGAGCGAGATCGCCTCCTGGCTGATGCCCTCCATCAAACAGCCGTCGCCGGCAATGACATAGGTAAAGTGATCGACGAGGCCGTCGCCATGCCGCGCATTGGCCATGCGCTCGGCGAGGGCCATGCCGACGGCGGTCGCGATCCCCTGCCCTAACGGTCCGGTCGTGGTTTCGACGCCGGGGGTGTGGCCGTATTCCGGATGACCCGGCGTCTTCGAGCCCCACTGCCGGAAGGCCTTGATGTCATCAAGGCTGACATCGCCGCCGGTCAGATGCAGCAGCGCGTAGAGCAGCATCGAGCCGTGGCCCGCCGACAGCACAAAGCGGTCGCGGTCAGGCCAGCTCGGATGCGCCGAGTCGAACTTCAGGAATCGCGAGAACAGCACGGTCGCGACGTCGGCCATGCCCATGGGCAGGCCGGGATGGCCGGACTGCGAGGTTTCGATGGCGTCGACCGCGAGGAAGCGGACGGCATTGGCGAGATCGTTGTGCGTGACCGCCGCGATGTCGGCTTCGGCGTGAACCGAGATGTTCATCGGATCCTCCTCTTGTTCACTTCAAGCTGCGCTTGCGCTCGATCAATTGCATGATCAGCGGTGTCAGGATGAGCTGCATCGCGAGATCGAGCTTCGCGCCCGGACACACGATCGAATTCGCGCGCGACATCCAGCTTTGCGGCAACATCGAGAGCAGATAGGGGAAGTCGATGCCACGCGGGTTCTTGAAACGGATCACAACCATTGATTCGTCCGGCGTCGGGATCCAGCGCGCGATGAATGGATTGGACGTGTCCACCGTCGGCACGCGCTGGAAGTTGATGTCGGTCTCGCTGAATTGCGGGCAGATAAAGTGGATGTAGTCCGGCATTCGCCGCAGGATGGTGTCGGTAACGGCCTCGGTCGAATATCCGCGCGCGCTGCGGTCGCGATGCAGCTTCTGGATCCATTCGAGATTGATGACGGGCACGACGCCGATCTTGAGGTCGGCATAGCGCGCGACATTCACCTTGTCGGTCACGACGGCGCCGTGCAGGCCTTCATAGAACAGCAGGTCCGAATTCTCCGGCAGCCGCTCCCATTCTGTGAAAGTGCCGGGCGCGGCGCCGTGCAGCGCGGACTCTTCTGCGTCGTGCACGTAATGCCGCGTGGTCGCCGTGCCGGTCTCGCCATAGTCGCGAAAGGCTCGCTCCAGCTCCTCGAACAGATTGGTCTCGGGGCTGAAATGGCTGAAATGCTTATTGCCGCGCTCGGCCTCGGTGGCCATCTGCGCGCGCATTTCGGCGCGGTCGTAGCGATGGAAGGCATCGCCTTCGATGTAGACGGCGTTGACCTTCTCGCGAAAGAATATCTGCTCGAATGTCTTCTTGACCGAAGTGGTGCCGGCGCCGGAGGAGCCGGTGATGGAGATGATCGGATGCTTCCTGGACATGGGTCACCTCGCTCACAGCCGGAAGAAGCCGCGCCGCGCGAACAGCGGCGCGGAGACGCTGGCGACCAGCAACGGATCGCAGTGCAGTTCGGCGACGCGCAGCACCTCGTTGCTCGAGCCCATGACCAGCGGTACGCGCTGGTGCAGGCTTTGCGCCGCGAGATCGAGGATACGCTCGCGTCCGGTCGAGGCCGAGCCGCCGGCCTGCTCGATGATCATGGCCATCGGATGCGCCTCATAGGTCAGGCGCAGGCGGCCGTCGCCATAGCTCGGCCGCGCATCGGCCGGATAGAGGAACACGCCGCCGCGGGTGAGGATGCGATAGGCTTCCGCGACCAGCGAGCCGATCCAGCGCATGTTGAAATCGTGATTGGCGGGTCCGTCGACACCGGCGAGGCATTCGTCGATGAAGGCGCGCACCGGCGGATCCCAATGGCGGCGATTGGACGCGTTGATCGCGAACTCTTCGCAAGCTTCGGAGATCTGCACGCCGCTGCGTGCGAGGCGGAAGCAGCCGGCCTTGCGATCGAGCGTGAAGATGTCGACGCCGTCGCCGAGCGTCAGCACCAGCGAGGTCTGCGGGCCGTAGGTGACGAACCCGGCCGCGAGCTGTGCCGAGCCGCGCTGATGGAACGCGAGCGCGAGATCGTCAGGGGCGGGCAGGATCGAGAAGATCGTGCCGACCGTCATGTTGACGTCGATGTTGGAGGAGCCGTCGAGCGGATCGATCGCGACACAGATGCGGCCTGCGCGATCGCCGATCTGGGGCTCGCGCATCTCCTCGGAGGCGAGCGCTGCGATCGGCAGCCTGCCGAGGCAGCGGCGCAGGATCGCATCCGCCTGGATGTCGAGATCGCGCTGAACATCGCCGTCGCTGTTGCGGCCGGTGGTCAGGCCGGAGGCGTCGGCGAGATCGCCGGTCGCGATCAGGTCGGCGATCTCGATCGCCGCGACCGCGATGGCGTCGACTGCGGCCGCCACGGCGAGCGCATGCGGCGCCGTCTCGGAATAGCGTTGAAGGTGGTCGTCCAGCCTGAGTTGCCCGGTCATCTGCGTCCATCCCTTGCTGGCGCCGCATCCAATTCTCTCCCCGGTGGAGGCAGGTCGCGGTCAGTCCCAGCACGATGAGATTGACAGGGCCGGATTAATAAGGAAAATTTCTATTCATAATGGTCGCCAAAGAATTTTCTTATAATGGCTCCGGCCATGCAGCAGCCCAGCTCCGGCATCTGACAATCCGGCAGCTGCGCTCGCTCGCGGCGCTCTCCGCGAAGGGCAGCGTCACGGCGGCCTCGAGCCAGCTCGGCCTGACCCAGCCGGCCGTGACCCAGCAGCTGCGGCAGCTTCAGGACCTCGCAGGGTTGCCGCTGGTGCAGCGGACCGGCGACGGCATGCTGCTGACCGAGGCCGGCCGGGAGGTGCTGGCGCTCGCCGAGCGCGTCGAAGCCGCGATCATGGACTGCCAGGGCGCGCTCGACCTGCTCGCCGGCCGGACCGGTGGCACCGTGCATCTCGGCGCGGTCTCGACCGCGAAGTATTTCGTGCCGCATGCGATTGCGGCGTTCTCCAAGCGCTATCCGAAGATCGAGATCAAGCTCACCATCGGCAACCGCGAGGACATCCGCGAGGCCATGCACGGCTACGACCTCGATTTTGCGGTGATGGGTCGGCCACCGGCCGACGTCAGCGTCGACGTCCGTCAGCTCGGGCGCAATCCGCACATCATCGTCGCGCGCAAGGGGCACTGGCTGGAGAAGGATTCCGGCCTCAGCCTGACCGACCTCGTGCACGAGACCTTCCTCACCCGCGAACCGGGCTCGGGCACCCGGACGCTGATGGAGGGCATGTTCCAGAAGTCGGATCTCGAGCCGATCATCGGCATGGAGATGAGCAGCAACGAGACGATCAAGCAGGCGGTGATCGCCGGGCTTGGCATCGCCTTCATCTCGGCCCACACCGTCGCGCACGAGCTCGCCGAGGGCCGGCTCATCGTGCTCGATGTCGCGGGTCTGCCGATCGTCCGGCAATGGTACGTGATCCGCCGCAGCGACAAGGTGCTGCTGCCGCCGGCGCAGGCGATGTTCGATTTTCTCGGCTCGGAAGGCTCGAACTATCTGCCTGACCTGCCCGAATTCGGCGGCCGATAATTCACCGGCGCTCAGCTCATGAGCTTCATGGCGATGGTCGCCGCCAGGACCACGATGATCTGGAGCAGACGCTCCGTCGTGAAGATGCGGTTGAAGGTGGTCATCGCTTGCCCCTGGCCGACGTGAAGAAGATCTCCACGGCAAAACTGCTAACACAGGTGCGCACCGAGACAACTCCGTAATCGCCACGGGATCTGCGCGGCGGTGGTTAACAATCAGGCCGCGAGCGGGGCGGCGCAGTCCATCCGTGTCGCAAAAGAAGCTTCCAGCTCCGACAGCGCCCGCGCTTCCCACTCCCGCGCCTGCTCCAGCAGCGACCAGCTCTGGCTCGGGCGGAAGGCGGCGGTCTGGCGATAGAGCGATGCGATGCCGCGATAGCGGCGCACGTTCTCCAGGATGGCTTGACCGTTGATTTGGCCATTCATGTCCGAAAACTCCCTCGTCATTCCCGCGGGAGAAACTGCGGCCAAATCTTTTTCGAAAAGTTAGCGGCGCACAGCAAGCTCGCGGATGGTTGCCGGACTGTTGCGGACGCGCAACGCGCAGGGTCGCGCAGCGCCGACTTGTTGCGCAGGGCTGGTTATTGCGAATTCGTTGCCGCGCTTTCGCGCGAGGACTTTAGCCCGCCGCGGCTGATGATCGTCATCGTCTCGCGGCAGAGATCGGCAAGCCCGATCAGCAGCACGGCAATCAAACAGAACAGGTTGATGGAATCCGCATTCGCGCTGGTGAGCGGCGTGAATTCGAAGAAAGGTGGTATGAACGCCCACCACACCACGACAATGGTGAGCAGCGCGGCGAAGCCCGCCGCTGGTGCGCCTGCGACGATGCCGAGCACGAACAGGCTGGGCAGGAAAGCCGCGAAATAGAGCTTTGCGCCGAGCGCGACGCAGACGCCTTGAATCGCGGCCGACGCAGCGACGACGCCAAATCCGAGCAGAAACGCCCGCCACGACCATGGCCGTACTCGCGGTGCGCCAAACAGTCCCGCACGCCTCATCAGCCTCCCCCTGCCGCCCGTTAACCAAGGCCGCTTGCGACCAAAGTACTACAGCGCTGCGGAAATCGCGAGATGGAAATTGTGGCGCGGGCCGAGGCTTGGTAAACGCCCTCATCGCACAATGGTACCGCTACTCGGTGGCGGTGTAGAGCAACCCCAGGGCCGGCAAAGCAAGGCCAATGGCCGATGCGAGCGTCCAGCCGCCTAGCGCGAAGGCCCAGGCGCCGACCGCCGATCCGGCGGCGCCGGCCGCGAAGAACGTTGCCATGTAGAGACCGTTGAGGCGGCTGCGGTGCTCGTGGCCCAGCACGAAGATGGCGCGGAAGCCGAGCACGACATTACCCTGCACGCCGATATCGATGGCGATCGCAGCCACGACGAGACAAGCGAGATTCAGCATCGAACCAGCCGCACCAAGATAGGTCACGAGGAAGCCGGCAACGGCGAGCAGCATGGCGATCCGCGTCGCGACGCGGCTATGGCCGCGATCGGCGAGCCGGCCCGCGATCGGGGCGGCGAACACGCCGGCGACGCCGGCGAGCGCGAACAGCGCGATGCCGCGCTGGGTGAAGCCGAATTCACTGGCGAGTTGGAGCGGCGCCACCGTCCAGAACAGCGTGAAAGCGCCGAACAGGCTGGCCTGGTAGAGCGCGCGGCGGCGCAGCAGCGGCGTGGTCCGGGCCAAATGCGGCATCGACAGCAGCAGCGTGCCGTAATGCATGCGTGCGACCGGCTTGCGCTTCGGCAGCGTCATCCACAGCACGGCCGCGAGCACGATCATCAGGGCGGCGGAGCAGAAGAACACCGCATGCCACGACAGCATTGCCGTGACGAAGCTCGACACCGGCCGCGCCAGCATGATGCCGAGCATCAGGCCGGTCGAGACGTTGCCGACGACGCGGCCGCGAATGGCTTCCGGCGCAAGATGCGCGGCGTAGGGAATGATGACCTGCACCGCGACCGAGCCGAGCCCGATGAACAGCGCCGCGACCAGGAACGGCAGCGCGTGGGTGGCGAACGCGGCGGCGAGCAGCGCGGCCGCGCCGAGCGCGATGACGGAGCAGATCAGCGTGCGGTTCTCGACGAGATCGCCGAGCGGCACGATGAAGAGCAGGCCGACGCCGTAGCCGATCTGCGTCATCGTGACGATGAGCCCGGCCGCTTCATGCGACAGGCCGAGCGCGGCGCTGATCGGGGCGATCAGCGGCTGGGCGTAATAGATGTTGGCGGCGACCATGCCACATGCCGCGGCCAGCACGAAGGTCAGTCGCTGCGACACCGCATCGGGCGCGGGCACGGTCTCGATCGTGGCATTCATCGTCATTCACACAGGTCTCCGATAATCGGGAACAATCATTCCCTAATTTGACAAGAATTCAGGCGAGCAGCTTCATCGCGACGCCGACGAGGCGGACCCCGTCGAGCGGCAGGCGCGCCTTGCCGACGACGCGCATGCCTTGCGTGATGCAGATCATCAGCCGCGCGGTGTCCTCGGCCTCGACATGGGCAGGAATCGAGCCGTCGGCGTGGCCCTCGCGGATGAGGCCGGCGATGAAGCTCTCGTTGCTCTTGAGCTGCGCGTTGACGCGCGCGCCGACGACCGGATCGACCGCCGACAGTTCGACCGCGCTGCCGACCACGAGGCAGCCGCGCCGCCCCTCAATGCCTTGCGAATGCTCGGCGTAGGACAGCAGCACATGGCGCAACCGCTCGCGGCCGTTCTCGCCGCTCGCCGCCGCGCTGCGGATTTGCTCCTGGCGCAGCGCCGTGTAGCGCTCGAAGGCGGCGAGAAACACCGCATGCTTATCGCGAAACGCCTTGTAGACGCTGCCGGTGGCGAGCCGCATCGCCGCGGTGAGATCGCTGACCGAGGTGGCATGATAGCCCTGCTCGCGAAACACGCGCACGGCGCGGTCGAGCGCGGTATCCATGTCGAACTCCCGGGGACGCCCGGGCGGACGGGCAGCGGATCGAGATCTGCGGGCTGTCTTTTGCATTGCCGGACGATAGGGAATGATTGTTCCCGAATAAAGACACGTGGTTGTGATGAGAGGATTGGCCGTTTAGCGGACCCCGCAACTCTCGGAAGGGACGCGGGCTTCGTTCTCCCAACTCCACTGTCATTCCCCGCGACCCGGCTACGCCAAGGCTTCGCCGGGTTTGAGGTCGAGGGGCGCCGAAGCTTTAGCGTAGGCGGCAGGCGGGGAATCCAGTACACTGCGGCCTGTCGATTCAATCACGACCGCCTCGGAATACTGGATTGCCCGGTCAAGCCGGGCGATGACAGCGAGTGTGTTGCAGACATGCGTATTCGCCCTCGCGGCTTACTTCGCCCGAGCTTTGCCTGGTCGCTCCACCCTCTCTAAGCCAAGAGGGCGCAGGGAAGGCCGGGTGCCGGCTGGCACCCGCGGTCCGCTGCGCGAAAGGCACACGCAGGAAGAACCGCACAGCAGCATACAGGTGAAGCCCAACACACGGCCTTCCCTGCGCGATGGTCGGACGGCTTATGCCGTGCTCTCCCGGGAGCCGAGTTCGTTCTGGCCTCCCTCACCCCGGCGAAAGTCGCCGGCACCACGCCGGTTGACGCCAATGCCGCATCCGCCAGGGCTTGGCCGTAGCAACGACGGCCAGGACCACACGGTTTTGCCGTACGCGCGGCTCGTTGGCGCCACAGCGGCCGACGGCGTTGTGCACATTGCCATCGACATGTTGGCGCGACGAGCCTGACAGCGCCGTCCGTCCGCGCGAAGCCTTACGGGCTCACGGAGAGCAATCCGCCCTGCCCCAGACCGCTCGCGCCCGACGCTGCCGCGTCCACCGCAAGCCCGGCTCGCGAACATGACGACCACATGATCGCCCCTCAAGGATGAGCCGGGATGACCCAACACATACGACAAATCCGAATTTCGGTGAAGCGAAATATTTTTGCGGGGGCGGGTTGACGCGGGAGCGATACAGCCCCGTTGCCTCAGGATCCGGGAACTTCCGTTGCCGATCTGCAACGGTTCCCCACAGTCTGAAGCCTGACAAAACAAACTCCCATTCCGGCCACGAACCACTCTCACAACACCGTGAGATTACAGGGGACCTACGATGCGCGCACAACGCATTTGGAAAGTGAACGGAACGGCCAGCATCGGGCAGCTCCAGTCGAGACTGGACGACCTCAACAAGCGTCTCAGCCAGCTCGAAAACCAGAATCCCGAGACCTGGAAGATCGAGGAGCTGAGATCGACCGCCCTCAGCCTGTCGCGCGAGATCGACGACATCCGCTGTGCCGAGGCGACGGCGGCGTTGAGCGAGCTGCTGCGGAAATAGGTGCGGCCGGGCGATTCGACGCCGCGCAAGGAACCAACGCCGCGCGCCGCCATTTCCATGCTGAGCATGGAGCAAAATCATGACCAGGCACCTGACGCGAGCCCATCTCGCACGCGGCGTGGCCGGCGCGGTGTCCACGCTGGTCCTGTGCGCGACGGCGGCCTTCACCATCGCGCGGCATTTCGCGCTGTGAGGAATTTGGCGCTGTGAGGGATTTCGCATGACGTCCGACCCCGAGGAGTCGGTGAGGCTGCAAGGCTTTGGCGAGATGACGTTGCGCACCGCGATCGCGACGCTAATGGCGCTCGCGCCGCGCGAGCGCTCGGAGGCCGCGATCTATCGCGTACGCGACGGCTCGCGTTTGGCTGCAAGTGAAGTCACCGAACTCGCATCAAGCTGGGGCATGACACCGATGGCCGAGATCAGGTCGCCCAGACTCGTCCCGGACCCGCACTGGCCCGACATCGTTCGCGGCATGGTGCGCGAGGCCCCGCTGCCGTCGCTGCTGGTGGCATTTCTGGTGGGCCTGCTGGTGGCGCGCCGCTAGTTCCGGACTTAGCCAAGGCACTCAGAACGTCTCGGTCACCTTGCGCAGTTGCGGCGGGCGATCCGGGTCGAAACCCCAGCTGCGCGCCAGCTGTTCGATCGCCCGATAGAGCGGGACCAGCATCGTGATCGCATCGCTAGCGGGCAGGTCATCCTCCAGCCAACGCAGTGTGCTGTCCCGGCCTCCGCATAAATGGAGGGGAATTCCGCTTGCGCGCAACTCGACCGCGAGCGCATCTACGCTGGCGGCTGTCTCATCATCGAGACGCATCATGATGACCGGCGTGGTAGCCGAGAGCGCGGCGCGCGGTCCGTGCTGCAGTTCGGCCGCGCTGAATCCGAGCGCCGGCAGGCGCAGCACTTCAGCAACCTTGAGCGCGATCTCGCGGGCCGAACCGAGGCCAAACCCGCGCGAGGTCACGAACACGGCAGACGCCGCGGCAAGGTCATCGAACATGTTGCTCCAATCGAGCGAGAGCGCACGGTGAAGCCGCTCCGGCAGACGGTCGAGGGCCGAGCGCAAGGCCACATCGCCAGCCAGTCCGGCGACGAGTTCGGCGCCTGCCGCCATCGAGCCGATCATGGTCTTGGTCGCCGCGACGGACCGTTCGGGCCCGGCGCCGATCGGAATGACGAATTCGGCGGCGTCGGCTACGGGAGACGGCACCTCGTTGACGATGGCGACGGTGCGCGCACCCGACTCGCGCGCAGACCGCGTGGCGGCAACCAGGTCGGGGCTGCGCCCCGATTGCGATATCACCACGAACAGCGCGTCGCGCAGCCTCGGCGGCTTGCGAAACGCCGTGATCACGGAAGGTGCACTCGCGGAGACCGGAAGGTGGAGCTTCGTCTCGATCAGATAACGCAGGAACACCCCGGCGTGGCCGGAGCTGCCGCGACCGCAGAGCACCGCGAGCGGGGTCCCCCCGATGTCGAGGCGTCCTGCAATTTCGGCAATGCCGGGACGGTTGCGGACCAGGCGCGAAACCACGTCGGCGCTTTCGCCGATCTCCTGCGCCATCGCCGATGGAGCGATTTGGACCATGCTCACCGCTCCTCACTTGAGATCGTCGAAGACGCGACGCAGATTGCCCTTGTGGCGCAGCAGAATGTCGGCAGCTTCCGGCGCGTCGTAGCCCAGCACGACGAGCGCAGCGAGCTTGATGTCCCCGTTGGTCCGCGCCAGCGCGGATGCGGCTTCGGCTTCGCTGCAGCCGGCGATGCGCGCCACCATCACCTCCGCGCGCCGCTTCAGCTTCACGTTGGTCGCCTGCATGTTGACCATCATGCCCCGGTAGACGCGGCCGAGCCGCAGCATGATGCCGGTCGAAATCAGGTTCAGCACGATCTTTTGCGCGGTGCCGGCTTTCATCCGGGTCGAGCCGGCGATCAATTCACGTCCGGTCTCGACTAGCACCGGATATTTCGCCGAGGTCAGCAACGGCGTGCCATCGTTGCTGGCGATGCCGATGGTCACAGCGCCGCATTTGTCCGCGCGCTGCAATGCCGCCACGGTGAACGGCGTGGTGCCGCTGGCCGCGACTCCTATCACCACATCGTGCTCCGAAAGCTGGGCCGCGTCGATCTGCGCGACGGCATCGGCCGCATCGTCCTCGGCCCCTTCGATGCTGGCGACGAACGCGCTCTGGCCGCCGGCGATGATGAAGTGAACGCGATCCCGCGGCCATGCGAATGTCGGCGTCAATTCGGCGCCGTCCTGCACGGCAACTCGGCCCGACGTGCCCGCACCCACATAGATCAGACGGCCGCGATCGCCGAGCACTTCGGTCGCGGCATTTGCCGCGGCCGTGATTGCTGGGAGGGCTCGCCCGACCGCCGCAACCGCGGCGAGTTGCCCCTCCCACATCGCTTCCATCGCCGATTGCAGGGACCAGGCGTCGAGATCGGCAAAACGCGGATCGACTTCTTCAGTTGCCATGTTGGGTTCCCTGTTCGAATGTCATGCCTGCGCCGGCTCCTTACGGCTGCGGAGCCCGAGCGCCGAGAGGAGCCGCCGCTGCTACGACCGCCCCGTCCGCATGGACATGACCTCGCGCCACCAACAATGCGCCCGCGACCGCATCAGCTTGGGGCGGACTGAGGCGGCTGCGCAGATCCGGCGTGAGCCATGCCGACAGCTCGGCCGACAATCCGCCGACCAGCGAGAGGCGATCCACACCCTGCCGCAGGAATATGTCCAGGAGCTCCCCGATCGCGTCGGCTGCGCTTTCGAGGATGCGCCGGCCGATCGGATCGCCCCGCCCCGCGTGCCGGAAAACGATCGGCGCGAAGGCGGCGTAGTCGGTGGCCGTCGCCTGCTCGGACCATGCCACCGCGTGATAGGGATCGCGGTCGAACGTGCCGAGCACCTCCTCGAGCAGCGGCGACGTCGCGCTGCGTCCGTCGGCGGCAAGCAGCGCAAGGCGGATCGCCTGCAGCCCGATCTCCGCGCCACTGCCTTGATCGGAGACCGGAAAGCCATAGCCGCCGACACGCAGCTCGCGGCCGCCGACGATCCCGACGCCGATCGAGCCTGTGCCGGCGATGACGATGGCCCCATCCGCGCCACCATGCGCGCCAAGGCAGGCGGCGAGCCCGTCGCTGATGAAATCGGCGGAGGCGAAGGGATGCACGATGCGTTGCAGCGCCGCGTGGACGCCGCGGCGGCCGAAGCCGGCAAGGCCGACCCCGGCCCGGATCGCGGCGAAATCCGCCTGCTGCAATCCAGCCTGCTCGGCTGCGGAGGTGCAAGCATGCATGATCGAACGCCAGGCCTGATCGACGCCAAGGCGCGTCGTCGCCGGCCCGGAAGTTCCCTCGCCGAGCGCGGTGCCGTCGGCGTCCTCGATGCGCGCCCGACACCGGGTGCCGCCGCCATCCACTCCGAGATAAAGAGGGCCCTGTCCGGTCATGACATTCCAACGCAAGATAGCGGTTCCAGGTCCATCGGATCTTCGATCGGAGCGGAACCGCAATCCGCAGCTTCCGGTTCACCCGGCGGCTGACACATCGGCACCAACCACGCGGATGACGTCTTATGGATCGAGCCCCATCGCGATTTACCATTGCCGCGCCGCAGATATTCGATGGCGTTCGCATGCGGGGGCCGGCGCAGGTCGTCATCTCCGGCGGCCGCATCGAAAGCGTCAACCTCAGACATGCGCCACATCCTGGCGCCATTGCCCTTCCCGCCGACGCGATCCTTGCGCCCGGTTTCATCGATGTCCAGGTCAATGGCGGCGGCGGCGTTCTTCTCAACGATGCGCCGACCGCGAACGGCGTGACCCGGATCGTCGCGGCTCACCGCAAATTCGGGACCACGGGGTGCTTGCCGACATTGATCACGGATCGTCCCGACGTGATCGAGCGCCTCGCAATTACGGCCCCGGACTGCCTGCGAATACCCGGCGTGCTCGGCTTTCACTTGGAGGGGCCGGCCATCAGCAGGACGCGCAAGGGCATCCATCTCGAGAGCGAAATCCGCACGCCTGATGTGCGCGATCTCGCGGCGATGCAGACGATCGGCAAAGACAGCCGGTCGATCGTGACCGTCGCGCCCGAATGCGTCCCCGCCTCGCTGCTCGATCAGCTCCAGACCATCGGCTTTCGCATCTCGGCCGGACACACCGAGGCAACCGCAGCCCAGATCGCTGCAGCAGCCGACCGCGGCGCGACCGGCATCACCCACCTGTTCAACGCCATGTCGCAGCTCGGCGCCCGCGAACCTGGAACGGTTGGCGCTGCGCTCAGCGATGACCGCCTGTTTGCCGGAATCATTTGCGACGGTATTCACGTCGACCCGATCAGCCTGCGCGTCGCTATCCGCTGCAAGGGTCCGGATCGCCTGATGCTGGTCACCGACGCGATGCCGCTGGCCGGCACGGGGCAGCAAAGCTTTCTGCTGCAGGGCCGCCGCATCACACGCGAGGGCGATCGCCTGTCCGGTCCCGACGGCACGCTCGCCGGCGCCCATCTGACCATGATGCAGGCCGTGCAGAATGCGATAACGTTGCTCGGCGTCACGCTCGCCGAAGCCCTGATCATGGCGTCCCGCACACCGGCGGCATTCCTGGGTCTGGACGGTGAATTGGGAGCGATCGCCCCCGGTTATCGCGCCGATCTCGTCGCCTTCACCAGCGATTTTCAGGTGATCGGCACCTGGATTGCCGGCCAAAGTGGTTGAGTCCGGAAACCGGCAAGGCCGGACGATCCCGGCCACGTTCGGCGGCTGAAAGGGTGGTCAGCTTGACCGAGGATGGAAATCAGAACAAAACGCGATGAATTCTGGTCGGAGTGGCAGGATTCGAACCTGCGCCCCCTGCGTCCCGAACGGTTTTTAGAAGCACCTTGAATTTCCAGCATTTTTCGTCGTCGTTTGTGCGCGATCTTCCTCGTTTGTTCACGTTATTTTTCGGGGGGTATTCGGGGGGTAACGTTTGCCCGCGTCGAGAGACCTTCCATCCCGTTGGACGGTGATTGGCCACTGGATTTGTGGATTGGCGCTCTTTGTGATGAGGGAACCCCGATCGACTCAGCGAACCTGCCGTGGAGGCTTAGCCAAAGGAGACCTCTGATGAGCGAACGCGATTGGGAAGAAGAAAAGCGTACCGTTCTTGGTCGGTTGTTCGATGCAGCATTCGGACGCCGCGAAGCCTCTGAAGAAGAGATGGGTCGGGACATCCATTGGGTAGGTACAGTCGAGAGACACCTACGCGATGATGACGACGATTAGCTTCCATCGATCTCCCCACAGCAACGTAACGAGGCCGCCTAGTTGGCGGCCTTTTCATTATCCATCACCTGACGGGCCGAACCCTGCCACAACCCAGCCAGCCTGAACGGGCGTTCGGTATCACTGACGACATCGCAGAATTGGACCCCACTGCGCCACTGGGCAGACCGCGCCGTCGAGCGCCAAGTTTACAATGCAACCTAAGAAGTGCATTGTTTGATTTTTAAACTCATGGGACACTCCGTTGCCAACACTTACCCCCAATATCGAAAATCGAGTTCGGAAACTCCCAAAGCCGTCGAACGCGGCCCAAGGGCTGCAACCTCTATTCGAGGCGGTCAGCAATTCCGTCTAATGATCGTGGAGTTTAAGAAGCCAGGCCGCACCTCTTATCCTGCAGCGGAAGATCAACTCGAAAACCAGATAACGAAGTACCTTGCGCAACTGCAAGGTGGGGAAATCGAGTCGTTTGACCGAACAAGGGTTCGAGTGGCCCACGACTGCATCTTTCATTGTTACGTTGTGGCCGACATTGTCGGCGACTTGAAACAGCAACTGTCGAACTGGGAGACAACTGCGAACGGTCAAGGACGCATCCGTCCTCTCAAGAACCAATATCGGGGATCGATCGAAGTCATCCAGTGGCAGGACCTAGTCAACGATGCCTGGATGCGAAACAACGCCACACTGCGAGCCGCTGGACTTAGCCGGTCAAGGCCGACGCTTACCTCTGGGTCTAAACCTCGCCCCAAAGAAGCGCGCGAACAGGTGTTTGAACCAGCGGGCAAATGATTTGGCGGTTCCAGCTTGTCGGAATAGCGATGCACGCCGTTTGCATGCAAACAAGCGCAGACATTTTCGAAGTATGTGATACGAACGGCGCCGAAACCGATCATTTGGCGACGCGCTTCCTACCCACGAACCCTGCGTTCTTCGGGGGGTTGTTCGGGGGCAACAAGCGCTCTCACGCTAAGTGATTGAAATTGTTGGTCGGAGTGGCAGGATTCGAACCTGCGACCCCTGCGTCCCGAACGCAGTGCTCTACCGGGCTGAGCCACACTCCGACAAGAAGGCGGCTTATAGCGTCGGGTTTGACGCACTGCAAGCGGCCGAGCCGAGGAATTTTGCCCCTGTGAAAACGGGTCTTGAAACGCTGATTTTGCCGGCCGGCGAGGCCGGCGCGCAAGCCGCCGCCCGGACCTTGGCCGCCGGCGGGCTGGTCGCGTTTCCCACCGAGACGGTCTACGGGCTCGGCGCGGATGCCGCCAATGCCACTGCTGTCGCCCATCTCTACGCCGCCAAGGGCCGGCCGGCATTCAATCCGCTGATCGCGCACGTCGCGGACCTTGCCGCCGCAGAACGGATCGGCCGGTTCGATGCGCGCGCCAAAAAGCTTGCCGAGGCGTTCTGGCCGGGGCCGCTGACGCTGGTGGTGCCGAAGACGGACAAGTGCCCGGTGGCGGAGCTTGCCACCGCGGGGCTCGACAGCGTCGCGATCCGCATTCCCGCCCACCCGGTGGCGGAGGCGATTTTGCGCGCCTTTGGCGGCGCCGTGGTGGCGCCGTCCGCCAACATCTCCGGACACGTCTCGCCGACGCTGGCGGCGCATGTTGCGAGCGACCTTGCCGGGCGGATCGACCTGATCGTCGATGGCGGGCCGGTTACGGTCGGCGTCGAATCCACCATCGTCGGCTGCTTCGATGCGCCGATGCTACTGCGGCCCGGCGGGCTGTCGCGCGAGCGGATCGAGGCGGTGCTGGGCGCCCCGCTGGCGCGGCCGCCTGTGGAGGCCGAGAGCGACGACAGCCAGCCGCTGGCGCCGGGCATGCTGGCCTCGCATTACGCGCCGCGCGCGACCGTGCGGCTGCGCGCGCAGGACGTTGCGCCTGATGAAGCGCTGCTGGCCTTCGGGCCTGATCGCCTACCCGGCATTGACGCCGCAGCCGCTGTCATGAATTTGTCCCCCACGGCCGATCTCGATGAAGCCGCCGCCAATCTGTTCGGCTATCTTCGCAGCCTCGATGCGAAGAGCCCGCGGGCGATCGCAGTGATGCCGGTGCCCGAACAGGGTTTGGGCGAAGCCATCAATGACCGCCTTCGCCGCGCCGCGGTTGCGCGCTAGAAAGCGGATGAAAGAAGACAAGATGAATATCGACAAGACCGCCGCCCCTCCGCTTGCGCCCGAGCTGATCGCCCAATTCCGCAGGATCGTCGGCGAGCGCCATGCAATCACCGATGCGGCCGATATCGAGCCTTACGTCACCGAGGAGCGCAATTTGTTCCACGGCCGCACGCCGCTGGTGCTGCGTCCGGGCTCGACCGCCGAGGTCTCCGACATCTGCAAGCTCGCCTCCGCGCACAGGATCGCGCTGGTACCGCAGGGCGGCAACACCGGGCTCGTCGGCGGACAGACCCCGCACAACGGCGAGGTGGTGGTGTCGCTGCGCCGGCTCGACAAGATCCGCGAGGTCGACCCCGCCTCCAACACCATGACCTGCGAGGCCGGCGTGGTGTTGCAGGTCGCGCAGCAGAAGGCATCCGACGTCGACCGCTTGTTTCCGCTCTCGCTCGGCGCCGAGGGAAGCTGCACCATCGGCGGCAATCTCTCGACCAATGCCGGCGGCACCGCCGCGCTCGCCTATGGCGTCGCGCGCGAGATGGCGCTGGGCCTCGAAGTGGTGCTCGCCGACGGACGCGTGCTCAACGTGCTGTCGAAGCTGAAGAAGGACAATACCGGCTACAATCTGCACAACCTCTTCATCGGCGCCGAAGGCACGCTCGGCATCATCACCGCGGCGACGCTCAAGCTGTTTCCGAAGCCGCGGGCGGTCGAGACCGCTTTCGTCGGGCTGAAGTCGCCGGCGGCGGCGCTGAAGCTGCTGACGATCGCGCAGAGCGAGGCCGCGAATGCGCTGACGAGCTTTGAACTGCTGTCGGAGATGGCGGTGGACTTCTCGGTGCGCCACGGCATCGACGTGCGCGATCCGCTTGCCGAGAAACATCCCTGGTACGTCCTGATGGAATTGTCCGCAGCCGGCGAGGACGCCCGCACGCCGCTGGAGACGATCCTCGCCCGCGCCATGGAGGATGAGATCGTCGACGACGCGGTGATCGCGGCCAACCTCACCCAGCGCAACCATTTCTGGAAGCTGCGCGAGGAAATGTCGGCGGCGCAGAAGCCGGAGGGCGGCTCGATCAAGCACGATATCTCGGTGCCGGTGGCCGCCGTGCCCGCCTTCATCGAGGAAGCCAATGCTGCCGTGGTGAAGCTGATCCCGGGCGCGCGGCCGGTGCCGTTCGGCCATCTTGGCGACGGCAATCTGCACTACAATGTCAGCCAGCCAATCGGCGCCGACACTGCGGATTATTTGGCGCGCTGGCACGAGATGAACGCGGTGGTGTTCGAGATCGTGCTGCGCATGGGCGGCTCGATCTCGGCCGAGCATGGCATCGGCGTGCTCAAGCGCGACGAACTGCCCGAGGTCAAGGACAAGACCGCGATCGAGCTGATGCGACAGATCAAGGCGATGCTCGATCCGCTGGGAATCATGAATCCGGGGAAGGTGCTGTGAGTGCTCTCAAGATCGAGGCGATGAACGATGCCGACGTCGAGCCGGTCGTGGCGCTGTGGCAGCGCTGCGGCCTGACGCGGCCGTGGAACGATCCGCAGGCCGACATCGCGCTGGCGCGGCGGCGCGACAATTCCGCGGTGCTGGTCGGCCGCGACAACGGCGCGATCGTCGCGACCGTCATGGTCGGTCATGACGGTCATCGCGGCTGGATCTATTACGTGGCGGTTGATCCCGATTGCCGCAAGCGCGGTTTTGGCCGTGTCATCATGGCAGCGGCGGAAGACTGGCTGCGGGCGGCGGGGATTCTGAAGCTGCAGCTCCTGGTCCGGCGCGGCAATGAGCAGGCCAATGCGTTCTACCAATCGCTCGGCTTCGAGGAATCGACGTCGGTGATGTTCCAGAAGTGGCTCGACGGCCGCGCGACCACGCCAAGCAACTGAGATCCAGCCATGACCATTTCCGACCGCGTCCGCATCAAGGACGTCCGCGTGCTCTCGGACAACTGGACGCCTCTGAAGACCACGACGTTCGACTACCGGCGCGCCAATGGCGAATGGCAGACGCAGCACCGCGAGACCTATGAGCGCGACAACGCCGCCGCCGTGCTGCCCTACAATCTCGGCCAGCGCACGGTGATCCTGGTGCGCCAGTTCCGCCTGCCGGCGTTCATCCGCGGCTATGACGATCTGCTGATCGAGGCGGCCGCCGGAGTACTGGACAATGCTTCGCCGGAAGAGCGCATCCGCGCCGAGGCCGAGGAAGAAACCGGCTATCGCCTGCACCACGTCCACAAGGTGTTCGAGGCCTTCATGAGCCCCGGCGCGATCACCGAGAAGCTGCATTTCTTTATCGCCGAGTACGAGCCGGAGATGCGCGTCAGCGACGGCGGCGGGCTCGCGCACGAGGGCGAAGACATCGAGGTGCTGGAGCTCGGCATCGACGAGGCGCTGGCGATGATCGCCGACGGCCGCATCATCGACGCCAAGGCGATCATGCTGCTGCAATACGCGGCGCTGCATGTGTTCCGGTGAACCTGCTTACCGTCCCCTCCAGCGGAGGGTAACAGGCACCGTCTGCGCCGCTCCATCCTCATCTGCAATTCTGGCCTGCGCCATCACGCTCCCCGTTGAGCAACCCGAAAACTATCTCTAGTCTGTCTCCAACCAGGAACCAGGAGACGCGCCCATGTCCGCTCCGCGCGACGATGAATTCGGCTTTGCGCCCGACTATGATTCCCCCGTTCCCTATATGCAGCGCACGCGCGACTATTATGCCGCGATCGGCTACACCACGCCGTATCGCTGGGCGCATTACACCGAGGCGCCATTCCAACGGCTGAAGAAGCCGCTGGCGCAATCGCGCGTCACCATCATCACGACCGCCGCGCCTTATGATCCCACCAAGGGCGATCAGGGGCCCGGAGCGGCGTATAATGGCGGCGCGAAATTCTACCAGGTCTATGACGGCGACACCTCCAAGCAGCACGATTTGCGGATCTCGCATATCGGCTACGACCGCAAGCACACCTCGGCCACAGACAGCGGCACCTGGTTTCCGCTGCCGCAGCTGTTGAAGGCGTCGGCCGCGGGCCGCATCGGCGAAGTCGCCCCGCGCTTCTTCGGCGCGCCGACCAACCGCAGCCATCGCGTCACACTCGACACCGACGCGCCGGAGATCCTGGCGCGCTGTCTCGCGGACAAGGTCGATGTCGCCGTGCTGGTGCCGAACTGCCCGGTCTGCCACCAGACCACGGCACTGGTGGCGCGGCACCTGGAACGCAACGGCATTGCGACCGTAATCATGGGCTGCGCCAAGGACATCATCGAGCACGCTGCCGTGCCGCGCTTTTTGTTCTCCGACTTCCCGCTCGGCAATTCCGCCGGCAAGCCGCACGACACAGCCTCGCAGCAACAGACGCTGGAGCTGGCGCTCAAGCTGCTGCAGACTGCGAGCGGCCCGCAGACCACGATGCAATCGCCGCTGCGCTGGAGCGAGGACGCCTCGTGGAAGCTCGACTACAACAATGTCGCGCAGCTCTCAGCCGAAGAGCTGGCGCGCCGCCGCGCCGAATTCGACAAGCAGAAGGAGATCGCGCGCGGCAACCGCGCCGCCTGACGTCCTCCGGCAACAACAAGCAGATGGGAGAACGACGTGACGCGACCGTTCGAGGGCGTGAAGATCCTGGACTTCACCCAAGTGCTGGCCGGCCCCTATGCGAGCTATCAGCTCGCGCTGTTAGGGGCCGACGTCATCAAGGTCGAGCGGCGCGAGGGCGAGGACATGCGGCGCACGCCGCTTAGCCGCGAATGGGCTGAACGCGGCCTCGCGCCCGCGTTCCAGGCCATCAACGGCAACAAGCGCAGCCTGACGCTGGACTTGCAAAAGCCCGATGCGATCGCGATCGTGAAGAAGCTCGCCGCGACTGTCGACGTCGTCATGGAAAACTTCCGCCCGGGCGTGATGGACAAGCTCGGCATCGGCTACGAGGCGCTCTCAGCAGTCAATCCCAAGCTGATCTATTGCGCCGTATCAGGTTTTGGCCAAACCGGCCCGGACCGTCTGCGGCCCGGCTATGACGGCAAGATGCAAGCGCTCTCGGGCATCATGGCGATCACGGGCCATCCCGAGACGGGGCCGACGCGCGCGGGCTTTGCGGTATGCGACGTGCTGTCGGGCGCGACCGCCGCATTCGGTGTGTCGAGCGCGCTGTATCAGCGCGACCGCACCGGCAAGGGCCAGCTCATCGACGTCTCCATGCTGGAAGCGACGCTGGCGTTTCTGTCGGGACAGATCGCGGACTGGTCGGTGGCCGGCCATCGCCAGACACTCTCGGGCAACCAGGCCGTCAGCCGCAAGACCACCGCCAATCTGTTCAAGGCGGGCGACGGTTACATCCTGCTCGCCGTCAACAACGAGAAGCAGTACCGCGCGCTGATGAGCGCGCTCGGCCGCGAGGATACGCTGAGCGATCCGCGCTTCGCCGACTGGTTCGCGCGCAACGAGAACGAGCCGGCGCTGCGCGCCATCATCGAGGAGGCGCTCGCGGCAAAGCCGGCACGCGAATGGGAGACAATCCTGGAAGACGCCGGCGCGCCCTGCGCCAGCATCTGGAAAGTCGAGGAGGTCATCGACCATCCGCAGATCAAGGCCCGCGGCGCGATCCAAGAGCTGGACACGCCCTACGGCCGCCTGCGCTTTGCCGGCAGCGGCTTCAAGCTCGCCCATGGCGGCGGCAAGCTCGACCGGATGGCGCCGGAGCTGGGGGCGGATACGGATGCCGTGCTGGGCGAGCTGGGCTTCGATGCAGCGGAGATCGCGGCGTTGAGGGAAAGGGAGATTGTGTGAGGGTGACGCGACAAACTCACCTGTCGTCCCGGACAAGCGTCAGCGCAGAGCCGGGACCCATAGTCCCAGGATTGAGTTTGGCGAGGATCGTAACCACCTTCTCGCGCGACAACTGCTCGCTGGGAGTATGGATCTCGGATCGGCGCGCGCTTGAGGCGCGCTTGTCCGGGACGACAACGGCATGATACGCGCGAGCTAAAACAACGACCCCTGCCCGTCGTCGGCCGGCGCGGCCGCAACCCTCCGCGCTGCCTTCCTGGGCTTCATGGCCTCTGCCTCTGCCTCCGCCTCCATCTCCTCCGCACTGATCGGCAAGAGCAACTGCTCGTCGTCATTGGCGACGCGGTTGACGCGCGTAGAGACGGGATGCCAGGCGAATTCGCCGATGCGTGGCGCCGTCATCAGCGGCAGCACGCCATCGACCTCATCGCCGCGATTATCGAGCCAGCGCTCGAAATCACGCGGGCTGATGGTGACCGGCACGCGATCATGCAGCGTGGCCAGATCCTCGCCCGCCGCGGCCGTGACGATCGCGACCGTATCGAGTTCCTCGCCGTTCGGCCCAAGCCAGGTCTCGAACACTGCGGCGAAGCCGAGCGGTGCGCCATCGGCGCGATGGATGAAGAAGGGCTGCTTGCGGCCGTCGGTCACCCTCCATTCGTAATAGCCGTCGGCGGGGATCAGGCCGCGCCGGCGGCGGATCGCGTTTTTGAACGCGGGCTTCTCCAGCACCGTCTCCGAGCGGGCGTTGATCAGGAGCGTAAATCCGCGGGGGTCCCTAACCCAGCTCGGCAGCAGGCCCCAGCGCATCAGGCGGAAATGGCGTGCGCCGTTTTCGACCAATACGACCGGAATCGGTTGCGTCGGAACCACATTGTACCGGGGCGGGAAATTCGGCTGCTCGACATAGCCGAACAGTTGCCGCAAGGCCTCGGGGGCCGAAGTTATGACGAAGCGTCCACACATCCTTGGCTGTCTATATAGGGTCCGTTCAGGTCCTTTTAACCCCGAACGTTAACACTGCGGCCGATGAGCTCAATGGCCTCCCAACCCGCGCGGACCCATGTACAGACGGGCGCCGAGGCGCAAGCCTGGGCCGAACGGCTGCGCGTGGCCAACATCAATCCGCGGACCGGGCTTGCCACCGACTATCTCAACCATTTCAATGAAGCGGTGATGCTCTTGGAAATGGTCCCCGACATGCCCGAATGCGCGGAAGACTTCTTGACCTGGTCGCCGCTGTCCTATGCCGAGCATTTCACCGCCTCGAACTTCAAGGCCCGGGATCTCGCGATCGAAGCCTATGAGAAGGCCGATCCCAACGTGCGCGCCCAGTTCGACCACATCACCGACACCATGACGTCGATCCTGACCGCAGTCGGCTCGGCCATGCGCGAGGTCGAGAAGGACACGACGCGCGTCCGCCTCGCCGAGCAGGCCGCGGCCTGGGTCAAGCCGCTGATCGCCGCCTGCGGCGGCATCATCAATGGCGGCGCGGAGGCCGACGTCGACACCATCATGGCGAACTGAGCCCATGTCATTGGATCGAACCTTGTTCCGCGCATTGTCCACCTCTCCCGTTGGGAGAGGTCGGCGCGTAGCGCCGGGTGAGGGGCTTCGGTCTCTCGTCATAACTGCGCCCCCTCACCCGATTTGCTGCGCAAATCGACCTCTCCCCGCTGGAGAGAGGTGAAGAAGCCATGGCCAGCGCCATGCAGCCCACCCATCCCCAGATCGCGGTCAGTGCCGCGATTTTTCGCGACGGCAAGGTGCTGCTGACCCGCCGCGCCCGCTCGCCGGCCAAAGGCTTCTATTCGCTGCCGGGCGGCCGGGTCGAGTTCGGCGAATCGCTGCACCAGGCGCTCAAGCGCGAGGTCGACGAGGAGACTGGGCTTCAGATCGAGATCGTCGGCCTCGCCGGCTGGCGCGAGGTCCTGCCGGCGGCGGCCGGCGCCGGCCATTATCTGATCATGTCCTTTGCCGCCCGCTGGCTGGCTAGGGAACCGACTCTCAACGACGAGCTCGACGATTACCGCTGGATCGCCCCGAACGCCCTGGCGAGCCTAGGCGATCTCAAGCTGACCGGGGGGTTGGAGGATGTCATCCAGTCGGCCGCGCGCCTGATCCGCGCCTGACCCTCCTGCCTTGCGTCAATCGCCCCGAGGAGGCATACACCCGCCGATGTCCACGCGATTTCTGGCCATTCTTGCCCTGATTCTCGCCTGCGCCTCCGTGCCCGCGAGAGCCCAGGACGTGGCGGCGCCGTTTGACGGCGATTTGCAGCGGCTGGCCGAGATCCTGGGCGGCCTGCACTATCTGCGCGGCATCTGCGGGTCCAACGAGGGTAACAAATGGCGCAGCGAGATGCAGGCGCTGATCGATGCCGAAACCCCCTCCGGCGAGCGCCGCACCCGCATGATCGCCGGCTTCAACCGCGGCTATAACGGCTTTCAGCAGACCTACCGGAGCTGCACGCCGGCTGCGACTGTGGCGATCCGCCGCTACATCGAGGAAGGCTCGAAGATCTCGCGCGATCTCACGGCGCGCTACGCCAATTAGAGCTTGCTGGAACCCTGTCATCGTCTTTGTTCACAGCTGTTAACCGTTCTTAAAGATGTGGCCTAGCGGACGTTAACGTGCGTGCTACACCTCTCGTGCAGCGCATCGCCGTGGATCGCGCCTTCAGCCCTGACGAGTTTCATGAGCCATCCAGTATCCTACGCCCCCGCCCGCGCGCCGCTGCCCGATCACGAGCAAAAACAGGCTGCGCTGAGCTATCTCAACGAGGCCTGGGCCGAGGCGCGCCATGACGGGATCGACGGCGACTGCCTGGCGCAGGCGAGCCTGTTCGCCGCGCTGGCCGAGCTCGTCGGCACCTATGGCGAGGATGCGGTGGCGAAGTTCGTCGAGGGTTTTCCGGCCCGCATCCGCAACGGCGAATTCTCGGTCGGCGTCTCCAGGCAGTAAGCGCTCTCCGAGAATGACCCGCCCCATGCCGGCGGGACCGATTGACGGACGTCACTACGGCTCGATTTTGAGCGTCGCTTTCATGTTGGGATGATAGCGGCAGTAGTACTCGACCGTTCCCGCTTTCTTCAGAACTGAACTCGCCGACTTCTTCGGCGCCAGCGTCACGTCGAAATCGCCGTTCTTTGCCGTGGCGGTGTGGGCGAAGACGTCCTTGTTGATCCAGTTGATGGTGTCACCGACCTTCGCCGACACCTCGGCCGGTGCGATCACGAGATTCTCCATCGTGATCTCTATGGTCGCAGCATGTGCCGGGACGGCCATCGAGGCGAAGATGGCCGCAAGCGCGACCGATGCGAGGCGTCCCGGCTTCATCTCACACGCTCCTATTTCAGCTCGGCCGCGACGTGCTCAGCGTGCTGCTGATGGCCCTGAAAGATCTTCAGGCCGGTTTGCAACAGGCTTTTCAGCTCGGCATTGCTCGCGGACGGAATGAGCTGGGTCTCCAGCGCACCGTTGACCGTCTTGTGATAGGCGACCTCGTTGGCGACATAGGCTTTGTCGAAGGCCGCGCCGCTGAGCTTGTCCAGCTCGGCGAGCTTGTCGCTCGCCTGCTTCGACAGTGCCTTGCTGGTGTCGTTGTCCTCGGGCGTGACGTTCAGCTTCTTGACCAGCGCCAGCGCCTGCTTGTTGACCGCCTCATGGTCGCGCAGCATGTCGTCGGCAAATGCCTTGACGTCCTTGTTCTTGGCTTTCTTCTGCGCTTGCTTGGCCGCGTTGATGTCGATGACGCCGGCGGTGTAGGCGATATGCGCGATCTGGGGATCGGTGAGCTTGTCGGCAGCACGTGCGCCTTGCAGCAGCACGGGGCTGGACAACAGAATTGCCGCGGCGACCGCCGCGCTCCAACGGATGAACATGGTTTGACACTCCTGTGCTGCCGGACGGCTTTGCCGGCGTTACTTCACAGGAATTGGATGGACGTGTCGCGCAAAGGTTCCCGAAAAATTTCAGCCGCCAATTCCGAGCCGCTTCAGCACGGCAACTGTCAGCCGTTCGCATCGCCATCCAGCGAACGGGAATGCATCCATCATCACCGGACCGATCTCCTTCTCGACGTTCTCGCGCAACATGCCGCGGGCGCGATGCAGCCGGGTCTTTACCGTCTCGGGCTTGATGGTGAGTAGATCGGCAGTCTCCTCGACGCTCATGCCCTCCATGACCCGCGCGACGAAGACCATGCGGAAGACATCCGGCAACTCGTCGATGGCGCGTTCGACGACGCGCTGGATTTCACGTTGGGCCATGGTCCTTTCCGGATCGCCTGCGGGAGAAACGGGGAATTTGATGATCTGCGCCTCGAGCGCCTCTTCCGGGACGGCACCGAGCTCAACATGCGGCTTTGCGCTTCGCACCCGGCCAAGCGCTTCGTTGATGGCGATGCGGGACAGCCAGGTCGACAGCCCGGACTCGCCGCGGAAGCCGTCGAGATGGGTGAAGGCACGGACATAGGTCTCCTGCACCACGTCCTCGGCTTCATTGTCGCTGCGCAGGATGCCGCGCGCGAGGCGGTAGAGCCTGCGGTTGTTGGCCTGCATGATCTCACGGAGCGCGGCCTCGTCCCGGCCTCGCGCCCGGTCGATCAGCTCGGCTTCAGACGTTCTTGGGCCGGTAGACAGGCCGGCTGCGGTCCGTTGCATGGCGTTACCTGCTTGTGATCGTTGGTTTCAAACATTGGATGCAAGCTGGCACAAAAGGTTCCCAGATTTCTTGTCCTGCCCTGTAGGGCTGGCGAGGGTATGAGACGTGCCCCTAGTCCGTCTCGATCGGCAGTGCCGGGTCCCTCGCCCACTCGCCCATCGAGGCATCGTACAGCGTCAGCTTGTCGTAGCCGAGTTGCGTCAGCATCAGCAGGTCGATCGTCGCCGAGATGCCGCCGCCGCAATACAGGATCACATTCTTGTTCCGCGTGACGCCCGCCGCGGCGAACCTGGCTTCGGCATCGGCAAGCGTCGTCAACGTCTTGTCGGCGGTCACGAGCGTTGCGGCCGGAAGATTGACGCTGCCGGGAACGCGACCGGGCCGGCCGTAGCGGCTGGGCTCGAGGCCTTGGTGAAACTGCGGCCCAAGCGCATTCACGATCACCGTCGAGGGATCGCCGATCCGCGCTCTGACGGTGTTCTTGTCGATGAACAAGCCCGCACGCGGTGTGGCCTGGAAGGTCGTTGCCGGATAGCCTTTCGGCGCACCGGTCTCAATTGGCCGTCCCTCATCCTTCCATTTGTCGAAGCCGCCGTCGAGCACCTGCGCATCGACGCCGAGCGAGCGCAGCATCCACCAGAACCGCGTCGACCACATCATGGTGCCGATGCTGTAGAGCACGATGGTTTTGGACGCATCGAGGCCATGGCGGCCGAACGCGGCTTCCAGCTGGGCGACATTAGGCATCATGAAGAACTGCTGTGCGGAAGCGTCGGAGAACTGGCCTTGCAGATCGAGAAAATCGGCGCCCGGGATGTGGCCGGCGGCAAACGTCTTGTCACCGGGGACGGTACGATAAGGCACGTCGCTGCCCGGCGGGACCGGCTCGTTGTAGGTCGTGCAGTCGTAGAGGCGCAAGTCGGGATCGCCGAGAATGGCGGCGAGTTGCTCGGTGGTGATGAGGGGTGCCGGTTGGGACATTGCTCTCTCCCAATTTGAGCTTGCGCCGCCAGGCACTCTGTCATTGCCCGCGAAGGCGGGCAATCCAGTATTCCAGAGGCAGAAAATTTGAATCGAGGGGCCGCGCCGTACTGGATGCCCCGGTCCCGGCTCCGCCAAGGCTACGCCGAGGCCCGCGGGGTTCTCGGCTCGCCGAAGCTTCAGCGAAGGCGGCAAGCCGGGGCATGACGGCGGAGGGAGAGGCTCGCTCCTGCCCCTATTGCTTCAGCGTCTCCAGAAACCGCACCGGCTCGCCTTGCGAGGCCGTCACCAGCTCGCCCTGCCACATCACGCGGCGGCCGCGGATGACGGTGCCGACGGGCCAGCCCGTCACGCGGACGCCGTCATACGGCGTCCAGCCGGCCTTCGACGCCACCCATTTGTTGGTGATGGTCTCGCTGCGCTTCAAGTCAACCACCGTGAAGTCGGCGTCGTAGCCGGCGGCGATGCGGCCCTTGCAGGCCATGTTGTAGAGACGCGCAGGGCCGGCGCTGGTGAGATCGACGAACCTCGCCAGCGACAGGCGGCCAGCGTTGACGTGATCGAGCATCAGCGGCACCAGCGTCTGCACACCGGTCATGCCGGAGGGCGAGGCGGGATAGGCCTTCTGCTTCTCTTCCAGGGTATGCGGAGCGTGGTCGGAGCCGAGCACGTCGATGACGCCCTGCTCGATGCCGCGCCAGATGCCGGCGCGGTGATCGGCGCCGCGCACCGGCGGGTTCATCTGCGCCAGCGTGCCGAGCCGCTCGTAGCATTCGGGCGCGACCAGCGTCAGATGATGCGGCGTCGCCTCGCAGGAGGCGACGTCCTTGTGGTCGCGCAAGAACTCGATCTCTTCCTTGGTCGAGATGTGCAGCACGTGGATGCGCTTGCCCGTCTCGTGTGCGAGCTTGACCAAGCGCTGCGTCGCGATCAGCGCCGCAGTCTCGTCGCGCCAGGCCGGATGCGAGCGCGTATCGCCCTCGATGCGCAGCGATTTACGATCATTGAGGCGGTATTCGTCCTCGGCGTGGAAGGCGGCGCGGCGGCGGATCACCTGGAAGATCCGGCGCAGGCTCTCGTCGTCCTCGACCAGCAGCGCGCCGGTGGACGAGCCTATGAACACTTTGACGCCCGCGCAGCCCGGCGCGCGCTCCAGCACCGGCAGGTCCTGCACGTTCTCGCGGGTGCCGCCGATGAAGAAGGCGAAATCGCAATGCATGCGGTGGTGGGCGCGCTTAACCTTGTCGGTGAAGGTCGCCTCGGTCACGGTGAGCGGCGACGTATTCGGCATCTCGAACACGGCGGTGACGCCGCCCATCACCGCGCTGCGCGAGCCGGTCTCGAGGTCTTCCTTGTGCTCCAGCCCGGGCTCGCGGAAATGCACCTGCGTATCCATCACGCCGGGCAGGATGTGCAGGCCCTTGCAGTCGATCACCTCGGCCGCGGAGCCTTGCGACAGCGCCCCCAGCTCGGCGATGCGACCGCCCGTGATGCCGATATCGCGAACGCCCTCGCCATCCTGGTTGACGACGGTGCCGCCCTTCAAGATCACATCGAAACGCTGGGTCATGGGGCCTCTCTCATCCCCAAGCGCAGGGCTCGAGGTCTTGTCGTTTATGCCTTGCGGGCTTACGTTCCGGAGCACCATGTCGCAAGAGATTTTCACATGAAATCAGCGTTTCTTCCCGACCGGGGCGTGATCAAGGTCGCGGGCGAGGACGCGCGCAACTTCCTCAACGGCCTCATCACCACCGATGTCGACAAGCTCAAGCCGGGCCTTGGGCGATTCGGCGCGCTGCTGACGCCGCAGGGCAAGATCATCGTCGACTTCCTGATCACGGAGGCGCCCGCGGGCCACGGCGGCGGGTTCCTGATCGACTGCCCCAAGGCGCTGGCAGATAGCCTTGCCACCAAGCTGAAATTCTACAAGCTGCGCGCCAAGGTCACGGTGGAAAACCTCGATCTCGGTGTGCTCGCGGCCTGGGACGGCCAGCCTGCCGCGCAGCCGGACCTCGCCTTCGCCGATCCGCGCAATGAAGCGCTCGGCACTCGCATCCTGATCCCCGAGGATCTCAAGCAAAAACTGTCCGACCTGATCGGCGCGGAGCTGGTCGATGCCGCCGAGTACGAGGCGCACCGGATCGCGCTCGGTGTGCCGCGCGGCGGGCTTGACTTCATGTACAGCGATGCGTTCCCGCACGAGACCAACATGGACCGCCTCGCCGGCGTCGATTTCGACAAGGGCTGCTATGTCGGCCAGGAGGTCGTCTCGCGCATGCAGCATCGCGGCACCGCGCGCACCCGCAGCGTGAAGGTGCTGCTCGACGATCTCTCGCCGGAGGTCGGCGTCAGCGTCATGGCCGGGGACAAGCAAGTCGGCACCATGGGCTCGTCGGCGCAAGGAAAGGGCATCGCGCTGGTGCGCATCGACCGCGTCGCCGACGCGCTCGACGCCGGCCAGCCGCTCACCGCCGGCGGCCTCGCCGTGAGGCTCGCCGAACCCGATGTCGTTCGTATTCCAACCAAGCAGCCCACCGCATGAGCCGTGCTCCCCGCCTGCATCCCGACGGAAAGACCCGCTGCCCCTGGCCGGGCGAAGATCCGCTCTATGTCGCCTATCACGACACCGAATGGGGCGTGCCGGAGTATGACGACCGCGCGCTGTTTGAAAAGCTGATCCTCGACGGTTTCCAGGCCGGCCTGTCCTGGATCACCATCCTGCGCAAGCGCGACAATTTCCGCAAAGCCTTCGACGATTTCCAGCCGGAGAAGATCGCGCGCTACGGCGAGAAGAAAGTTCACGCGCTGATGAACGATGTCGGGATCGTGCGCAATCGCGCCAAGATCGACGGCACGATCCTGAGCGCGAAATCCTATCTCGATATCATGGAGAAAGGACCGGGCTTCTCGAAGCTGCTGTGGGACTTCATGGACGGACAGCCCAAGGTCAACAATTTCAAGACCACGGCGAGCGTGCCGGCTTCGACGCCGCTGTCGGTGCAAATTTCCAAGGAGCTGTCCTCGCGCGGCTTCAAATTCGTCGGCCCGACCATCGTCTATGCCTTCATGGAGGCGACCGGCATGGTCAACGACCATCTGGTCGAGTGCCATTGCCACGCGACTTGCGGCAAGACGCAGCGCAAGCCGCGCCTCAAGGTCAAATGACCGCGAAGAAGACGGCGCGCGATGCGCAATCCCGCGCCTGGCAGCGCATGCTGTCGGGCCGGCGGCTCGACCTGCTCGATCCCTCTCCGCTCGATGTCGAGATCGCCGACATTGCGCACGGACTGGCGCGTGTTGCGCGCTGGAACGGGCAGACCACAGGCGCGCACATCTTCTCGGTCGCGCAGCACACGCTGCTGGTGGAGACCGTGCTGCGGCACGAGATTCCGCGTGTCGACCAGCGCACGCGACTCGCAGCCCTGCTGCACGATGCGCCCGAATATGTCATCGGCGACATGATCTCGCCGTTCAAGGCCGTGCTCGACGGCCATTACAAGGCGGTGGAGAAGCGCCTGCTCGGCGCCATTCACATCCGCTTCGGCCTGCCGCCGGAGCTGCCTGAGGAGATCGCGCAAGCCATCAAGGCCGCCGATCGCGGCGCGGCTTACCTCGAGGCGACCGAGCTTGCCGGCTTCAGCGAAAGCGAGGCGAAGCGCCTGTTCGGCAAGGATCCCGGCCTTTCCGACAGCGTCCGGCGCGACTATCTCACGCCTTGGACCGCGGCACGGGCCGAGAAGCAGTTTCTGGAGCGGTTTGGCGCGGTGTTTGCGTGAGCCCTGTGGAGTGGGCAAAGGCGCACTTGCGCCATGCCTACCACCTTCGCGTTTGCGACGAAGATGGTGGCACGCTTCGCTTTGCCCACCCTACGGCTGCGGCTATAATCAACAAAAAGGTCCGCTATGATCCACGTCTGTTCCCTCGCCGCGCTTCCCGAAACGGTCCGTCTCACCAAGGCAAGCCACGTGCTGACCGTGATGGCCAATGTCGAGCAGGTGGCACGTCCGGTGTCGGTGCTGCCGGCCAACCATCTCAAGGTGTCGATGGACGACATCACCGAGGAGATGGACGGTTTCGTCGCGCCCTCCGAAGCGCATATCGACCAGGTGCTGAACTTCGTGCGCGGCTGGGACCGGAGCGCACCGCTGGTGGTGCATTGCTATGCCGGCATCAGCCGCTCCACCGCGAGCGCGTTCGCGGCCGTGTGCGCGCTCAATCCGGCGCGCGACGAGATCGAGATCGCCAGGAAGATCCGCGCGGCCTCGCCAATCGCCTCGCCGAACCGGCGCATCGTCAGCCTCGCCGACCGCGCGCTCGGGCGCAACGGCCGCATGCTGCGCGCGCTCGACGAGATGGGCCCGGGCGCGATGATGGTTGAAGGCCGCCCCTTCGTGATCGAGCTCGAATGAGGCGAGCGCCGAGTAGCAGCCGCGCGGGGCCTGCGCCCCCTCTCCCGCTTGCGGGAGAGGGTCGGCGAGAGGGTGCCTCCTCATTAGGATTCCCCAAGAGGCGAGAGCCCTCACCCGCGCCTTCGGCGCGACCTCTCTCGCAAGCGGGAGAGGTGAAGGACACAACAGCCGCATGAGCGACAAGCCGCTGACGCCGATCGAGATCGGCCTGACTGCCGCAATCGTCGCGATCGCGGACCATGAGCCGCTGATCCTGACTGCACGCGGCAGCGACGGACTGGCCGGACTGCCGTTCGGCCCGTTCGACGCGCTCGCTCACCGCACCTTCGAGATCGGCCTGCGCGCCTGGGTCGAGCAACAGGCGGCCTTGCGGCTCGGCTATGTCGAGCAGCTCTACACGTTTGGCGATCGCGGCCGCCATGCCGAGGCCGGCGACACCGGCGCACATATGGTGTCGATCGGCTATCTCGCGCTGACGCGCGCGGCGGACCCCGAGCTTGCCGCCGATGGCGCGAGCTTCGAGCCCTGGTATCGCTTCTTCCCCTGGGAAGACTGGCGCGAGCAGCCGCCCGCGATCATCGCCCGCGACATCATTCCGGCACTGACCACATGGGCCGAAGAGGAGCCGCCGGAGACGACCCGCGCGCTGCCACGCAAAGATCGCGTGCGGTTCTATTTCGGCCTCGACGGCGCGCCCTGGGACGAGGAGCGCGTGCTCGACCGCTACGAGTTGCTCTACGAGGCCGGGCTGATCGAGGAGGCGCGGCGCGACGGCCGCCCTGCGGCATTAGCGCGCAAGACGCTGCCCGCGCTCGGCACCTCCATGCGGTTCGATCACCGCCGGATTCTCGCCACGGCAATCGCGCGGCTGCGCGCAAAACTGAAGTATCGCCCCGTGGTGTTTGAACTTTTGCCGGCCGAGTTCACACTCACTGAACTGCAGTACACGGTGGAGGCGATCTCCGGCCGGCATTTGCACAAGCAGAACTTCCGCCGCCTGGTCGAAGCTGAAGCCCTGGTCGAACCGACCGGCGTGATGTCGACACAGACCGGCGGACGGCCGGCAGCGCTCTACCGCTTCCGCCGCGAGGTGCTCCAGGAGCGGCCCGCGCCGGGCTTGCGCGTGCGCTCCCGGCGCTAGATCCTGAGATGTGTGCGACCGGCCCTGCGCGCCGGTGGCCTGGAGGCTTCATGTTCGACGGCCCGTTTGACGTCTTTGCGTTGATCATTGCGATCATCGCCTTCCTGATTGCGATCAAGGCTTCGAGCCAGGCAGCCGATCTGCGCCGCCGGCTGAACGCGCTCGAAGAGATGTTTTACGCGCAGCGGCGGATACAGCCGCCACCGCTCATGCCTGCGCAGGTCCAGGCTGAAGCGCCCGCAACAGCTCCCGCAGAACCGCCTCCGCTTGCGCCCGAGGCCACGCCAGTGCCGTCTCCGCTCGTCACCGAAGAAGCATCGCCGCCGCCCGAAGCGAGCCCGCCGGCCGACACACCGCCGCCTTTGCCGGCGCCGGCACCTGTTTCCAGAGAACCTGGCTTCGAGGAGCGGCTCGGCACCCGCTGGGTGGTGTGGATCGGCGGCTTCGCGCTCGCGCTCGGCGGCTTCTTCATGGTGCGCTACTCGATCGAGGCGGGCCTTGTCGGCCCTGGCGTGCGCGTGTTCCTGGGCGGCCTGTTCGCGCTGGCCCTGCTCGGTGCCGGCGAATGGACGCGGCGCAAGGAGAGCATCTCCAACATCGCGGCGCTGCCGATCGCGAACATTCCGGCCATCCTCACGGCGGCCGGCACGGCGGTGGCGTTCGCGACCATCTATGCCGCCTATGCACTCTACGGTTTCCTCGTGCCCGCGACCGCTTTCGTGCTGCTCGGCATCGTTGCAATGGGCACGCTCGTCGCAGCGCTGCTGCACGGGCCCGCGCTCGCCGGGCTCGGTGTGGTCGGCGCCTTCGTGACGCCGATCCTCGTCTCCAGCGGCAAGCCGGACTATCGGGCGCTCTATATTTATCTGGCCATCGTCACCGCCGCGAGCTTCGGCCTCGCCCGCATCCGGCTGTGGCGCTGGCTTGCCGTGACCACCATCGTCTTCGCCGTGCTGTGGATCTTCCCGGGCCTCGATACCGGCGACTTGCAAGTCGCGCCGCACGCCTTCCATGCCATCGCGGGTTTCGTGCTCGCCGCGCTGCTCGTCGTCTGCGGCTTCATGTTCGGCCCGACCATCGAAGACGGCGAGATCGAGCCGGTGTCGTCGAGCTCGCTCGGCGCTTACCTGTTCGGCGCGATGCTGGTCGTGCTGTCGAGCGCGCATGCGGACCTCGCACTGATCGCGTACACGCTGCTGGTTGGTGCGACGCTGCTGGTCGCCTGGCGCGCGCCGGCGGCCACCGGTGCGCTGGGCGCGGCGGCAGCGACCGTCTTCATCGTGTTCGCCGAATGGGCGGTACGCGCCAATCCCGACATGCTGGTGCTGCCGGGCGGCCCGATGCCGGGCGTCGGGCCGGTCGCGACCGACGGCTCGGTGACGCTGCACCTCGTGATGGCCGCGATCTTCGCCGCCGGCTTCGGCATCGCCGGCTTCCTGGCGCAGGGCCGCTCGAACTCGGCGATCATCCCCGTAGTATGGTCGGCGGCTGGCGTCGCGACGCCGATCGCGATCCTGGTTGCGCTCTACGCCCGGATCGCCCATCTCGACCGCTCGATCCCGTTCGCGATTCTCGCTGTTCTGCTCGCCGCCGCCTTTGGCGCCGCGACCGAGGCGCTGACGCGCCGCGAGACCCGGCCCGGCGTTGCAATCTCCGCCGCGCTGTTCGCGACCGGCACACTCGGCGCGCTGGCGCTGGCGCTCACATTTGCGCTGGAGAAGGGCTGGCTCACCATTGCGCTCGCGCTGATGTCGCTCGGCACCGCCTGGATCTCGATGCAGCGGCCGATCCCGTTCCTGCGCTGGCTCGCCGCCATCTTCGCCGGCATCGTGACGGCGCGCATCGGCTACGATCCGCGCATCGTCGGCGACGCCGTCGGCACCACACCGATCTTCAACTGGCTGCTATGGGGCTACGGCCTGCCGGCGGCCTCATTCTGGGGCGCGAGCATCTTCCTGCGCCGCCGCGCCGACGATGCGCCGCTGCGCATGATCGAGGCCGCCGCGATCCTGTTCACCGCGCTGCTGGCGTTCACGGAGATCCGACACCTTGCGACCGGCGGCGACATGATTTCGTCCCCGTCGCTGCTCGAATTCGCGCTGCAGGTCTGTATGGCGCTTGCGATGGCGATCGGGCTGGAACGGCTGCGGCTGCGCAGCCGCAGCATCGTGCACAATGTCGGGGCGGTCGTGCTCACCGCGATCGCCGGCCTCATCAGCGTGTTCGGCCTGCTGTTCCTGGAGAACCCGCTGATCTGGCACATCGATGTCGGCGGCGCCGTGTTCAACCTGCTGCTGCTCGGCTACGCGCTGCCGGCGGTGCTGATGCTGCTACTCGCTTATGCCGTGGCCGACGAGCGCGGTAAGGTCTACGCCAACATCATCGCCGGCGGCGCGCTGCTGTTCGCGCTCGCCTATGTCACGCTGGAGATCCGCCGCTGTTATCACGGCCCGATCCTCTCCACCGGACCTACGACGGGCGCGGAGCAATATACCTATTCGATCGGCTGGCTCGGCTTCGGCGTGGTGCTGCTCGGCGTCGGCATCCTCGTCAACTCGGAGCGGGCGCGGCTGGCATCGGCGGTCGTGATCGCGCTGACGATCCTGAAGGCCTTCGTCATCGACATGTCGACGCTGACAGGCGTCTACCGCGCGCTGTCGTTCATGGGCCTCGGCATCGTGCTGGTCGCGATCGGCTGGCTCTACCAGCGCATCCTGTTCCGGCGACAGGTGCCGCCGCCGGCTCCGCAGACGGGCACGTAGAGCGTCAGGCCGCGCGGACCGATTCCAGGAACTGCGCGACCTCGACCTTCAGCCGCGTGCTGTCGGTTGCGAGCGATTTCGCAGCCGACAGCACCTCGACCGAAGCCTCGCCGGTCTCCATCGCACCGCGCTGCACGTCGGTGATATTCGAGGAGACTTCCTGCGTGCCAACCGAGGCCTGCTGGACGTTGCGCGAGATCTCCTGCGTGGCCGCGCCCTGCTCCTCGACGGCGGCCGCGATCGCCGCCGACACTTCGGACAGCCGCTCGATGGTGCCGCCGATCTGCTGGATGGCGCTGACGGATTCTTGCGTCGCCGCCTGGATGCCGGAGACCTGCGCCCCGATCTCGCCGGTCGCCTTCGCGGTCTGTTCGGCCAGCGCCTTGACCTCGGAGGCGACGACCGCAAAGCCACGGCCTGCCTCGCCGGCGCGCGCCGCCTCGATGGTGGCGTTCAGCGCCAGCAGGTTGGTCTGGCCTGCGATGGTGTTGATGAGCTCGACGACGTCGCCAATACGGGAGGCCGCCTGCGACAGCGCATTGACGCGCTCGTTGGTGCGCGCAGCCTGCTCGACCGCTTCGGCCGCCATCCGCGCCGAATCCTGCACGCGCCGGCTGATCTCGGTGATGGAGGACGACAGCTCTTCCGAGGCGGAGGCCACCGCCTGGACGTTGGTGGAGGCTTCCTCGGAGGCGGCTGCGACGACGGTCGCGAGCTCCTTCCCGCGCTGCGCGGTGCTGGTCAACGTCGATGCCGACGCCTCGAGCTCGGTCGAGGCCGAGGAGACGGTGCCGACGACCTCGCCGATCATGGCCTCGAACTTGCGGGTGATGGCGTCGACGCGCCGGCCGCGCTCGATCTTGGCCTCGGCATCGCGCGCGGCCGCTTCGTCGGCGGCCTTCTTGGCGATCAGCGCTTCCTTGAAAATCTGCAGCGCATCGGCCATCGAGCCGATCTCGGTCTTCTCGCCGCGGTGCGGCACCTCGGCCGAGAGATCGCCCTGGCCGAGCGACTGCATCGGCTTGATGATCGAGGCAATGCCGCGGGAAACGTCGCGCACGAGATAATAGGCGGCGCCGATCGCGATCACGACCGACAGCACGATGATGCCGACCAGCACACGGAAGATCATGGCGTAGCTGTCGGCCGCCTGCTTCGTCTCCAACTCGGCGCCGCGATTGTTCATCTCGATGCCCTTCTGGAGCAACGGATCGGCCGCCTGGGCCATCTTGGCGACCTTGGTCTGCAACATCTCGTTGGCCTCAGTCGGGAACTTGCCAACGCTCTTTCGCGACAAGGCCATCACGTCCTGCACGCCATTCAAATAATCGCGCCAGGCCGCGTTCCATTGCTGATAGAGAGCGCGCTCTTCCGACGACGTGATCAAGGGCTCGTAGACCTTGCGTGTCTTCTCGATGCGCTCGCGGAGCGAGGCGAGGCGCTTTTCGGCGGCATCCTTGCCTTCGGCAGTATCCTGCATCAGGTGCAGGCGGAGCGCGACGCGCAGCTCGTTGATGTCGGCGCGAAGCGAGCCGAGTGCGCGCACGCTGGGCAGCCAGCTCTCTGCGATGTCGACGGTGTGGGCGTTGATGTTCTGCATGGTGCCGATTGCCGTCACGCCGACCCCGGCGAGCGAGAGCACGAGGACCGACAACACGGTCAGGAGCTTGAAGACGATCGACAACTTCGACATCACGACAAATCCCGCTGATACCTGGCAAGACACAAGTCATCCGCGCCGCATTCGTCACGACGGACGACAGGGCGGAATTCATTCCAACAATGCTGGCTGGTTCTTATCCGGTAAGATTGCGCCCATCATTGCAAACAGGCGTTAACAGGAACCTACGTGAAACCACGGGAACAAGGCGACGGCCGCTATTTTCCCTGCAATCATGTGTTGCAGCGCGACATCGCGGTCGTCTCGTGCGATACGGCCTTCACTCGGTGCGGTTGGGAAGCGGATGGCTCTCGCCGACCAGGCTTATGCAAAAGACCGGCTTCTTGTTCTCGTCGAGCAGCTCCAAACGCCATTCGGCATTGGGCTTGAGGCTCCGCGCGATGCCGCCGAGCAGATTGGCACAGACCTCGGTCATCTCGGTCCAGGCGGCGGCACGGTCCTCGAATTCATAGGGCTGGTCGGCAGCGCCGGAATAGCGGCCGGTGCTGATGCGAAAGAAATACAGCGGCATCGTAAAACCCTTGCGCCCCCCGGCCATTCGCAAACTGGGCGCAAGTCGCTACCAACGCATGAAAGCCGCCGCCCGTATGACTACGGCGCAGCGGCCTGGTGATCGACGAATATCTTCAACGACAAAGTGCGCGAGTGGTCTCGCGCATCCAGCTCACTGCGTCGAGCGGCGCAGCTCCAGCGGGGCGTCGTTCCTGGCGGGCTCCGACTTCACCGGCTCGAGCCGGCTGCTCTCGACGCGCGGCGTCTCGACGCGCGCGGCGACCTCGGTGTTGGAGGCGCCGACGGACCCGGTGTGCTCCGACGAGCGCAGCGAACGCGGCCGCGCCACAGCGCGGGCCATCAGCATCTGATTGCCACCCTGATGGTGGAAGTCGCAATAGGCGAAGCCCATGCCGGACACCGAGCCGCGGAAGCTGCGATCGTCGGTCTTTTCCAGGTTGAAACAGGGCTCGAACGGGATGCCCTTGATCGAGGCGCAGACGTTCTGGCCACGGATCTGGAGCGTGTTGCCGGGCAGACGGAGATGGCGCACCGGGCCCGAACCCGAGAACTGCACGGCGCCGGCAGCGCCGAGGTCGTCCAGGATGCGGCCGGCGCCCCGGGTGCCGTCGAAACAGGTGAAGGCGAACACCTTGCCCGCCACGAAGCGGCGCGCCTCGTCGGCATTCATGCTTCCAGCGATGGCCGGCGCCAATGTCGCCGCCGCCGTGACAGCCCCCAACACAATACGCGCAAGCATGCTCTACTCCGAACCAACCCCGCAGCGGGCGATGCCTTATCTCTTTACCCGCTGCTTACCATACTAACCATGGCGACATTGAAGCAGCTCGGTTGGTAAAGTCTAAACGCCGTTAGACAATTTTTACCACGATGCGGCCGCGGACCTGACCGGCCAGGATTTTCGCGCCCCATTCGGGAACTTGGTCGAGCGAAATTTCCTGAGCAATTTCAGATAGTTTCGTTCGATCAAGGTCGGACGCGAGACGCTGCCAGGCGACCTTCCGCGGCGGAAGCGGGCACATCACGGAATCGATGCCGAGAAGGCACACCCCGCGTAAAATGAAGGGTGCGACAGAAGACGGCAGGTCCATGCCGGCGGCCAGGCCGCAGGCCGCGATGGCTCCGCCATATTTCGTCATCGACAGGAGATTCGCGAGCGTGGTGGAGCCGACGCTGTCAACACCGCCGGCCCAGCGCTCCTTGGCCAGCGGCTTCGCAGCTCCCGACAATTCGTTGCGGTCGATGACCTCGGTCGCGCCGATCTCTTGCAGGTAATCCGCCTCGGAGGCGCGGCCGGTCGAGGCGATGACGTGGTAGCCGAGCTTGGAGAGCACGGCGGTCGCGACTGAACCGACCCCACCGGCGGCGCCCGTCACCACCACAGGGCCGCTCTTCGGCGAGATGCCGTGCTTCTCCAGCGCCAGCACCGAGAGCATCGCAGTGAAGCCGGCAGTGCCGATCGCCATGGCGTCGCGCGCCGAGAGCCCTTGCGGCAACGCGACCAACCAGTCGCCCTTGACCCGTGCCTTCTCCGCATAGGCGCCGAGATGGGTCTCGCCCATGCCCCAGCCGGTGCAGACCACCTTGTCGCCTGCCTTCCACTGCGGATGCGAGGATTGTTCGACCGTACCGGCGAAGTCGATGCCGGCGATCATCGGGAAGCGGCGCACCACCGGCGCCTTGCCTGTCAGGGCGAGACCGTCCTTGTAGTTCAGCGTCGACCATTCCACGCGAACGGTGACATCGCCCTCCATCAGTTCGGCTTCGTCGAACTGCGTAAGCTGCGCGGTGGTGCCCTTGTCCGCCTTGTCGATCCGGATCGCCTTGAATGTGGCCACGACTGAACTCCCTGACTTGTTTGTCGGGATGTTTAGCCGATCAGGCCGGTTGCGCAACCGTCCGGACGACCGGTTTCTCCACGATCGGGAGATTGATCAGCGCGGACAGCACACCGAACAGGATCGAGAGCCACCAGATCGGCGTGTAGGAACCGAACTTTTCGAACACGATGCCGCCCAGCCAGACGCCGAGGAAACCGCCGACCTGATGGCTGACGAAGGCAAAGCCATAGAGCGTGGCGAGCCAGCGCGTGCCGAACATCAGCGCCACCAACGCGGAGGTCGGCGGCACCGTCGACAGCCAGGTCAGGCCGGAGACGGCGCCGAAGGCGATCGCCGAGAACGGCGTGATCGGGAACGAGATGAAGGCGAGCGTCGCGAGCGCGCGGGTGAAATAGATCGCGGACAGGATGTAGCGCTTCGGCAGATAGTTCTGGAGATAGCCGACACTGAGCGAGCCCATGATGTTGAACAGGCCGATCGCCGCGATCACCCAGCCGCCGGTTTGCGTGGAGATGCCGCGGTCGACCAGGAAAGCCGGCAGATGCACGGTGATGAAGGCGAGCTGGAAGCCGCAGGTGAAGAAGCCGAGCACCAGCAGCACGTAGGAGCGATGGCCGAAGGCTTCCGCGAGCGCCTTCGTAAACGTCTGCTCATCCGCAGGCGCTGCGTTCGCCGTAGCTGCGACCGGCGGCGTCGAGAGCGCCAGCGCCAGCGGAATGATCAGCAGCATCAGGAAACCGAACACGGTGAGCGCCTGCTGCCAGCCGAAATTGTCGATCAGTGCAACACCAATGGGGGCAAACAGGAACTGGCCGAACGAGCCCGCCGCGGTGCCGGCGCCGAGCGCGAGACCGCGCTTCTCCGCCGGCAGCAGTTTTGTGAACGCCGACAGCACCAGGTTGAACGAGCAGCCGGCAAGGCCGAAGCCGACCATGACACCCGCGCCGAGATTGAGCGACAGCGGCGTCGAGGAATAGCGCATCAGCAAGAGGCCGCCGGCATAGAGCAGCGCACCGACGCACATCACGCGGAATAGGCCGAAGCGGTCAGCGACCGCGCCGGCGAACGGCTGGCCCAATCCCCACAGGAGGTTCTGCACGGCGATAGCGAGACCGAACACGTCGCGGCCCCAGGCGAATTCGTGGCTCATCGGCTGCACGAAAAAACCGAGCGCCGAGCGCGGGCCGAAGCCGAGCATGCCGATGGCGCAGCCGCAGAGAATGATGATCGCCGGCGTACGCCAGGAGGCAGAACGAGAGACCGGACTCAGCTCACCTGCTTGCGTCGACATGGTAGTCCTCATCGTCGTTGGCGGATCCGGAAGAGGCAGCCGCAACATTGCGTTTAATGCAACTGCATGAAAATCCCAAGTCAAAAACGCTTGCGTTCCACGAAGGGCTGCTCCGGGAGCATTGCGTTTCCTTGCGGCCTCGCCGGAGAGTGACTTGACGAGAATGTGTGCTGTTGGCCCTAGCGGCTTCCCGGATGAGGTGCTATCCTAGATTTACTCAGATTGAGTATATCGAAAGCTCTGACGAATCGTTGCCGGCCCTGAGGGCCGGATTTCTCAGGCTTCATATATGCTCATACAGAGCATATATGATAGACGGGAGGCTTCCATGCCGATCACTGGACTTTACGGCCCCGACGATCTTGCCGGCCGGCCTCAGGGCCAAATCACCACCACTCCCCGCGCCGCGCTGCCGCGCACGGAGCCCGCGCTGCCGATGCCCTCCCTGGAATGGACGGAGGAGGTTGAGCGCGCCACCGCCCCCCTCTACGAGCGCGTCAAGCACGTGATCCCGCCGATCGAGTGGCCGCTGATGGCGCCGACGATCCACGCGATCAACGAGCTGAAGCGGGCGCGCGGCGCGGTGATCCTCGCACACAATTACCAGGCGCCGGAGATCTTCCACTGCGTCGCCGATATCGGCGGTGACTCGCTCCAGCTCGCGGTCGAAGCCACCAAGGTGAAGGCGGACATCATCGTCCAGTGCGGCGTGCATTTCATGGCGGAGACGTCAAAGCTGCTCAATCCTGACAAGACGGTGCTGATCCCGGATACCCGCGCCGGCTGCTCGCTCGCCGCCAGCATCACCGGTGCCGACGTCCGGCTGCTCCGGGAAAAATTCCCCGGCGTGCCCGTCGTCGCCTACGTCAACACTTCGGCGGAGGTGAAGGCCGAGGTCGACATCTGCTGCACCTCGTCGAACGCGGTGCAGGTGGTCGAGAGCCTGAACGCGCCGAGCGTGATCTTCCTGCCCGACCGTTATCTCGCAACCTACGTCGCCTCGAAGACCGACGTGAAGATCATCGCCTGGAAGGGCGCCTGCGAGGTGCACGAGCGTTTCACCGGCGCCGAGCTGCGCGGCCTTCGCGACGCCGATCCGTCGGTGCAGATCATCGCACATCCGGAATGTCCGCCTGATGTGCTGGCAGAAGCCGACTTCACCGGCTCGACCGCGCACATGATCAACTGGGTCCGCGAGCGGCGGCCGCGACGTCTAGTGATGATCACCGAATGCTCCATGGCCGACAATGTCCGCGCCGAGCTGCCTGATGTCGAGATGCTGCGCCCCTGCAATCTCTGCCCGCACATGAAGCGCATCACGCTCGCCAACATCCTGGAGAGCCTGCTGACACTCCGCGAGGAGGTGACGATCGATCCCGCGCTCGCGGAGCGCGCGCGGCGATCGGTCGAGCGGATGATCAATCTGAAAAACTAGCAACAGACACCGCTGTCGTCCCGGACAAGCGCAGCGCAGATTCGGGACCGATAACCACAGCAAGACGTGTTTGCGAAGACCGGCAACAAGCAGCTTCGCGCAACAAGCTCCGCTGCGGCGTATGAGTCCCCGCGTTCGCGGGGACGACAGCGGAGCAAATGGAGAAGACGATGGCAAATAACATCCACAATCTCACCCGCACCACCAACGACGTCGTCATCGTCGGTGGCGGCCTCGCCGGCCTGTTCTGCGCACTCAAGCTCGCGCCGCGCCCAGTGACATTGATCTCGGCGGCGCCGCTCGGACAAGGCGCTTCGTCCGCTTGGGCGCAAGGCGGCATCGCCGCGGCGGTGGCCGAAGGCGATACAGCGGAAGCGCATGCGGCCGACACCATTGCCGTCGGCGGCGGCATCGTCGATGAGACGATCGCGCTCGGCATCGCGCGCGAGGCTGCACCGCGAATCCGCGATCTGCTCGGCTATGGCGTGCCGTTCGACCGCGATCTCGAAGGCCGGCTCGCGGTGGGGCGGGAAGCTGCGCATTCCGCGCGCCGCATCGTACATGTACGCGGCGATGGCGCCGGTGCCGCGATCATCGCGGCGCTGAGCGAGGCCGCGCGCCGCACGCCGTCGATCCGCCTGCTCGAGGGTTTTGTCGCCGAGGCGCTGTTGACGGAGGACGGCGCCGTCACCGGCCTTCAATTGCGCGAGGCCGGCGACCCGGCAGCACGGCCGGTCCTGCTCGCGTCCCGTGCGGTGGTGCTTGCGACCGGCGGCATCGGCCATCTCTATGCCGCCACCACCAATCCGATCGAGGCCAGCGGCTCCGGCCTTGCGATCGCCGCGCGCGCTGGCGCTGTCATCGCCGACCCCGAATTCGTGCAGTTCCACCCGACCGCCATCATGGTCGGCCGCGATCCCGCGCCCCTCGCCACCGAAGCGCTGCGCGGCGAAGGGGCGACGCTGATCAACGGCGATGGCGAGCGCTTCATGGCGGCGCGCCATCCGCTCGCCGAGCTCGCACCGCGCGACATCGTGGCCCGCGGCGTATTCGCCGAGATCGCGGCCGGGCGCGGCGCGTTCCTCGACGCGCGGGCGGCGCTGGGCGCGCGCTTCGCGGAAAAATTCCCGACCGTGCATGCAAGCTGCATTGCCGCCGGCATCGATCCGGCGAGGCAAGCCATCCCGGTCGCGCCGGCTGCGCACTACCATATGGGCGGCATCGCAGTGGACGAACGCGGCCGCAGCTCGATCGACGGGCTCTGGGCCGGCGGCGAAGTGTCGTCCACCGGCGCGCATGGCGCCAACCGCCTCGCCTCGAATTCGCTGCTCGAAGCCGTGGTCTATGCCGCACGCATCGCCGATGACATCGCCGGCCGCACCATCCCCTCGCCCGCCCGACTTGCCGATGTGCCGGTGACACAACGCGGCGGCGCACCGGATGCAGCTAGCATGGGGCGGCTGCGGGCTACGATGAGCGCCAATGTCGGCGTGATCCGCAACAGTGACGGGCTTGCGGAGGCTGTGCGCAGCTTCGCCGCGCTCGAGCGCGAAGCAACGAGCATCGCAATCCGCAACATGGCGACGACGGCTCTGCTGGTGGCCACATCCGCCTGGACCCGGCGCGAGAGCCGCGGCGCGCATTTCCGCTCCGACCACCCCGCGGACGTTCCCGCGCTGGCGCAGCGGACGATGACGACACTCACGGCCGCGCGCGAGGTCGTGGAGAGCCTGAATGACCGTCCGCTGCCGCGTACCGCAGAGCCCATGATCGCCTGAAGGAAGCCGATGATGACCCCGACCTCCCTGCTCTATCCCGACGCCTTCCTCTCGCCGCTCGCGATCGACGAAGCCGTACAGCGCGCGCTGGCGGAGGACCTCGGCCGCGCCGGCGATATCACCTCGCTCGCGACAATTCCCGAAGCGACCAAGGCGCAGGCCATCCTGGTCGCACGCCAGTCCGGCGTGATCGCCGGATTGCCGCTGGCGCTGGCAACCCTGCAAAAGCTCTCCTCCGACATCGAGGTGCGCGCCCATGTCCGCGACGCCGCGCGCGTTACGCGCGGGCAGCATGTGCTGACGATCTCCGGCCCTGCGCGCGCCATTCTCGCGGCGGAGCGGACCGCGCTGAATTTCGTCGGCCGCCTCTCGGGCATCGCGACGCTCACGGCCGACTACGTCGCGCGCACCGAAGGCACCAAGATGCGCATCTGCTGCACGCGCAAGACCACGCCGGGATTGCGCGCGCTGGAGAAATACGCGGTGCGCTGCGGCGGCGGCTTCAACCACCGCTTCGGTCTCGACGATGCGATCCTGATCAAGGACAACCACATCGCCGTCGCCGGCGGCATCGGTGCGGTGCTGGAGCGCGCCCGTGCCCATGGCGGCCATCTCGTCAAGATCGAGATCGAGGTCGATACGCTGGCGCAATTGCGCGAGGTGCTCGACAGCGGAATGGCCGACGCGGTGCTGCTCGACAATATGGACCTTGCGACGCTGCGCGAGGCAGTGCGGATGAATGAGGGACGCCTCAAGCTCGAGGCATCCGGCGGCGTCACACTGGACTCGATCGCGGCGATCGCAGCGACGGGTGTCGATTACGCCTCGGCGGGTGCACTGACGCATTCGGCGCCGAATTTCGACTGCGCGCTGGATATCGAGGCGTGAGGCGGTCTACTCCCTCGCCCCGCGCTTGCGGGGAGAGGGTTGGGGTGAGGGGCTGCCTCCGCAAAGATGATGAGAATTGAATTCGCGGAGAGTCCCCCTCACCCGCCGCTTCGCGGCGACCTCTCCCCGCAAGCGGGGCGAGGTAAGAGTCCTACCTTCGCTCGCTCACGCCCATCTCGGCGGAGCTCTTGGCTTCCTGCGCGAGTTCGGCCGATAGCGCGGCCGTTTGCGCCGGGGTGCCCCAGCTCGGTTCCTCGCTGCCGTCGCCCCAAGCGCGCGGGCGGTAGAAGGTGTGCACGCCGGTCCTGTACATCTTCTTCATCTCGGCAACCCAGGACGGACGCACCCAGTAAGCGTGGTAGTGCGTGGACTTGCCGACCTCGGGCAGCCAGATCTGGCCGTCGAGCATCGCCTTCGCGATCTTCTTGGCGCGGTCCCACATCTCGGGCTCGCGGATCACGTCGGGATTGTTGTCGCAGGCGAAGGTGAACTGGCAGGCGAAGTGCCGATACTTGTTCTGGTAGACCACGCCGCACACGGTGTCCGGATATTTGCCGGAGAACACGCGGTTCATCACGACCTGTGCGACCGCCATCTGGCCGCGCACGGCCTCGCCGCGGGATTCGAAGTAGATCGCTTCGGCGAGACACTTCTCCGACTTCGCGCGCGACTTGCCGTCGAGCGCGAGCCGTTCCGCCGGCGATCTGGCGCGCTGGTTGTCGGCGTTGACCTCGCCCTTCGGCGCGATGCTCTCGCCGCTTTCGATGTCCTTGGCGATCTCTTCGGTCGGCGGCGTCAGCGAGGCTGTCACCTTCATGTCAGGGTCGGGCATCACGATCAGCGGCTCGGCGCCGGGCTGCCAGCTCTCGATGCTCTCGAGATTGCCGCCGAGCGAGGAGCTGCCGAAGAACAGGTTCGAGGTCTTGACGCTGAAGGGATCGCGCGGCGGTGCAGCCGGAAGCGTCGCCTGCTTCAGCGCTTCGAGCGGCTGGACCGCAAACGAACGCGCGCTGTCGCTGGCCTTTGGCGGATTGGTGTATTGCGGCAGCGGCGGCGCGCGCAGCGCTTCGGCGAGCTCCGGATCGAGCGCAGCTGCGGACTCCGGCGACATCGCTTGCGGCATGGCTTGCGACGTTGCTTGCGGCAATGCGGCGGTCTTGGCGCCGAACACCGAGCTGTTCGAAGTCGCCGGATCTTCCTGGGCGGGTGCCGCGGCCGGCGCTGCCGTCTCCGGTGCCTGCGTAGGCGCGACGATGGCGAGGCGATCGCCCTTCAGCGAGCGATCGACCTTGGGAAAATCGGCGGCCTGGTAGCGCGGCGGCGCCTGCAGCGCCGGATTGCGGGCAATCGCGCCGGTGACATCGCGGCCGTCGAGGCTCGCGAGGCGAACCATCGCGCTCTGCGGCGCCGACGTGCCGATGGGACGGGAAAAACTGTAGGTCGCGAGCTGGATCGAGGACGCTGCGGAAAACACCTGCTTCTGCCAGCGCTCGGCGACGCCAGGCTGGCGCGCCAGCAGGGAGGCAATGTCCTGATAGCCGGTCTCTCTCGGCATCAATGCGAAGATGCAGAGACCGATTCCGAAGGACGCGAACCGCGCGCCCTTCGGATGGTTACGCAACACTGACATCGATACGCTCACGCAACGCTTACGCCCGTTCCGATCGAACCCAGTACATCCGTGCAATTCGATCTTTATCGTGAGTAACTAATTTAGGTTGCCGGGGCGTTAACCGGCGTTGCGCGCGCGGCACACTCAAGCGATTGCAGGTGTTTTCACGGAGCGATGATGCGCGTTGGTAAATGCCGCCTCACGTGAAACGGTAAACAATCGGTCAACGCGTATGGTGAAGGAACTCTTGCTGAGAGTTCTTGCGCGTACGTATCATTACGGGACGCGTGAGTTTGCGCTGCTGCGACGCCAAGCCGTGTCATGTCCCGGCTTGACCGGGGCACCCAGGGCTGCGGCTTCTCGATTTATTCATGCCCCTCTCGGAGTACTGGATCGCCCGGTCAAGGCCGGACGATGACAGCGAGTGTGTGGCGACATGCGCTCGCAATGACGATGGGATGTAGCGGAGCGCAAAATGAAAGAGGCGGGGTTTGGCCCCGCCTCTCTCAACTCAAACTGCGCTTCGCCTTACGCCTGGCTCGCAATCGCCTTGCCGAGCGCGGCCTGCGCCGCTGCGAGCCGCGCGATCGGGACGCGATAGGGCGAGCACGAGACGTAGTCGAGGCCGATATTGTGGCAGAAGGCGACGGAGGCGGGATCGCCGCCGTGCTCGCCGCAGATGCCGACCTTGAGCGAAGCGCGGGTCTTGCGGCCGCGCGCGACGCCGATCTTGACGAGCTCTCCGACGCCTTCCTGGTCGAGCGCGATGAAGGGATCGACCGAGAGGATGCCCTTCGCCACGTACGGACCGAGGAAGCTTGCCGCATCGTCGCGGCTGATGCCGTAGGTCGTCTGCGTGAGGTCGTTGGTGCCGAACGAGAAGAACTCGGCCGACTGCGCGATCTCGGCCGCGAGCAGACAGGCGCGCGGCAGCTCGATCATGGTGCCGACCTGGTAGCCGAGCTTGGTGTTGGTGTCGCGCATCACCGCCTGGGCGGTGGCGTCGATCCGCGCCTTGACCAAATCGAGCTCGGCCTTGGTCGCGATCAGCGGCACCATCACCTCGAGGCCGACGGCCTTGCCGGTGCGCCTCTCGGCCTCGACCGCCGCCTCGAAGATCGCCCGCGCCTGCATCTCGGCGATCTCGGGGTAGGCGATCGCGATACGGCAGCCGCGGAAGCCGAGCATCGGATTGAACTCCGAGAGCTCGCGCGCGCGGTCGGCGAGGCGCCGCGGGTCGGTGTTCATGGCGCGCGCCACTTCCTCGACCTCGGCATGGGTGTGCGGCAGGAACTCGTGCAGCGGCGGGTCGAGCAGCCGGATCGTGACGGGCAGGCCCTTCATGATCTCGAACAGCTCGACGAAGTCGGCGCGCTGCATCGGCAGCAGCTTTGCCAGCGCAGCGCGGCGCGCCTGCTCGTCCTCGGCGAGGATCATCTCGCGCACGGTCCGGATGCGCGTCTCCTCGAAGAACATGTGCTCGGTGCGGCAGAGGCCGATGCCTTCGGCGCCGAACTTGATCGCTGTGCGCGCGTCCTCCGGCGTGTCGGCATTGACGCGGACGCCGATCTTGCGGACCTGGTCGGCCCAGGTCATCAGCGTGCCGAACTCGCCGGAGAGCTCCGGCTCGATCATCGGCATGCGGCCGGCCAGCACCTGGCCGAGCGAGCCGTCGATGGTGATGACGTCGCCAGTCTTGTAGGTGCGCGAGCCGATGCTCATGGTGCCGCGGCCGTAATCGACGCGGATGGTGCCGCAGCCGGAGACGCAGGGCTTGCCCATGCCGCGCGCGACGACCGCCGCGTGCGAGGTCATGCCGCCACGGGTGGTCAGGATGCCTTCGGCGGCGTGCATGCCGTGGATGTCTTCCGGGCTGGTCTCGATGCGGACCAAAATCACTTTGCGGCCGTCGCCCTGAAGCTTGGCGGCTTCATCCGAGGAGAACACGATCTCGCCGGAAGCCGCACCTGGCGACGCCGGCAGACCGATTGCGATCACGTCGCGCTTGGCGTTGGGATCGATGGTCGGATGCAGCAGTTGGTCGAGCGAAGCCGGATCGATCCGCGTCACCGCTTCCTTCTTCGAGATCAGGCCTTCATTGGCGAGCTCGACCGCGATGCGCAGCGCCGCCTTGGCGGTGCGCTTGCCGCCGCGGGTCTGCAGCATCCACAGCTTGCCCTGCTCGACCGTGAACTCCATGTCCTGCATGTCGCGGTAGTGCTTCTCGAGCAGCGTGTAGATCCGCGTCAGCTCCTTGAACGCCTCCGGCATCGCCGATTCCATCGACGCCTTGTCGGAGCCCGACTCTTTCCGCGCCTCCTCGGTGATGTCCTGTGGCGTGCGGATGCCCGCCACCACGTCCTCGCCCTGCGCGTTGATCAGGAACTCGCCGTAGAGCTTGCTCTCGCCCGTCGAGGGGTTGCGGGTGAAGGCAACGCCGGTCGCCGAGGTCTCGCCCATGTTGCCGAACACCATGGCCTGCACGTTGACCGCAGTGCCCCAGGACTCGGGGATATCGTGCAGCTTGCGGTAGGTCACCGCGCGCGCGTTCATCCAGGAGGAAAACACCGCGCCGATCGCGCCCCAGAGCTGGTCGTGCGGATCCTGCGGAAAGTCCTTGCCGGTCTCGTGCGCGACCGCGTCCTTGTACTTGCCGACGAGTTCGACCCAGTCCTCCGCCGACAGGTCGGTGTCGAGCGAATAGCCCTGACTGTCCTTGAAGCTGTCGAGGATTTCCTCGAAATGATGATGCTCGAAGCCGAGCACCACGTCCGAATACATGGTGATGAAGCGGCGATAGCTGTCATAGGCGAAGCGCCGGTCGCCCGAGAGCTCCGCCAGCGCCTCCACGGTCTCGTCGTTGAGGCCGAGATTGAGCACGGTGTCCATCATGCCAGGCATCGAGGCGCGCGCGCCGGAACGCACGGAGACCAGCAGCGGGTTCTTGGTGTCGCCGAATACCCTGCCGGTCAACTTGCCGACATGCTCCAGCGCCTTCTCAACCTGCGACTGCAGCTCCTTCGGATAGGTCTTGTCGTGGGCGTAGAAGTAGGTGCAGACCGAGGTCGGGATGGTGAAGCCGGGAGGCACCGGCAGGCCGAGATTGGCCATCTCGGCGAGGTTGGCGCCCTTGCCGCCGAGCAGGTCGCGCATCTCGGCCTTGCCCTCGGCCTTGCCGTCGCCGAACGTGTACACCCATTTGCCGGCCTTGACTGCTGCCGGCGCAGCCTTGGCGGGAGCAGCCTTTTTTGCGGCGGGCTTCGGCGCAAGCGGCTTGGTCAGGGTCTTTGCAGCAGGCTTGGGAGCAGCCTTTGCAACAGCCTTGGCGGCGGGCTTTGCGGCCTTGGCGACCGGCTTCGGGGCACTCTTGGCCAGCGCCTTGCGGGCTGCCGGCGCGGCTTTCGCGGCAGCGGAAGACTTTGATTTCGCTGGAGTTTTATTAGGCTTCGAGGCGGCTTTGGCCATAGCTTGCACACAACCTGCGAGAGGGAGGGGAAATTGCGGGCCTTACACCACTTTGAGCGGGCCCGCGCAAGTCGAAGAGTTCCGGAAAATGAAGGCCTAGAGATGGAGCCACTTCAACAATCCGAGCCCGATCGCACCATTGATGATGAGAAAGATCGCGACGATCAGGTTGAGCAGGCGCGGCATGATCAGGATGAGCACGCCCGCAAGCAGCGACAGAAGCGGCGAGATGTGGGCGACAGTGATGTGCATGAAATGTCTTTCCGGGGACTGAGGCGAATCGCGGCCGGATCATAGCGGACCGGGTTCCGCGCGTAGAGACGCACCAGCGCCGATTGGGTTCCCGGCTTCGCGAAATCTGCCTGAAAATGCCACGAATGCGGCAAGCCATTTTCCGGAACATCGCGCGCGTCGCAGCATTGGCAACCGGTCGCGCCACTGGCGCTTCCCGAAAACTTCTCGAAGGAGCTTTGCATGCGGAACAGGATTCTTGCTCTTGCAGCGCTTGCGGCCGCGATCGGTTCGCCTTTGGCGGCGCAGGCGCAAAGCGGTGTCACGGTGGGACGTGCGCCGGCCGTGGTCGACAGCGAGCCGACGATTGCGGTCGAGCAGCGACCGGCTTTCCGTGACTATGTCGTCGAACAACGTGTGCCGGCCTTCCGCATTCCGGATCGCGTGGTGGTCGGTGCCACCTTACCTGAGACCGGCATCACCTATTATGACGTGCCGCAACGTTTCGGCGCCACGACCTATCGCTACACCGTCGTGAACGGCGAGACCGTGCTGGTCGAGCCGCGCTCGCGCCGCATCGTCGAGGTACTGGACTAAAGCGCAATGCGATTAGGATGAATCGCCATCGCGCTTTGGCTCTTTGTTTGAGCATGACCTTTCCGGAAAACCGCTGCGCACTTTTCCGGATCATGCCTTAGAGCTCAACCCGACACGAGTTCAGCTCGATGTCCGGCGCGCCACATCAATCAGGCTGGCGCGAGCAGTGTAATCGGACATCAGGCCCCGCCCGGTCTTCCCCCCGCCGGGCGGGGCTTTTTTCTCGTGTCGCGGGCAAGCGAAGCGCGACCCGGGATCCAGAAGCTGTGAGCACGAGGCGGCATGGGCCCGGCTCTGCAGCGCACCGCCAAGAGGCGCTGCGCTGCGTCCCGGGCAGGAGATCAATCCTGGATCTTCGAGAAATCCGCCACCGCACGTGTGGCGCTGCGGATCTCGTTCAGCAGCTTCAGGCGGTTCTCGCGCACCTTCGCATCCTCGTCGTTGACGCGAACCTTGTCGAAGAACGCATCGACCGGCGGACGCAGCTTTGCCATCGCGCTCATCGCAGCCGCGAAATCTTCCTTCGCAACGGCTGCGCTTGCTTCGGTCTTCACCTCGCCGATCGCCTTCGCCAGCGCCTTCTCCTCAACGAGACTGTAGAGCGCAGCATCCGGCGCGCCGTCGAACGTGCGCTTGTCCTTCTTCTCCTCGATCGAGAGGATGTTGCCGGCGCGCTTGGTGCCGGCGAGCAGGTTCTTGCCGTCGTCGCTCTCGAGGAATTTGCCGAGCGCCTCGACACGGCGGACGATCATCAAGAGGTCGTCCTGGCCGCCAAGCGCGAACACGGCATCGACGAGATCGTGACGCGCGCCCTGCTCGCGGAGCTGGACCTTGAGGCGGTCGGCGAAGAAGGCAAGCAGATCGTTCGGCAGCTTTTTCATGTCAGCCGGCTTCACCGACAAGCCGGTGAGTGCCGACCCCGCCACGTTCATGAGCGACAGACGCAGCGCGTTCTCGGCGATCAGCCGAATGACGCCCAATGCCGAACGACGCAGCGCATACGGATCCTTGCTGCCCGTCGGCTTCTCGTCGATGGCCCAGAAGCCAACCAGCGTGTCGATCTTGTCCGCGAGCGCCACCGCCACGCTGATCGGATCGGTCGGCACGCGATCGGTCGGCCCCTGCGGCTTGTAGTGCTCCTCGCAGGCAGCAGCGACCGAGGCATCCTCGCCCTGGGCCAGTGCATAATACTTGCCCATCAGGCCCTGCACTTCCGGAAACTCACCAACGACTTCCGTCAGCAGATCCGCCTTGGCCAGATGCGCGGCGCGCGTCGCCTTGGCGACGTCAGCGCCGACCAGCGGCGCGATCTCGGCGGCGAGGCGCTCGATGCGCTTGATACGCTCCGCCTGCGTCCCGAGCTTCTCGTGAAACACGATCTGCTCGAACTTCGGCAGCCGATCCTCGAGCTTCGTCTTCAGGTCCGTCTCGTAGAAGAACTTCGCATCCGACAGGCGCGGACGGATCACGCGCTCATTGCCTGATACGATGACCTTGCCGCCGTCGGCCGCCTCGATATTGGCGGTGAGGACGAACTTGTTGGTCAGCTTCCCGGTTTTGGGATCCCTAACCACAAAACACTTCTGGTTGTTGCGGATGGTGGCGCGGATCACCTCGTCCGGGATCGCGAGATATTCTTCCTCGAACGATCCCATCATGACGACGGGCCATTCGACGAGGCCCGAGACCTCGTCCAGCAGCACCTGATCCTCGACCAGCTCGAAACCTTGCGCGAAGGTCAGCTCCTTGGCATCGGCGAAGATGATGTCCTTGCGCGTCTGCGGATCGAGGATGACTTTTGCGGCCTTCAGCTTGGCTTCGTAGTCCTCGAAACGACGCACTGAAATCGCAGCCGGCGCCATAAAGCGATGGCCGTACGTGGTCTGGCCGGCCTCGATGCCGTCGACCTCGAACTTCACCACATCGGGCTCTTCAGTCTCCATCCCGAACGTCGCAGTGATCGCGTGCAGCGGACGCACCCAGCTCAGCGAGCCCGGCTTGCCGGAGCGCGCGCCCCAGCGCATCGATTTCGGCCAGGGGAAGGTGCGGATGATGACAGGCAGGATTTCCGCCAGCACCTCGATCGCATCGCGGCCGGGCTTTTCGATCAGGCCGATGTAGAAGTCGCCCTTGGGGTCGCGCTGGATCTTGGCCTCCTCGAGCGATTTCAGACCCGTCGCCTTCAGAAAGCCCTGCACGGCCGCATCGGGCGCGCCGATCTTGGGGCCGCGGCGCTCGGTCTTGAGGTCAGGCTGGCGCGCCGGGATTCCGTGCACGGTGAGCGCGAGGCGGCGCGGCGTCGCGAACGCTTTCGCGCCCTCATAGACGAGGCCTTCGGCGACGAGCTTGTCTGTGACCATGCGGCGCAGATCGTCGGCCGCCTTGGCCTGCATGCGCGCGGGGATTTCTTCCGAGAACAGTTCAAGCAAAAGATCGGGCATCAGGCCGCTCCGCCCGCTTCAGTGTGGATCCAGGCCTCGCCGCAGGCTTTTGCCAATTCGCGCACGCGCAGGATGTAGCTCTGCCGTTCCGTCACCGAGATCACGCCGCGCGCGTCGAGCAGATTGAAGACGTGGCTGGCCTTGATGCACTGGTCGTAGGCCGGCAGCGCCATCAGATGCTCTTCGCGGTTGCCCTCTTTCCATCCTGCGTCGAGGTATTTCCGGCACGCCGCCTCGGCCATCTTGAACTGGTCAAACAGCATTGCGGTGTCGGCATATTCAAAATTGTGCCGCGAATATTCCTGCTCGGCTTGCAGGAAGACGTCGCCATAGGTGACCTTCTGATCGCCCTCGCGGCCGTTGAAGTTGAGATCATAGACGCGGTCGACGCCCTGCACATACATCGCGAGACGTTCGAGCCCGTATGTGAGCTCGCCCGCCACCGGCGCGCATTCGAAGCCGGCGACCTGCTGGAAGTAGGTGAACTGGCTGACTTCCATGCCGTCGCACCAGCACTCCCACCCCAAACCCCAGGCGCCCAGCGTCGGGCTCTCCCAATCGTCCTCGACGAAGCGAATGTCGTGCACGGCGGAATCGATGCCGATCGCGGCGAGCGACTTCAGGTATAGCTCCTGAAGGTTCGGCGGCGACGGCTTCATGATCACCTGGAACTGGTAGTAGTGCTGCATGCGGTTCGGGTTCTCGCCGTAGCGGCCGTCCTTGGGCCGGCGCGAGGGCTGCACATAGGCCGCGTTCCAGGGTTTTGGCCCGAGCGCGCGTAGTGTGGTGGCCGGATGGAAGGTGCCCGCGCCCATCTCCATGTCGTAGGGCTGCAGGATCACGCAGCCCTGCTCGGCCCAGAACCGCTGGAGCGCGAGGATAAAACCCTGGAACGAGCGTTCCGGGCGCATATGGGCGGGCAATGAGGCGTCCATCGTCAGATCAGGCTCTCGCGGGGGTTTTGAATCGCGCGGGACCGTATCGACGGCGGGGTGGGAATCAAGGCAAAGGGGCGGGCTTCTCACTCTCCCACTTGCTTGCGGGAGAGGTCGGCGCGTTGCGCCGGGTGAGGGGCTCTGTCCTCTGGGGCGGTCTCGCCAGAGGAGAGACCCCCGCCCCAGCCCTCCCCGCAAGCGGGAGAGGGAGCGCACCTTGCGCGCGGCGAGTGCTAACCCGGCCTATAAGCTCCGGTCACGGGGTCACGCTTCAGCGTCTGGATGTCCCCCATATGGGCGGCCTCGGCGACGCGCGACAGGCGCATCTCCTCCAGCTCCTGGTTGATCCTGACGGCGGTCTTGTAGGCCCAGCGGACCACGGCAAGCCCGCCCAGCACGCCCGCGAAAGCGACGAACGGCGGCATCGGTCGATCCTTGTTGAGTGCTCAGCCCCCACGCGCATATTCGCGCACTCCGGGCCGCGCCGCAATTGGCTCGGCCCGGACCAAATGGCGCGGGAGGGCCGTGCCTAGAACCCGAATTTCGCCCAAATCGCCCGCGTCTCGATTGCCGAGATCAGCTCGTCCGGCAGCCCGGTCATTGATTCCATGGCCGAAAGCTGCCCCGCGCCGGGCGCTTTCCGCCCGAAAAGGCCGGACAAGAGACCGGACGGCTGGGCAATCACGGGGGTGAGAACCTTCTCGCCATAGCGGGCACGAAGAGTTGAGCGGAGATCGCCAATGCTGTCGGCAAGCCCCAGCGCGATCGCACTGTCGCCGGCCCAGTACTCGCCCGTGAACAGCGTGTCGTCGCTGCCCTTGAGCCGCGCGCCGCGGCTCTCCTTCACCAGCGAAATGAAGATGTCGTGAATCTCGCGCTGGATCGCCTTCAGCTTCGCCACGTCGTCGGGATTTTCGGGCAGGAACGGATCGAGCATCGCCTTGTGTGCGCCGGCGGTGTAGAGGCGCCGCTCGATGCCGAGCCGCTTGATCGCCTCCTGGAAACCGAAGCTGCCGCCGACCACGCCGATCGAGCCGAGGATCGAGGACGGATCGCAAATGATCTCGTCGCCGGCACAAGCGATCATGTAGCCGCCGGAGGCCGCAACGTCCTCGACGAAGACAAGCACCGGCAGCTTCTTCTCCGCCGCAAGCTGCTTGATGCGCAGATAGATCTGGCGCGACTGCACCGGCGAGCCGCCGGGCGAGTTGATCACCAGCGCCACCGCCTTGGCGTTCCGGTACGAAAACGCCCGCTCCAAGATTCGCGCGACGCCCGCAAGCGTCATGCCCGGCCGCAGCGGCGTCACCGCCCCGATCACACCGGACAGCCGCACCACCGGCACCACTGCCGCGCCAGGGCGGAAGCGCGCCGGCAGATATTGCAAGAGCTTGTCGGCCAGGCCGGAACCCTCGCGATCGTTCAATTGTTCGGCCATGCCGTTACCTCTGATTAACCATTTCTTATCACGCGACTGTCATTGGAAGTGCCTGGAACGTGTTTTGCAGATTTCCGGTTGGGAGGCTGCAATGAGGCAGCGGAGAACGCCATGAAAATCTACCTGCTGATGCTGCTGATCGGTGCGCTGTTCATGGCGATTCGCCTAACGGCTCCGCAGGAACAGCAGTCGGAATCGCTTCCGCAATAAGCCGTCACGACTCCGCCAGCGGCAAGGCCGCCCTTCCCTCCAGAATATCGCTGACCTCTTTTTTGGGCATGCGTGACTCATCATTGAGCACCAGGCCCTGCAGCAGTCGCGTCGGCGCCCGACCGCCCTTGACCGCGCGCACCAGCACACGAATTGCGGGCCGTCCCGCTTCGCCATGAACCGGCAGGATCGCGACGCTTCCGAAGCCCCGCGACAACGCCGCCAGGACATTGGCGATCCCATCTGCGCGCCAGATCAATGTCAGCGCGCCATTCGACCGGAGGATGCGCCGGGCCGCATGAACCCAGGCATCCAGCGTCGCGTCGGTCGCGACATGCGCGATCTGACGCGCCTGGTCGGGCGAGCCGCGATGGCGCGCAGGGTCGTTGAAGGGCGGGTTCATCAGCACCAAATCGGCGCTGTCGGGCACGAGCCCATGTGCCGCAAAGGCCTGCGCATCCGCGGTGACGTCGAGCACGATCGTCTCGGCGGCAATCGCATTCGCTGCCGCATTGGTGCGCGCAAGCTCCGCCAGTTCCGGATCGATCTCGACGAGACCGAGCCTGATCCCCACCACACGCCGCGCCAGCGCCAGCCCGGCCGTGCCGATGCCGGCGCCGAGATCGACCACGCGGTCGCCCGCCCTGGCCTCCGTCGCTGCCGCGAGCAGGATGGCGTCATGTCCCGCGCGATGGCCGCTGCGCTTCTGCTTCAGCCGCAACTGCCCGCCGAGAAAAGCGTCCTCGGTGATGTCTGCCAGAGCCTCACTCATCGCCGCGCAGTTCGTGGCTGAGGCCGGCCTCGGTCAGGAGCGCCCTCGCCTCCTGGGCGTCGTCCTCATGGACCAGGATCCGCCGCGGCAGGATGCCGAGCGAGCCCTCGATGATGCTCATGTTCTGGTCCAGCACCAGATGATGGATGTTGGCACCGTCGAGCAGCGCGCCGATCGCCGACACCAGCACCATGTCGTTGGTTCGAACCAGTTCACGCAAAACGCAGGTCTCCTGCCTGAAAGGGGTCAAGCGGCAAATGTCAATGGTCCGCAGGCCTTGCCGCATCCACCGCCAGTTTCTATTGTCTTTCCATCAGAATAGCCCTTCCGGGGCAAATATTGGAGACCGGCGTGGCCGTCATCGTACCTTTCGAAACTCCCGGCGCGTCGATCGAAGAGCTGGTGGCCCTTGTCGCTCCCGACATGGAGCGCGTCAACACCACGATCCTGTCGCGGACCGGCTCCGACGTCACCATGATCCCGGAGGTCGCCAACCATCTGATCTCTTCCGGCGGCAAGCGGCTACGGCCGATGCTGACACTCGCCATGGCCAACCTCGCCGGCTACACCGGCGACGGCCACATCAAGCTAGCTGCCAGCGTCGAGTTCATGCACACCGCCACGCTCTTGCACGACGACGTCGTCGACGAGAGCGAGATGCGCCGCGGCAAACTCTCAGCACGCATGCTCTGGGGCAACGAGGCCAGCGTGCTGGTCGGCGACTTCCTGCTCGGGCAAGCCTTCCGCATGATGGTCGAGGTCGGCTCGCTGCGCGCGCTCGACATCCTCTCGGCGGCCGCCGCCACCATCGCCGAGGGCGAGGTGATGCAGCTTGCGGCCGCCAAGAACACCGCGACCACCGAGGACGAATATCTCGCCGTGATCCGCGGCAAGACCGCCGAGCTGTTCGCCGCCGCCTGCGAGGTCGGGCCCGTGATCGCCAACCGCCCCAAGGCGGAGCAGACGGCCTGCCGTTCGGTCGGCATGAATCTCGGCATCGCCTTCCAGCTCGTCGACGACGTGCTCGATTATGGCGGCAAGAGCGCCAAGCTCGGCAAGAACACCGGCGACGATTTTCGCGAAGGCAAGATCACGCTGCCCGTCGTGCTCGCCTTCCGCCGCGGCAACGACACCGAGCGCGCCTTCTGGATCCGCGCCCTCGAGCGCGGCGAGATCGGCGATAGCGATCTCGATCACGCCATCGGGCTGATGAACAAGCACCGCGCGCTCGAGGACACGCTGAGCCGCGCCCAGCACTACGGCGCCATGGCCGTCGACGCGCTGGCACTGTTTCCCTCATCGCCGATGAAGAGCGCGCTGGAGCAGGTGGTGGCGTTCTGTCTGGCAAGGTCGCATTAGGCGCTACACGTTCGCCCCACCTTCGCTGTCGTCCCGGCGACCGCCGGGACCCATACCGCGTGCTCTATCGACCGCGGTAGGTGGGAGTACCGAACGTCTTTCTTCGCCAAACCTCTCCCTGTGGTTATGGGTCCCGGCGTTCGCGACGTAGAGCAGCTCGCTCTCGGTCGTCGCGAGCGCAGCGGCGCAATCCAGTCTGCCACCGCGGCAAGACTCTGGATTGCTTCGCTGCGCTCGCAATGACGGAGTAAGGTGCGCAGGCGTCATCGCCAATTCACCTTTTGAATCGCAGAGACAGTTTCGCAGCCCCACAATTTCCTCGCGCGGGATCACGAGGCTGCCTGCCCGGTGACTTGCATTTTGCAAGTTACTTCCCTACCTTCCACCCCATGCAGCCCAAATCGCCCTCCATCCTGGAATGCCCGGTTGGCCGCGCCGTGCAGACGGTCGGCGAGTGGTGGAGCATTTTGATCCTGCGCGATGCATTCCAGGGCGCCACGAAGTTCGACGAGTTTTCGCAGAGCCTCGGCATCGCGCCGAACATCCTGTCGCGGCGGCTGGCCCATCTCACCAAGACCGGCATGTTCGTCCGCCGCCGCTATCATGAGCGGCCGCCACGTTACGAATATGTGTTGACGGACAAGGCGCGGGATTTCTTTCCGGTGGTCGTGGCGCTGCTCGCCTGGGGCAACAAGCATCTCGCCCCAAAAGGCGAATCCATCCTGCTGGCGAACCGTGACGAAGTTCGTCCGCTCGATCCGATCGTCGTCGATGCGACCGACATGCGTCCGATCACGCTCGCCGATGCGGTGGTCGTCGCAGGCCCCCGCGCCAGCCGCGGCATGCGCGCGCGGCTCGCCTCGCTCAAAGCCATGAACCCGGCCATCGCGCCGGCTGGAGACTGACATGCGTCGTATCGTCGTGACAGGCATGGGCGCGGTGTCGCCGCTCGGCTACGGTGTCGAATTGTCGTGGCGCCGGCTGCTGGCAGGCCAAAGCGGATTGCGCCCCCTGCCCGAATGGGCGCAATCCTTGCCCGCACGCATTGCCGGCCTCGTGCCTGACAAGGCTGACGATGCCGAGGGCGGCTTCGACCCAGGCGATGCCGCTGCGCCAAAAGACCAGCGCAAAATGGATCGCTTCATCCTGTTCGCCCTGCTCGCCACCGCAGAAGCCGTCGCGCAGGCCAAATGGACGCCGCAGGACGCGCGCGCGCTGGAACGCACCGCGACGATTATCGCCTCCGGCGTCGGCGGCTTCCCGGCCATGGCCGAGGCCGTGCGCATCACCGCGCAGCGTGGCGCGCGCCGGCTCTCGCCGTTTACGATCCCCTCGTTTCTTGCCAATCTCGCCGCCGGCCACGTCTCGATCAGATACGGCTACAAGGGCGCGCTGGGCACGCCGGTCACGGCGTGCGCCGCCGGCGTGCAGGCAATCGGCGATGCCGCGCGCATGATCCGCGCCGGCGAAGCCGACGTCGCGATCTGTGGCGGAGCCGAGGCCTGCATCGACATCGTCAGCCTCGGCGGTTTTGCTGCGGCGCGCGCGCTGTCGAGCGCCTTCAACGACGAGCCCGCGCGCGCCTCGCGGCCGTTCGATCGCGATCGCGACGGCTTTGTCATGGGCGAAGGCGCCGGCATCCTCGCGATCGAGGCGCTCGAGCATGCGCTGGCGCGCGGCGCGACGCCGATCGCGGAGCTCGTCGGCTACGGCACGACCGCGGACGCCTATCACATGACGTCGGGTCCGCCCGACGGCGACGGTGCCCGCCGCGCGATGGAGATCGCACTCCGCCAGGCCGACCTTGCTCCGGACGATTTGCAGCACCTCAATGCGCATGCGACCTCGACGCCGGCCGGCGACGAGAGCGAGCTTGGCGCCATCGGCGCGCTGTTCGGCCGCAACCGAAACATCGCCGTCAGCGCGACCAAATCCGCCACCGGCCATCTGCTCGGCGCCGCCGGCGGCCTCGAGGCGATCTTCACTGTCCTCGCCTTGCGCGACCAGATCGCGCCGCCGACGCTCAACCTCGAACATCCCGATCCGGGTGCTGATGGCATCGACATCGTCGCAGGCCGCGCGCGGCCGATGCCGATGCAGCACGCAATCTCCAACGGGTTCGGCTTCGGCGGGGTGAATGCGAGCGCGATCTTCCGAAGGATGGGTTAGAGGGCTTGCAATCGCCCCTGGCATCGCTACCAAAGCAGGATGACCGCAACGAATTTCTGGCTGTTCCTAGCCGCCGCATTGATCATTGCCGCCGTTCCGGGCCCCGGCATTTTCTACGTCGCGGCACGCACCTTGTCGGAGGGACGCGCCAGCGGCTTTGCCTCGACCACCGGCACCGCGCTGGGCGGCCTGGTTCATGTCGTCGCGGGCAGCCTTGGCATCTCCGCGATCATCCTCGCCAGCGCGGAGCTGTTCGCCGCGGTCAAATTCATCGGCGCGCTCTATCTGGTCTGGCTCGGCATCAGGACGTATCAAAGCGCCGGCCGCGTGCTGGAGAGCGAGCCCATGGGCGACAAGCGCGCGTTTCGCGACGGCGTGCTGGTCGAGGCGCTGAACCCCAAGACCGCGGCGTTCTTTCTCGCCTTCATTCCGCAATTCCTCGATCCCGCGGGATCCAATCCCACGCTGCAATTCATCATGCTGGGCGCGATCTCAGTGACGCTGAACACGCTCGCCGATGTCGCGGTGGTGCTGATGGCCTCGGCGACACGCATCCCGCTGATCGGGCGGCCGCATCTGATGCGGCGTCTCACCCAGGGCTCCGGCGTCTTCATCGCGGGCCTTGGCCTCTCCCTCGCTTTGGCGCGGCGGCCGGCAAATGGCTAGCGCACCGCAAAGCCGCTTCTATGAGTCGCACGGCCTGCGGCTGCACTATGCCGATTGGGGCAACGAGCGCGCGCCGCCTCTCATCCTGGTCCATGGCGGCCGCGATCACTGCCGCAGTTGGGACATCTTCGCCCGGTCGCTGCAACCGCATTTCCACGTGATCGCGCCCGACCTGCGCGGCCACGGCGATTCCGACTGGACCCGTGGCGGCAGCTACGCGCTGACCGAATATGTCTACGATCTCGCCCAGCTCGTTCGCGTCATCGCAGCGCCTCAAGTAACTCTCGTCGGCCATTCGATGGGCGGCATGGTGAGCCTGATCTTTTCGGGGACGTTCCCCGAGCAGGTCGCGAAGCTGGTTGTCCTCGACGGCGTGACCATGCTGCCGGATGCCGCGAAGCCGCCGGCGCATGAGCGCATCAGCAAATGGGTCGGCCAGCTCGACAAGCTGCACGACCGCACGCCGCGCCGCTATGCGACCCTCGAAGACGCCGCCGCGCAGATGATGCTGCACAACAAGCGCCTCACCCGCGACCTCGCGCTGCACCTCGCTACCCACGGCGCGCGGCAGAACGAGGACGGCACCTACAGCTGGAAGTTCGATCCCTACCAGCGCGCCAGTGCGCCGCACCGGCTCTGGCCGGATGATCACATCGCACTGTGGTCGCGCATCACCTGCCCGACGCTGCTGCTCAATGCCGGCGAAAGTTTTCTGGCCGGCGCCAGGGCGGCAGGCCTGGAGCGCTATTTCCCGCAGGCGCACGTCGAGACGATCGCCGGCGCCGGGCACTGGCTGCAGCACGACAAGCCGCAGGAGGTGCTGGGTGAAATCCGCCGGTTTTTGGGATTGTCGGAGGACGGTGGGGGGTTAGCGCTGCCGCCGTAGGGGGGGCAAAGGCGCGACAGCGTCGTGCCCACCATGCCTTCCGATTGCACGAATAAGTTGGTGGGCCCGCTTCGCTTTGCCCACCCTACGGCAGTTGCGCTTAGCTCAACGTCCCCGCATGAACCCACCAGCCGGGCTGGTCGCGCCGGATCCTTTCGGCGGCCGCATGGGCATCAGCCGGCGCGCCGTAGATCGCAAAGCACGTCGCGCCCGAGCCGGACATGCGGGCGAGCTTGACCCCGGCGGAATTGCGCAAAGCTTGCAACACCTCGCCGATCACGGGCTGGATGCGCAGCGCCGGCGTTTCGAGATCGTTGGCGACGGTTTCGAGAACGTCGACCCAGTCGGCGATGGAGCCGCCCGCTTCCGGCCAGGCCGGGGCTTCAAGGACGTCGGTGGCGCCGACCAGGAGTTCGCCGTTGCGCAGGCCCAGCTCCTGGAAGACGTCCTTGGTGGCGACGGGCACGCGCGGATTGACCATCACGCAGGGCATGCTCGGCAGCGCGAGCGGCAGCAGCTGCTCGCCGACGCCGGTCATGTCGCAGGCGCGTGAGAGCAAGCACACTGGCACGTCGGCACCGGTCGCGAGCGCGACCTTCTGCAGGCGGGGATCATCGAGCGAGAGATTGTTGAGGCGCGCCAGCAGCCGCAGCGCCGCCGCGGCATCGGCCGAGCCGCCGCCGATGCCGGCGGCAACGGGAAGCACCTTGTCGAGCGCGAAGGCGCCGAGCTTCAGGTTCGGCACGGCCTCGGCCAGAAGCTTGGCCGCCTTCAACACGAGATTGTCGGCGGTGTCGCCGCAGGCGGCCGCCGACGGTCCCGTGGCGGTGAGCTTCAGCTCGCCGCCCGGCTCCAGCGTGAGCCGGTCGGCGCAGTCGGCGAACGCAACCACGCTTTCGAGATCATGATAGCCGTCGGTACGACGACCGACCACGCGAAGGGTCAGATTGACCTTCGCGCGCCCCTCCTCAATCAACGCCGGCATTGGCGATCAGCCCCCAGAACAAAATTCGTCTTTGCGCATGATCTCTGCGCAACGCGTTCCGCGTTTGTCGCGGGAAAACCGCTGCACACTTTCCGGATCATGCGCCCAGATCAGCCGCCCTTGCCGTCGTCCTTCTTCTTCTCCGCCTGCGCGGCCGAAGAGTTCGAATTGTCGTCGGTCATGCCGTTCGCGATCTTGGCCTCGATTTTCGGAAGCTCCTCCGGCTCGGGCTTGAGATCGCGCGCATGCGCCCACTGGAACTTGGCTTCCAGCGTGCGGCCGACGCGCCAATAAGCATCGCCGAGATGATCATTGATGGTGGGATCCTCGGGCTTGAGATCGATCGCGCGCTCGAGGTTCTTCACCGCCTCCTCGTAATTGCCGATGCGGTAATAGGCCCAGCCGAGGGAGTCGACGATGTAGCCGTCGTCGGGACGCTGCTCGACGGCGCGTTTGATCATCTTCATGCCTTCGTCGAGATTCACGCCCTGGTCGATCCAGGAATAGCCGAGATAGTTGAGGACATGCGGTTGGTCGGGCTGGAGTTCGAGCGCCTTCTTCATGTCGGCCTCGGCCTTGCTCCACTGCTTGGAGCGCTCCTCGCAGATGCCGCGATAATAGTACCAGACGCTGTTGGCCTTGTCGTTGCCGGCCGGCAGCACGTCGATGCCTTGCGAATAGGTCGCGCCGCAATCGCCGAACTTCTTGCGGCCGCGCTCGATATTGCCGAGCGCCATGATGGCTTCGAGATCCTTGGAATCCTCTGAGGTGACGCCCTTGAGGATCTTGATTGCCTCGTCGGTGCGGTCGGCGGAATCGAGGTCGATGGCGAGCTGAATCTGCGCGTTGCGCTTGAGCGGCGAGGTCGCCGGCACGCGCTCATAGATCTTGATCGCCATCTGCGGCCGCTTCACCGATTCATAGAGATCGGCAAGCGAGAGCAGCGCCAACGGATGGGTCGGCTGCAGGTAGAGCGAGAGCTGGAGATAGACCAGCGCCAGATCCTCGCCGCCGCGGCGGGTCAGCGTGGCGCCGATGCCGTAGAGAGCTTCGGCCGCGCCCGCCTGCGCGGAATCGACCAGCGGCGGCAGCTTCTTGCCGGCCTTGGTCTCGCGCAAGCCTTCCACGATCAACGGATGGCGGGCGAGCTTCTTGTCGAAAGCCTGGTAGACATTGGTCGCGGCAGCCGAATCCTTGTTGCGCGACAGCCAGCGCGCATAGGCCTCGGTCACGCGCAGCATGGAATCGTCGAGCTTGTAGGCGCGCTCGAAGCGGGTGCCGGCATCCTTCTCCTTGCCGGAGAGCTCAAGGATCATGCCGGCATGGAGATCCTTGAACAGCGGATACCATTCGGGACCTGCGAGCTTGTCGATGCTGGCGACACCGCCCTTGGCATCGCCGGCGCCGTAGGCGGCCCAGCCCGACAGCAGCGTCGCGACGAGATCGGTGATCGGACCGCGGATCGACTGGTTGATGTTGCTCTGCGCAGTCGCGTATTTCTTCAGCTTGAGCTCATGCACGCCGACGACGAGGCGCGCGACGCGGTTGGTCTTGTCGATGGTGAGAATGCGCTCGGCGAGCTTGACCGCTTCGTCGATGTCACCGTCGGCGACCGATGAGATGAAGGCGCGGTCGAGCAGCTCGTTGTTCTTCGGGTCGGAACGCAGGGCCGAGCGGTAGAACGCAGCCGCCGAGGCCGCGTCGCGCTCGACGCTGGCATGGCGGGCGGCGAGATAGCTGCCGGCGGTGGTGAGTGACTTCAGATCGTTCCGGGTCGGAAATTGCGCCGCCGTGTCGGACGGATGGTCCGGCGTCTGCGCCAGCACCGCGCCGGGGACCGTCGCGATCGCTGTGCCCACGAGGGCGATGGCGGCAACAGTCCAGCGGTTGAAACGATATGAAAACATCAGGGCTCGCCTTGAGTTGGTAGTGCCTGGGTTTGCAGCAGAGGGCCGTCTCGCATGCGAACGCGGCCGGTGGCATCGGGACCCGGAACCGTCGGGCCGACAATGCCGCTTTTGGCGCTTCACCGCAAGGATTCGGGCAAGCGAATCGGCCGTGAGTGCCCGAAGACGCTGCTAGTATGGCCTTATCGTGGCCGCGGCCGCACGTCCCGGCCCGGTTTCTCACGCGAACGTGCGTCACAATGGCTGGGCCGCGTAATCTTGGTCACATCGGCCTGGCTTGCTGGCCTTGGCTTGCTAGCCCGGCTTACATCGCCTCGTAATTCGGGCCGCCGCCGCCCTCCGGGGGAACCCAGGTGATGTTGCCGTTGGGGTCCTTCACGTCGCAAGTTTTGCAGTGGACGCAGTTCTGGGCGTTGATCTGGAAACGCGGACCTGATCCCTCCTCGATCCACTCATAGACACCCGCCGGGCAGTAGCGATTCGAGGGGCCGGCGAACACGTCGTGCTCCGAGGTCTTCTGGAGGTTCATGTCGGCCACCTTCAGATGGACCGGCTGGTCCTCCTCATGATTGGTGTTGGACAGGAACACGGAGGAGAGCTTGTCGAAGGTGATCTTGCCATCCGGCTTCGGGTAGGTCTTGGGTGTGTGCTGCTTGGCCGGATCGAGCGTGGCGCGATCGGGCTTGGCGTGCGACAGCGTGCCGAACAGCGAGACGCCGAACAGCTGATTGGTCCACATGTCGAGTGCGCCGAGCGGCACGCCGAGCAAGGTACCGAATTTCGACCACAGCGGCTTGACGTTGCGGATCCTGAACAGGTCCTTGCCGACCGCGGAATCGCGCCAGGCGTTCTCGTAGGCGACGACCTCGTCGTTGGCGCGGCCGGCGGCAAGCGCGGCCGCGACATGCTCGGCAGCGAGCATGCCCGTGCCCATCGCGTTGTGAACGCCCTTGATGCGGGGAACGTTGACGAAGCCTGCGGCGCAGCCGACCAGCGCCCCGCCCGGGAAGGTCAGCCGCGGCACCGACTGATAGCCGCCTTCGGTGATGGCGCGCGCACCATAGGCGAGACGCTTGCCGCCTTCGAACACGTCGCGGACCGAGGGATGGGTCTTGAAGCGCTGGAATTCATCGAACGGCGACAGATAGGGATCGTCGTAGTTCAGATGCACGACGAAGCCGACCGCGACGCGGTTGTCGTCATAGTGGTAGAGGAACGAGCCGCCGCCGGTGGAATTGTTGAGCGGCCAGCCGAACGAGTGCTGGATCAGGCCCTTCTTGTGCTTGGCGGGATCGATCTGCCAGACTTCCTTGAGGCCGATGCCGAACTTCGGCGGTTCGCTCTTGGCGTCCAGTGCGAATTTCGCGATCAGCTGCTTCGACAGCGAGCCGCGCGCGCCTTCGGCGAACAGCGTGTACTTGCCAAGCAGCTCCATGCCGCGGGTGTAGGAATCCTTATGCGTGCCGTCCTTGGCGATACCCATGTCGCCGGTCGCGATGCCCTTCACCGCCCCGTTGTCGTCATAGAGCACCTCGGTCGCGGCAAAGCCCGGATAGATTTCGACGCCGAGCGCTTCCGCCTTCGGCGCCAGCCAGCGGCAGACGTTGCCGAGCGAGCCGATGTAGCAATGATGATTGTCCATCAACGGCGGCATCGCGAAGTTTGGCAGCTTGATGCGGTTGTCGCCGAACATCCAGTAGAAGTGGTCGTCCTTGACCTGGGTCTTCAGCGGACAGTCGGGATCCTCGCGCCAATCGGGGATCAGCTTGTCGAGCGAGATCGGATCGATCACCGCACCGGACAGAATATGCGCGCCGACCTCGGAGCCCTTCTCGACGATGACGACATTGAGATCGGCGTTGAGCTGCTTCAGCCGGATCGCCGCGGCCAGGCCCGAGGGGCCGGCGCCGACGATGACGACGTCGAATTCCATGGATTCGCGCGGGGGAAGTTCTTCGGTGCTCATCTGATCTCAGCCCTTGAGACGGTTCCTTGTCATTTGCGCTCCCTTGTTTCCGATTTTTCCGGGTAGGACAACCACGGAAATGCGTTCCGCTGGGATGCAAGGCGCCTTAAGATGAACTAATAGTCTGACTTTCCCAATGATCCCTGAGCCCGCACCCACCGTCCGAGAGCTGCTCGCCTTCTATCTGGAGGCCGGTGTCGACTGCGCGCTCGCGGAGGAACCGATCGACCGCCTGGCGGAATTGGATACCCTGCCGCCGCCCCCGCGCGCGGCACCTCCAGTCGAGGCGCCGCGGCCTGTCGCCGCGCCGACGGTGATGCGCGGCGAAGCTGCGCCCGCACCAGACGTCGCCATTGCTTCGGCGCGCGAAGCGGCGCGCACTGCGCCAACGCTGGAGGCACTGCGCGAATTGATGCAGGGCTTCGAGGGCTGCGCGCTGAAGCACACGGCGACGCGCCTGGTGTTCGCCGACGGCAATCCGCAGGCGCGCATCATGTTCGTCGGCGAGGCCCCGGGCCGCGACGAGGACATCGAGGGGCTGCCCTTCGTCGGGCGCAGCGGCAAGCTGCTCGACCTCATGATCGGGGCGATCGGGCTCAACCGCACCACCGCCTACATTGCCAACGTCATTCCGTGGCGGCCGCCCGGCAACCGCACGCCGACGCCGCAGGAGACGCAGATCTGCCTGCCCTTCATCCAGCGCCAGATCGAGCTGGTCAATCCCGACGTGCTGGTGACGCTCGGCAATCCCTCGACGCAGACGCTGCTCGGAACGCGCGAAGGCATCATGCGCACGCGCGGACGCTGGTTCGAGTACGAGACCGGCCAGCGCACCATCCGCGCGCTGCCGACATTCCATCCGGCGTATCTCTTGCGCTCGCCGTCATACAAGCGGCTGGCCTGGCAGGATCTGCGCGCGATCGCGAAGGTGCTGGCGGAAGCGGCGGTGTAACTACACCCACGCCGTCATTCCGGGGCTCGCGAAGCGAGAGCCCGGAATCCATCGAGCGACAGAGTTGGTGGATGAATGGATTCCGGGCTCGCCGCTTCGCCGCGCCCCGGAATGACACTGACTTACGTCCCCTTCGGCCGCACGATCGCCCAGCCGATCCGCAATAGTCCCTGTCGACCATTGACCAGCCATTCGAAGGCGCGCGGCACTTCCGGCACGATGCCGGGGAAGCGCGCCAGGATTTCCGGCGGCGGGGTGCCGGCGGTATCGGAGGCACGCCAGACCACGACGCCGCCGGTCTCGCTGAACTTGGCCTGGCTCATCCACGGGGTGCGCGAAGGCTGCGCGTCGATGAACAGATGCGGCCGGCCGGAATGCAGCGTGATCAGGCTGGCAAGCTGGGTCTCGCCGGCGACCGCGCGCAGGCGATGATTGGTGCGGCGGGCAAAGCTTTCGTCGAAGAAATCCGATATCTCGCGTGCCGGCATCGAGGTCGCGATCTCATTGGCGCCGGTCCAGGGCAGGAACAGCACCGCGAGCACGACGCCGGCGGCGGGCGCCACGACGGCGGCGGCCCACACCATCCGCAGCATGCGCGCGCGGCGCAGTGCGATGAGATCGCCGGCCGCGACCACCACGGCAAGCCCGGACATCACCAGCACGACGCCGGGCCCGCCGACGACGGCATCGAGCCCGAGCACGCCGGAGATCAGCACCGCACCGAGCGCCGGCGCGAGCGCGAAGAAATAGACGTAGTTGCGCGCGAGCGGGGCCACCGGCGGGCGGTAGATGATCGGCGCCTCCTCGCCCTTGGCGACGAACAGGCCTGTATTGAGGAAGGTCAGCGCCGGGATCGCCGCGGCTCCGAGCACCAGCCCGCCGAGCAGCCAGGCCGCGTGGAGGGCGCGGGCATTCAGCTCCGCGATCTCAGGCAACGCCGGCAACACAAGCGTCTCGGCGCGCATCAGCCAGACCGCATAGGGCAGCGCCAGCACCGCGACGACGATCAGCGCGAACAAGGGATCCAGCGCGCGCAAGGTGCGGCGGCCGCCGGCGGTCGAGACCGCGAAGATGATGAGCAGCAGCAGCAGGAAAACCGCCGCAGGCGTCGTCAGCAGCAACAGGCCGGCCTCGATCGACCAGGCGAACCAGGCATTGCCACGGCGCTGGCCGATGATCTGCCAGGAATGCAGCAGCAGCAGCGCCCAGAGCGGGCGCGCCAGCACCAGCGCGCCGAAATCGAGCGCGGGCGAGGAGAACGCCAGCACCGTCATGGTCAGGAGCACGGCGAGCACCGCCTGCTGCGAGCCGACCACGGCGCGGGAGAGATGATAGAGCGCGATGAAGGTCGCGATCTCGCACAGCTCGGCCAGCACATAGACGCCGACCATGTGGCCGCCGGCGGCGCGATAGGCGATGTCGGCGAGCCAGACCGGCAGCGGCGGGCCGAGATCCGTCCCGACCTGATATTCGCGGCCGAACGCCAGCAGCGTCGCAAGGCTGCCGGGCGGGCTGCGGTAGAACGCCAGCGCCACGAACAGCCACATCAAAGCCTGGAGCAGCACGGCGATCCATACGATCAGCCGCGGCCGGGCGCGAATGAGCTCGATGACCAGGGAGGTAAACCGCATGCAACGTCCGACAGATGCAGCCAACCCGTCCAGCCGGCCCTATTCGCTCACGTGTGTTTTGATAATGGGCGCTATGCGCCGTGGCAACGACCGTGTGCTCTAAAGGCCCGCTGAAGCATCGATTTCAACGGCGGCTTCCACCTGGAGTTCGGCGTCGCTCACGGAGAACAGGTCCTGCACCGGCTCGACCGTCCAGGGCATGTGCTTGGCCCGCGCCGCCGCGACGGGGGCGAAGAAGCTGCGGTGGTGGACGCTGGGACCGAGGCGGTCGAGCGCGTCGAGATGCTCGGGGACGGCATAGCCCTTGTGCTGCTCGAAGCCGTAGCCGGGGCAGTCCTGCGCCAGCGCGCACATCAGCCGGTCGCGCGTCACCTTGGCGACGATGGAGGCCGCTGCGATCGACAGCACGATGCCGTCGCCGCCGATCACGGCTTCGCAGTCGCAGGCCGTGTCGAGGCGGTCGCGGCCGTCGACGAAGACGTGGCGGGGCGCCTCAGGCAGCGCCATCACGGCGCGCTTCAGCGCCCAGAGCGAGGCGCGCAGGATGTTGTCGCGGTCGATGCGCTCGCGCGAGGCGACGACGACCGAGACCTGCGCGGTGGCGCAGATCTTGTCGAATAGTTTTTCGCGCTCCTCGGCGGTCAGGCGCTTGGAATCGTCGATGCCGCGCGGAATGCGGTCGGGATCGAGAATCACCGCGGCCGCCACCACGGGACCGGCCAGCGGCCCGCGGCCGGCTTCGTCGCAGCCCGCGACCGGCCAGACCCCGCGCTTGATCAGCGCGCGCTCGCGGCGGAAGCTCGGCGGCGCGATGGCGATGATGCCTTTCTTGCCGGCAGGAGCCTTCGCAGCCTTGGCCACCGATGCTTTGGCAGGCGCAGCCTTGATCGCAGCGTCCTTCTTTGGCGCAGCCTTGGCCGGCTTGTTGGCGGACTTGTCCCGAATCATGCCCGGGATCGTGCGCACGCGATTTGGCCAGCGCAACCGGGAACCCAGCGCAATTCCCGTTATTCAGACCGGCCCTACTCCGCCAGATGCACCCGCCGGTCCTCGCCGACCGCGATGCCGGGTGCGACCACGACTTCCCAGGGGTGGCCGTCGGGATCGGCGAAATAGCCGGAATAGCCGCCGTATTCCGTCTCGTGCGCTGCTTTCAGCAGCTTGGCGCCCTTGCCGAGCGCGAAGGCCAGCACCGAATCGACCTCCTCGCGTGTCCGGCAGTTCCAGGCGAGCGTGATGCCGCGGAAGGTCGAGGGCCTCGGATCGTCAGGCAACTCGGCGTCGGCTGCGAGCTGATCCCAGGGATACAGCGCGAGCACCGGACCTCCCGTATCGTAGAACGCGACGGCCTCGCCGGTTGCCTTCAGCCGGCGCGGGAAACCGAGCGCGTCGTAAAAAGCGATGCTGGCGCTGATGTCGCTGACGCCCAGCGTGATGACGGTGAGCCGCGGCACCGGAGCCGGCAATTCCTTGTTCATGCGACGCCTCTTCCATCTCCCGCTCAGAACAAGCTCAACTGATCGCCGTTCCGCTTCGGCCTTGCGAAGTGATCCGTGGTCAGTTTGGAGCGGCGCTTGTTGAGGCCGAGCCTGTCGCAGGCGATCTCGAAGCGGCGGCCGATGGTCCAGGCCATCGGGCCCGTGCCCTTCATCCGCTCGCCCCATTTCGCGTCGTAGTCGCGGCCGCCGCGCATGTCGCGGATCAGCGTGAAGACGTGGCGATAGCGGTCCGGATAGTTGGCCATCAGCCACTCGCGGAAGAGATCGCGCACCTCCAGCGGCAGCCGCAGCAGCACATAGGAGGCTTCCTTGACGCCGGCATGGGCGGCGGCATCCAAAATGCGCTCGATCTCGGAATCGTTCAGCGCGGGGATCACGGGCGCGACCATCACGGTGGTCGGAATGCCGGCCTCCGAAAGCTGCTTCAGCGCCTCCAGCCGCTTCGGCGGCGTCGATGCGCGCGGCTCCATGGTGCGCGCCAGCTTCGGATCGAGCGAGGTCACCGAGATCGCGACCTTGGCGAGGTTGCGCTTGGCCATGCGCGCGAGAATGTCGATGTCGCGCACGACCAGCGCCGACTTGGTGACGATGCCGACGGGATGACCCGCGCGCTCCAGCACCTCGAGAATGCCGCGCATGATCTTCCGCTCGCGCTCGATCGGCTGATAGGGATCGGTGTTGGTGCCGATCGCGATCATCCGCGGCTCGTAATTTGCTGCGGCGAGCTCCTTCTCCAGCAGCGACGGCGCCTCGGGCTTCACGAACAGCTTTGACTCGAAGTCGAGCCCCGGCGACAGGCCGAGATAGGCATGGGTGGGCCGCGCGAAGCAATAGACGCAGCCATGCTCGCAGCCGCGATAGGGATTGATCGAGCGGTCGAAGCCGATATCGGGGGAGTCGTTGCGGGTGATCACCTTGCGGGAGGTGTCGACCGCCACACTGGTCTTGAACGGCGGCAGCTCTTCCAGGCTCTGCCAGCCATCGTCGAAGGCGACGCGGGCCTCGGCCTCATAACGGCCGCTGGCATTGGATTGGGCGCCCCGCCCTCGCCTGCGTGCGCGGTCGATGGCGACGCCGAGTTCTGGAAAATCGGAGGGAAAATCAGAGTCCGCACCCGCCGGCTCGGAGAGCGCCTTGACCGGCGGGTGCTTGAGAGCATGAGAGGATGCTGCTGGACTCATGCAGCCAAGATAGCACGACACAAGAACAAATCAAGAACGCAAACCGAAAACGTGAAAACAACCCCATGCACAGTAGAGCTGCCGAAACTTTGCGCACCGGTCCCTGACCTCCCGCAACATCACCAATTTCGCGATTTCGTTTGGTGGCACTGAGGGATCGATCGCGCCAGAGCAGGGTTGGTGACGATCCTTGCGTGAAGGGTCGGCACATCATGACAAATCGACAACAATCGGCCGTCGCAGCCGGCGACCTCGCCCTGCTCGATCGCTACTGGCGCGCCGCAAACTATCTCTCCGTCGGGCAAATCTACCTGCTCGACAATCCGCTGCTGCGCGAGCCGCTGCGGCCCGAGCACATCAAGCCGCGTTTGCTCGGCCATTGGGGCACGACGCCAGGCCTGAACTTCATCTACGCCCATCTCAACCGCGTCATCCGCGCGCTGGACCTAGATGTCATTTACATCTGTGGTCCCGGCCATGGCGGCCCGGGCATGGTCGCCAACACCTATCTCGAAGGCAGCTACAGCGAGATCTATCCTGATATCGCGCGCGATGTGGACGGATTGCGGAAACTGTTCCGGCAGTTCTCCTTCCCCGGCGGCATTCCGAGCCATGCGGCGCCGGAAACGCCGGGCTCGATCCACGAAGGCGGCGAGCTCGGCTACGCCCTGGTGCATGCCTATGGCGCGGCGTTCGACAACCCCGATCTGATCGCCGCTTGCGTGGTCGGCGACGGCGAGGCCGAGACCGGTCCTCTCGCGGCCTCCTGGCACTCCAACAAGTTCCTCAACCCCGCCCATGACGGCGCGGTGCTGCCAATCCTGCATCTCAACGGCTACAAGATCGCCAACCCGACCGTGCTCGGCCGGATGGGCGACAGCGAGATCCGCGATCTCTTTCGCGGATTCGGCCACGAGCCGCTATTCGTCGAGGGCGACCAGCCCAAATTGATGCACCAGGCCATGGCGGACGCGCTCGACGTCGCGCTCGCCAGCATCCGCTCGATCCAGCAGCACGCCCGCGAGGACCGCAAGGCAGTTGAGCGGCCGCGCTGGCCGATGATCGTGCTGCGAAGCCCGAAGGGCTGGACCGGCCCGAAGGAGGTCGACGGCAAGAAGGTCGAAGGTTTCTGGCGCGCACATCAGGTTCCCGTTGCGAACTGCCGCGAGAACCCGGCGCATCTGAGACTGCTCGAAGAGTGGATGCGCAGCTACGAACCGGAAAAGCTGTTCGATGCGAGCGGCGCACTCATCTCCGAGCTTCAGGCGCTCGCGCCCGAAGGCAACAGGCGCATGGGCGCCAATCCGCACGCCAATGGCGGCCTCCTCAAGAAGGAGCTCGAGCTGCCGGACTTCCGCAACTTCGCGGTGGACGTACCGCAGCCAGGTTCCGTTGCCGGCGAAGCAACGCGCGAGCTCGGCAAATTTCTGCGCGACGTCATCCGGCTCAACGCGCAGGAGCGCAATTTCCGCATCATGGGCCCGGACGAGACCGCATCAAACCGGCTGGATGCGGTGTTCGAAGCGACCGAGCGCGTCTGGATGGAGCCGACAAGACCTTACGACGTGCATCTTGCCGAAGACGGCCGTGTCATGGAGGTGCTGAGCGAGCATCTCTGCCAGGGCTGGCTCGAGGGCTATCTGCTCACCGGACGGCACGGCTTCTTCTCCTGCTACGAGGCCTTCATCCACATAGTGGATTCCATGTTCAACCAGCACGCCAAATGGCTGAAGGTCACGCGCGACCTGCCGTGGCGGCGGCCGATCGCCTCGCTCAATTATCTCCTGACCTCGCACGTCTGGCGCCAGGACCATAACGGCTTCAGCCATCAGGACCCGGGCTTCGTCGATCTCGTCGCCAACAAGAAAGCCGACATCGTCCGCATCTATTTCCCGCCGGATGCCAACACGCTGCTGTGGATCGCCGATCACTGCCTGCGCACTTACAATCGCATCAATGTCATCGTGGCTGGCAAGCAGCCGGCGCCGCAATGGCTGTCGATGCAGGAGGCGGCGACGCATTGCGATGCCGGCATCGGCATCTGGACCTGGGCCAGCAACGACGCCGGGGACGGCGAGCCCGACGTGGTGATGGCCTGCGCCGGCGACGTGCCGACCCTGGAGACGCTCGCCGCCGTCGACCTGCTGCGCAAGGCGCTGCCGGACTTGAAGATCCGTGTCGTCAACGTCGTCGACCTCATGACGCTGCAGCCGAACGAACAGCATCCGCACGGGCTCTCCGGCCGCGATTTCGACAGCCTGTTCACGCGCGACAAGCCGGTCATCTTCGCCTATCACGGCTATCCCTACCTCATCCACCGGCTCACCTATAACCGCACCAACCATGCCGGCATGCATGTGCGCGGCTTTGCCGAGGAAGGTACCACGACGACGCCGTTCGACATGGTCGTGCTCAACGGGCTCGACCGCTATCACCTCGCGATCGAGGCGATCGAGCGCGTGCCGGGGCTTGCGACCAGAGCCGCACAGGTCAAGCAGCAGTTTCGCGACAAGCTGATCGAGCATTCGCGTTACGTGCGCGAGCACGGCGAGGACATGCCGGAGATTCAAAAGTGGGTCTGGCAGAACAGCGCTGGCGGTAACACGCCAGCCGAAGCCGGCGACTGAGGCCGCCATGTCGGAGGCAGTCCTCGTCCTCAATTCGGGCTCGTCGAGCATCAAGTTCGGCCTGTTCGATATCTCCGCGGCCGAGCCCACCCTTCTTTGCAAGGGCCTGCTCGACGAGCACGAGGCAAAGCCGCGGCTCGTGATGAAGAGCCCCGCCGGCGAAAATCTGTTCGAGACGCACCGGGAAGTGTCCGATGCGGACAGCGGTCACCTGTTCAGCGATGTGCTCGGGTTCGTCGAGGACCGGTTTGGCGGCCATCGCTTGCGCGCCGCCGGTCACCGCATCGTCCATGGCGGACCGGATTATTCCGGCCCGGTCGAACTGACGGATGATGTCTATGCAAGGCTGGAGGCATTGAGCCCGCTGGCACCGCTGCATCAGCCGCGGTGCCTGGAGCCGGTCCGCACCATCGCGGCGATCAGGCCTGACCTCACGCAGATCGCCTGTTTCGATACCGCCTTCCATCACAGCATGGCGCCACCAGCCAGCCGTTTTGCGATCCCGCGACGCTATGACGAGCGTGGTATCCGCCGCTACGGGTTTCACGGCCTCTCGTTCGAATATGTCGGGCGGCGCCTTGCTGAAATCGCGCCGGAGCTTGCGGCCAGGCGCACCGTCGTCGCGCATCTCGGCAACGGCGCCAGCCTGTGCGCACTTCGCGACGGTCGCAGCATCGATACCACGATGGGGCTGACGCCGCTCGATGGCCTCGTGATGGGCACGCGTTGCGGCACGCTCGATCCCGGCGTGCTGCTCTATCTGCTGCAACACGAGAACATGTCGGCCGAAGACGTCCAGCACTTGCTCTATCATCAGTCGGGCCTGCTCGGCGTCTCCGGCATCTCCGCCGACATGCGCACGCTGCTCGCGAGCCGCGAGGCGACCGCGCGGGAGGCGGTGGATCTCTTCACGCTTCGTGCGGCGCAGCAGGTCGCGATGATGGCGACCACACTCGGCGGGCTAGAATGTCTGGTGTTCACCGGCGGCATCGGCGAGCATGCTAAGGAAATCCGCAGCGCGATCGGCGAACGGCTTGGCTGGCTCGGCGTGCGCATCGATGCGGCGGCGAATGATGCGATGCGCGAGCGGATCAGCGGCAGCGACAGCACCGTAGATGTGTTCGTCATTCCGACTAACGAAGAACTCACGATCGCACGACATTGCGCCGCGCTGTTAGGAATGGGAGCTTGAGGTCTGGAAGAACGATCGGCCCTGACTTCCCTTCCGCCTTGTGGGAGAAGGTGGCATAGCCGGCCTTCGGCCGCCGTTCTTAAGAACGCCGCAGCGAAGCTTCGGCTATGGCGCCGGATGAGGGGTTTTGTCCGGGCGCACATGTGCGTGAGAGGATGAGGAGACAGACCCCTCACCCCAGTGAGCCCGCATCCACCAGCGGTGCTGCCCTCTCCGACAAGGGGCGAGGGCACAGTCATGCGCATCTCGCTCGCGGCGCGTTGTGGCGAACCAAAACTTACCTTCTCTAGTGGATGCCGGCCAATATCTGAAAACACCCGATCGCGACCTCGATCACGATCAGCACCACCACCGCAATTTCCAGACGCAGCGAGCGCTGGGTGTCGATGATGTCGGTCAGCGCGTTGGCGGTTTCCGACACCGCGGTGAGCTTGCGCTCGAGCGTGTCCAGGCGCTCCTTCAATTCGTACTCATCCTCGAGACGGGCGTAGAGCCGGTCGAGCTCGGGCTTTTCCCAGAGCACATCCGGCTTGTCGGCCACCGCGACGCGGCCGGCGACGCGCTGCTGCACCAGAAGCGCATTGCCGATCAGTTGCAGCATGCCCTTGCGCTGGGGTGGCGTGCGGCCCTGCTCGGCGAGCTTGCGCGCGAAGGGCTCGATCACGTCGAACACCGCCGCAACGCGCCGCTCGTCGCGCGCCAGCGACGTGCTCTTGGCAAGTGCGTCCGCAATCAGCAGCAGCCGGTCGTCGGAGAATTTTGCGAGACAGATCGGCCCGCCCGGCTGGATCACCTCGGCGTTTTCGTCCTTGCAGAGCTGGGCCTGCGCGGTCTCTTCCTCATGGGGGCTGAACGGGCCGATGACGCGGGAGTTGAGGCTGTCGATCAGCACCTTCTCTTCCGACGGCAACAGACCGATCAGCACCACGACGCCGTAGCGGAAGATCACGGCAAGGCCGGCATGAACGCGAAAGGCGGCCGGCGTCGATGACACCAGAGTACCGATCTCGAGGCTGGAGGCGTTGATGCGGTCGCCCAACATCAGCGCGCGGATCCGCAAGGTCGCCGCGGCGTCCTGCTTCGGCAAAGTTGGCGGGGTGCCAACGGAAAGTTGATCGGCGTTCACTGGACCATCTCGCTCTGTGCGCCCTCGCCTCGATCATACCGGCGGAAAGAGCCCCGTTTGAAGCCCTCGCAAGCGAGATTCGCCGAAACATTTGGCAATTGGGCCATCCCGCACGCGACACATTCGCATGCCATAGGCGCTCCGTGGTTTACCATTGGCTACCAAAGAGCCGCCAAAAAGTTGCACTCGGCGAGGTCGCATGTTTATGACAACATCATAACAAGCTACGCTTCTCCCGAATTGCGGACATCGAAGCCTCAATCATGCTGAGCGTCATCATTCCGACTGAAGGCGTCGAGCAGACGGCCGTCGCAACTCTGGCCGCGCTGGTACCGGGTGCCGCCGCCGGCATCATCCGCGAAGTGCTGCTGGTCGACGGCACCCGCAACGGCGTCATCGAGCGCGTTGCCGACGTCGCAGGCTGCCGTTTCATCGGCTTCGAGGGCTCCTCGCAGGGCGCGGCGCTCGCCGCCGGCGCGCTCCGGGCCCGCTCGCCCTGGCTGATGTTCCTGCCCGCCGGTGCGGTGCTGGAAACCGGCTGGATCGAGGAGACCGCGCAATTCATCGAGGCCGTCTCGACCAGCGGACGAGATCGTGCAGCGGTGTTTCGTTATGCCCGTTCACCTTACGCCGATACCGGCCTGCGCGACATGTTTCGGGCCGTCGCGCGCAAGCTGGTCGGCCCGCTCGGCGATCAGGGACTTTTGATCGCGCGTGATCATTACGACCGGATCGGCGGCTATCCGCCCGAGGCCCGCCGTTCCGAGGCGCGGCTGCTGCGGCGGCTCGGCCGCTCGTCCCGCACCATGCTGCGCAGCCGGATCGTCATGGTCGGCTGAGGCCACCAAATACTTGCCAAAGTCAAACAATTATTTGACAATGGCAATTATTGAGGTGTCCCGATGTCACTTGACGCTCCCGACGACCAGATCGCGGCAGTCCGCGCCTTCAACCGCTTCTATACCCGCAAGCTCGGCGTGCTCGACCAGCACCTTGGCAAGAGCCCGTTCTCGCTCAGCGAGGCCCGCGTGCTCTATGAGCTCGCGCAGCGCAACGACCTTGCAGCCAAGGAGATCGGCAACGAGCTTGGGCTCGATCCCGGCTATCTCAGCCGCATCGTCCAGAGTTTTGACGAAAAGGGGCTGATCACGCGAAAACCCCTGCCCGCGGATCGCAGGCAATACCAGCTCAGCCTCACCGCCAAGGGCCGCCAGGCCTTCGCCAAGCTGAACCTCGCCTCGCAAAACGAGGTCGCCGCCATGCTGGCGCAGCTTTCGCCCGGAGATGCGGGGCGGCTCACGCAGGCCATGGCGACGATCGAGGCCGTGCTGGAGCAACGCCGGACCCAGCCCGCCTCCTTCATGCTGCGCAGCCATCGCGTCGGTGACATGGGTTGGGTCATCTCGCGGCAGGGCGCCGCCTACGCCGCGGACTATGGCTGGGACATCAGCTACGAGGCGCTGGTCGCCGAGATTTGCGCGCAGTTCATCAAGAATTACGACCCCGCGCGCGAGCACTGCTGGATCGCCGAAGTCGATGGCGAGCCGGTCGGCTCGATCTTCCTGGTCAAGGCCACGGACGAAATCGCCAAGTTGCGCCTGTTGCAGGTGGAGAAGAAAGCGCGCGGGCTCGGTGTCGGCCGCGCACTGGTCGAGCAATGCATCCAGGGCGCCCGCGAGCGAGGCTACAAGAGGATGACGCTGTGGACCCAGAGCATCCTGGTCGCCGCGCGCGGCATCTATCAAAGTGCAGGCTTCAAGCTCGTGAAGGCGGAGAAGCACCATAGCTTCGGTGCCGATCTGGTCGGGGAGACCTGGGAGCTGGACCTCTGATTGTTTGGCCACGAGCGGGATGCGCATGAATGTGCCCTCGCCCCTTGCGGGAGAGGGCATCTGCGCTGGCAGATACGGGCTCACTTGGGCGAGGGGTATGCTCCAACCGACACTGGCGTACGCCGATAGAACCGCCTTCGCGCCACCTTCTCCGGCAAGGGGAGAAGGAAGAAGGCACCAACGTCCGCGCCTACACCGTCGCGCCCTGCGCCTTCGGCCTGCGCAGATGCTCGTCCAGCCTTGGCATGATCTCGACGAAATTGCACGGACGCGTGCGGTAGTCGAGCTGGCTTGCGAGGATGCCGTCCCAGCCGTCGCGGCAGGCGCCGGGCGAGCCCGGCAGGCAGAAGATGTAGGTCGCCCCCGCAACGCCGGCAGTGGCGCGGCTCTGGATCGTCGATGTGCCGATCTTGGCGTGGCTCAGCATGTGAAACGCGATCGAAAAACCGTCCATGCGTTTCTCGAACAGCGGCTCGATCGCTTCCGGCGTGACGTCGCGCCCGGTAAAACCGGTGCCGCCGGTGGTGATGACGACGTCGATGTCACGATCCGCGATCCAGCGGCGGATCACGGCGCGGATCGCTTCGACGTCGTCGGTGACGATCTCGCGCGCGGCGAGATGATGACCGGCTGAGGTGAGGCGGTCGGCGAGCGTCTGGCCCGATTTGTCATCGGCGAGGGCGCGCGTGTCGGAGACGGTAAGCACCGCGATGTTGAGCGGGATGAACTGTTTGGTTTCGTCGATCGAGGCCATTGCTTTTTCCTCTCGTGTCCTGGACACGATGCAGCGCGTGAGCGATGCATCGCAGAGCCGGGACCCATGCTTATGAGACCTCAGAGCCACCGGCAATGTGGGCCCGGCTCTGCAGCGCACCGCTAGAGAAGCGCTGCGCCGCGTCCGGGGCACGAGACCTTCTTTACAATGCTCCGGCCCCGAACGTGTTGCAGGCCTGGACCGTGCCCTGCTGGTAGCCGGTCATGAACCATTGCTTGCGCTGCGCGGCCGAGCCGTGGGTGAAGGAATCGGGCACGACGCGTCCGGTGGCCTGGCGCTGCAGCGTGTCGTCGCCGATCGCGCTTGCCGTGGTCAGTGCGGCGTCGATGTCGCCGGGTTCGAGGAAGTTCGGACGCTTCTTGGCCTCGCGGTTGACCCAGACGCCGGACAGACAGTCGGCCTGCAGCTCCACCTTGACCTGGAGCGCGTTGGCCTCGGCCTTGCTGCCGGCCTGCTGCTGCAGCCGCGTCACGCGCGGAATGATGCCGAGCAGGTTCTGGATGTGATGGCCGGCCTCATGCGCGATGATGTAGGCGGTGGTGAAGTTGCACGCCGACTTGCCGGAGCAGCCGCGGAAGCGCGTCTCGACCTCGCGGAAGAACGAGGTGTCGAGAAAGATGGTGCGATCCGGCGGGCAATAGAACGGCCCCATCGCCGACTGCGCCATGCCGCAGCGGCCGCCATTGGTGGCGTTGCGGAACAGCACGATCTTCGGACCGGTGTAGGACTGCCCGCTGGCCTGAAAAATCTCGCTCCAGCGATCGTCGATCTCGCCGAGGATGCCGGAGATCATACTGCCCATCTCGTCGGCCGGCGCGCCGCGCTTGCCCGAGGACGCCTGACGCTCAGTGTGGTAGCTCGGAGCGCCGCCGCCGGAGAGAATCTCGGCGCCGCCGATCAGGATGCGCGGATCGATGCCGAAAGCGTAGCCGATCAGGCCGAGCACGATGATGGTGCCGATGCCGAGCCCGCCGCCGCCCATCGGCAGGCCGAACCCGCCGCCTCCACCGCCAAACCCGCCGCCGCCGTCGTCGCGACGATCCTCGATGTCGTCGCTGCGGCGGAAATCATCGTAGCGCATGGCGGCTTTCCCTCAACGTCCCGATTCAGTGTGTCGGCTTTAGCTCGTCGGCGCGCAAGAGCGCCAAACTCCAACGCGCCACACAGGTAAAATTTCCATTGCGTTAATCAATATCCCGCTCGGCAAAAATTGCCTAGGGCGACAGCGCGCCCGTGCCAGCAATTTTTTCCGTCCGCGTGCAATTTTTTCCGAGAGACATTTGCCGCCGCAACGGCCGCCGCGCCGCGGACGAATGCGAAATATACCGTAAAACACAGCGATTGCGCGCACCACGACGCGCGCGACGGGCGATGCGAGGCTTGCTTGGAAAAGTAGCGGGTTAAGTCGTTTTTTACTTTGCCGCTGCAATGTAGCGGCCAGTCGGTTGTTTGGTCCCGCGTCGCCGACAGCGTCGCCTGAGTCAGAGTTCTTGAGTCATGGTAGAGTCGCGTCGCGGGGCGTCTGCAAGGGCGCCCCGCACAAATTTTGAGTCCCCTTCGCATCGTATCATTCTCGGCGATTGCGTCGCCGAGATGTCGAAGCTTCAGGCCGGCAGCGTCGATCTGGTGTTCGCAGATCCGCCCTACAACCTCCAGCTCAAGGGCGATCTCAAGCGCCCCGACGAATCCCATGTCGATGCCGTCAACGACGACTGGGACAAGTTCGATTCGTTTTCCGCCTACGACGATTTCACCCGCGCCTGGCTGCTGGCCGCCCGCCGCGCGATGAAACCCTCGGCGACGATCTGGGTGATCGGCTCGTATCACAACATCTTCCGGGTCGGCGCGATCATGCAGGACCTCGGCTTCTGGCTGCTGAACGACATCGTCTGGCGCAAGTCGAACCCGATGCCGAACTTCCGCGGCCGCCGCTTCACCAACGCGCACGAGACCATGATCTGGGCCGCGCGCGACGAAAAAGCCAAGGGCTACACCTTCAACTACGAGGCGCTGAAGGCGGCCAACGAGGACGTGCAGGCGCGCTCCGACTGGCTGATCCCGCTCTGCACCGGCGAGGAGCGCCTCAAGGGCGCCGACGGCAAGAAAGTGCATCCGACGCAGAAGCCGGAAGGCCTGCTCGCGCGCGTGCTGCTGTCCTCGTCCAAGCCCGGCGATCTCGTGATCGATCCCTTCAACGGCACCGGCACCACCGGCGCCGTCGCCAAGCGCCTCGGCCGCTCCTATATCGGCTTCGAGCGGGACAAGACGTATGCCAAGGCGGCGGAAGCGCGCATCGCCAAGGTCGAGCCGCTGCCGGAAGAGAGCCTCGCCCCGTTCATGACGGCGCGCGAAGCCCCGCGCGTCGCGTTCTCCGAGCTGATCGAGCGCGGCATGATCATGCCCGGCACGAAGCTGTTCGACGCCAAGAAGAAGTTGGGTGCGCTGGTGCGCGCCGACGGCGCCATCATGTTCGGCGACAAGGTCGGCTCGATCCACCGCATCGGCGCGGTCGCGCAAGGCGCGCAGGCCTGCAACGGCTGGACCTTCTGGCACGTCGAGACCAAGAAGGGTCTCAAGCTGATCGACGAGCTCCGCGCCGAGATCCGCGCAGGCATGGCGGCGGAGTAGCCTAGCACTCCGATCCCGTAGGATGGGCAAAGCGCAGCGTGCCCACCATCCCTCTCGGGATGCAGTGCTGGTGGGCACGGCGCTTCGCGCCTTTGCCCATCCTACGGGCTCCTTGAATGAAGCAATGGCCGGAACTACATTCCCTCGATCAGCCCCGTCCTCACCGGTGGGCCCATGCGACGACAGTCCGAGACTTTGCTGCTGGTGCCGCTGCTGCCGATCTTCCTGATCGGCATGTTTCCGATGTTCCTGATCGCGCTGCTCGGCTTTTTCGGCCTCGCGCTGTTTGGCGTGCTGGTGGTCTGTGTCGGCCTCGCCAGCAGCAACGAGGCGCATGACAATTTCAATCATGACGTCATCGTGCACGGTTATGCGCGCGGATCGGAGCGCGCCGCGCGGGCCTCCGACATGCATCTCGCCGCCAAGCTCGGGCTGAGGCTGGAAGGGATCGGCGCGGCGATGGTCATTACGGCGGCGATCGGGCTTTGTTACGCCGGCTGATCTGCGTGGCGCGCAGATACCGCCCGGCAAACTCGCCGGTTGCCCTCTCCGAGCAGGTTCAGGCAAGAGAAGACCGCCTGCGGCTCCAACGCTGCGTTCGCTCTCGGCCACCAACCTGTGGAGATGATTGATGCTCAAATTCTACTTCAATGGATCGCCGAACCCGACCAAGGTTGCGCTGTTCCTCGAGGAGTCCGGACTGCCGTTCGAGCCCATCGCGGTCGACACCCGCAAGGGCGAGCAGTTCACGCCGGATTATCTGAAGATCAATCCGAACGCCAAGGTGCCGGCGATCGACGACAACGGCACGATCGTGTTCGACTCGAATGCCATCCTGCTCTATCTCGCCGAGAAGACCGGAAAATTCCTGCCGGCGAGCCGCGCCGAATTGCTGTCCTGGCTGATGTTCGTGGCGACCGGGGTCGGGCCGTATTCGGGTCAGGCCGTTCACTTCAAGCATTTCGCGCCGAAGGACCAGAGCCACGATTACGCCCACAACCGCTACCAGTACGAGACCGACCGTCACTACAAGATTCTCGATGGTCACCTCCAGGGCCGCAACTACATGGTCGGCGATGCCTATTCGATCGTCGACATGGCGCTGTGGGGCTGGGCGCGGATGGTGCCGTTCAAGCTCGGCGACGACGCCTTTGCGCGCTACCCCAACGTGAAGCGGCTCGTCGACGAGATCTCGGCGCGCCCCGCAGCTGGCCGCGCGATCGCGCTGAAGGACAAGTTCACCTTCAAGGCCGAGATGGACGACGAGGCGAGAGCCAACATGTTCAGGCACATGCAGACCAAGGTGGCGTGATCTCGCCACACCATGCTTCAAGGCCACGCGGATGCGCGTGGCCTTTTGCTTTTCAGCTCAGGCCGCGTGGACCGACTCCAGGAACTTCGGCCCCGCGCTGTCGTTCTATTTCCGTCGAACGGGTTTCTTCAGCTCGTAGGCAATCTCCGACCGGGTCATGCCGCAGTACTGAAGCTCCCGTTCGGTCATCGCGGCGAGGTGACACCGGGCCCGGGCCTGCTCTCGCCGGACCCGCATCATGTCCATCAGCATCCGCCAGGCCCGCACGGCAAGCCCCGGCCGTGACCGATGGGATCGCGCCGTGGACGCGACGTCGTTCGAGCCGCTCAGCTCGCGGCCCTCACACCGGCTTGCGGAAACGGGCCGAGCGCCTTCTCGGTCAGGACCGAGTCGCAGTATTCCCGGATCTCCTTGATCTTGCCGTCCTCGAGCCGGAACACCAGGCAATAGTCGTTGTCGTAGCGCACGCCCTCGGGCGTGACGTTGTCGCCCTTGGCCTCGACCACAACGATGTCGCCGTCGGCAATGAAGCGATGAGCGACTGTGCGCGTGCGGTCGCGCAGGCGGGTGCGCACATAGCCGTGCAGATCGTTGAGGATCGACTCCTTGCCCGTGAAGGTGCGGGACCAGGAATATTGCCCGGTCACGACCCATCTGGCGTCGTCGGCAAGGCTTGCGGTGAACAGGGCGCGGTCGCGCGCCGCCGGATCGGGGTTGGCGGCAGCGGCGAAAATGTCCTGCATCAGTTTCTTGTTGGCGCTCGCGCTCATGGCGGCATCTCCGTTTGGTGGCAACGCGGAGAACATTGCCGCGCGAATGGAATTCTTCAAATCGATAGAGAATATGATATCTATTCACCTCATGAATTTGAATTCGCTTGACCTCAATCTATTGACCGCGCTCGACGCGCTGCTGCGCGAGGCCAATGTCAGCCGCGCGGCCATGAGAATCGGCCTGTCGCAGCCAGCCGCGAGCCACGCGCTGCAACGCTTGCGCGACATCTTCGGCGACCCGCTGCTGGTGCGCACCGGCGCGCGGATGGAGCTGACGCCGCGGGCACAGGCGCTGCGCGCACCGCTGGCGCAGGCGCTGGACCAGGTGCGCGGGCTGTTCGCGCCGGAGGAATTCGACGCCGCGCGCAGCGAGCGGCCATTCCGCCTGATGATGCCGGATCTCGCGGTCGAGCTGCTGATGCCGCCGCTGATGGAAAAGGTGACGCGTCTTGCGCCCAACGTCCGCATCGACGTGGTGCCATGGCGGGGACCTGCGATCTTCCACGCCGAGTTCGCCCGCACCATCGACCTCGTGATCTCGATCGGCAACGCCTTCAAGGGCTTTCACCGCCAATTGCTCTACACCGACCGCGACGCGCTGGCGGTGCGACGCGGCCATCCGATGGCCGCGAAGCTGAAGCGGCGCGAGGCGTTCCTGGCCGCGCGCCATGTCGGGGTGATCATCCGCGGCAACAGCGAGGATCTGATCGACACCTGGCTCCGCACCAAGGGCATCGAGCGGCACATTGCGCTGGTGGTGTCGGGCTATCTCGAAGCGCTGCACGTCGCCGCGCGCACCGACCTCGTCGCTTTCGTGCCGCGCCGCCTGATCGCGGCGTTGTCGAAGCAACTCGGCCTCGTCGCGGTGACGCCGCCGCTCGACCCGGGGATCGACGAGCAGTTCATGTTCCATCCGACGCGGGCACAGATGGATCCGGGATCGATCTGGCTGCGGCGGCTGATGCTGGCGACGGGGCGGGAGCTGGAGAAGAAAGGGTCGTAGGATGCACCATCGGCAATCTCGGTGTCGTCCCGGACAAGCGCAGCTCCCGACAACACGCAGCATTGTCTAGAGCGGAGCGCTGATCCGGGATCCATAACCACAGGACGTGATTTGGCGAAGACCGGTCGTTTGGTACTTCTACCGATCGCGATCGATAGATTCCGCGGTATGGGTCCCGGGTCTGCGCTTACGCTTGCCCGGGACGACAGCGGAATATGTGACCGGCGTATTGTTACGCCTTCTGCGCATCCATCACCTTGCGCACGGCCGGGCGGTCCGACATGCGCTTGAAGTGGTCGGCGATCCTCGGCGTGGCGTTGATGTCAACGCTGTCGCCTTCGAGCCAGTGCGAGAGCGTGTGGAGATAGGGATCGCAGATCGTGAACTGATCGCCCATTACCCATGGTCCCTTGAACATCTTCTGCTCGATCAGCTTGAAGCAGGCGGCCATGGTCTTCGGCACCATCGCCTTCATGTCGGCGAACGAGCTCTCTTCCGTCGCCCAGCGCGCGCCGCGCATCTTGTGGGCATGGTTGATGTGCACGGTCGAGCAGAGATAGGAGTTGAACGACTGCACCTGCGCGAAGTCGAAGGGATCGTCGAGGGGGGCGAGCTTCGCCTTCGGGAAGGTCTGCGCGATGTAGGCCAGCATCGCCGGGGTCTCGGTGAGGACGCCGCGATCGGTCACCAGCGCCGGCACGCGTCCCTTCGGATTGATCGCGAGATAGTCCGGGCTGTTCTGCTGGTTGTCCTTGAAGCTCAACCGTTCGGCCGTGTAGTCGGCGCCGGCCTCCTCCAGGGTCATGTAGGTGGCGAGCGCACAGGTGCCGGTGGCGTAGTAGAGCTTGAGCATGTCGGACCTCATGGAAAATTGGAAATTAGCGGTTGTCGGCCGCAAGGTCCATAGCACGACGTTCTCTTGCCTTGCGCTCTTCGCAGTTGCCCACCGCCGCCCGCCTGTGCCAAGACGCCTGCAATTGGAGGGGGTTGTCATGACGGTACTCATCGCCGGTGGCGGCATCGGCGGGCTGACGCTTGCGCTCAGCCTGCATGGGATCGGCGTTCCCGTAAAAGTGTTCGAGAGCGTCGCGGAACTGAGGCCGCTCGGCGTCGGCATCAACGTGCTGCCGCATGCGGTGCGCGAGCTGATCGAGCTCGGGCTGATGGACAAGCTCGATGCCAGCGGCGTGCGGACGGCCGAGCTCGCCTATTTCTCCAAGTATGGCAAGCCGATCTGGAGCGAGCCGCGCGGGCTGGAAGCCGGCTACAAATGGCCGCAGTTCTCGATCCACCGCGGCACGCTCCAGCAGCTGCTGCTCGACACGGCGGTCGAGCGGCTCGGCCGCGACAACATCCTCACCAGCCATCATCTGACCGGCTGGACCGAGACCGCGAGCGGCGTCCGCGCCGATTTCATCGACCGGGCGACCGGCAAGGCCGCAGGTACCTACGAAGGTGCAATCATGATCGCCGCCGACGGCATCCATTCCGCCGCCCGAGAAAAGCTCTATCCGAACGAAGGTCCGCCGATCTGGAACGGCCGCATCCTCTGGCGCGGCGTCACGCCATCGAAGGCCTTTCTCACTGGCCGCACCATGATCATGGCGGGCCACGAGATCCTGAAGTTCGTCTGCTATCCGATCTCGAAAGAGCCGGACTCATCGGGCAACCATCTGATCAACTGGGTCGCCGAACGCCACATGCCGCCGACCTATCAGTGGCGGCGCGAGGACTATAACCGCACCGCGCGGCTGGAAGAATTTTTGCCGTGGTTCGAGAGCTGGCAGTTCGACTGGCTCGATGTGCCCGGCCTGATCCGGAACTGCCCGCATGCTTATGAATACCCGTTGGTCGACCGCGATCCGGTGTCGCAATGGACCTTCGGCAAGGTCACGCTGATGGGCGACGCCGCGCATCCGATGTATCCGATCGGCTCCAACGGCGCCTCGCAGGCGATCCTCGATGCCCGCGTCATCACGCGCGAGATCCTGGCCCATGGCCCGACGCAGGCCGCGCTGCTCGCCTATGAAGCCGAGCGCAGGCCGGCGACCACCGACCTCGTCCTGCTCAACCGCAAGAACGGCCCCGAACAGGTGATGCAGCTCGTCGAGGAGCGCGCGCCCGACGGCTTTGAGATCGTCACCGACGTGCTGTCGCAGCAGGAGCTGGAAGACATCGCGGCGAACTACAAGCGCGTCGCGGGTTTCCAGGTCGAGGCGCTGAATGCGAAGCCGCCGATCGTGAGCGCGGGTGCGAAGCGGGTGAGTTAACCACTCAGCGAGCCGCGAACTCCTCTTCACCTCGCCCCGCTTGCGGGGCGAGGTCGGATTGCATCGGAGATGCAATCCGGGTGAGGGGGTACAGGTCTCACGTCCACCGCCCGTGCTGAGAGAAGCCCCTCACCCCACCCTCTCCCCGTAAGAACGGGGCGAGGGAGCGAGAGACGGGTGCCCGCCTTACTTCACCACCCTCGCCGCCTCCAGCAGCCGCTCGCTCGCACTCGCCGTTGCCAGCACTGTGCCGTCCTCGGCCATCAGCTTGGCGTCGACGAAGGCGATCGTCCTGCCGAGCTGCGTCACCTTCGCTTCGCCGATGATCGGTCCGGGCCTTGCCGGCGCCAGGAAATTCACGGTCATGCTGATAGTCGTGGTGTAGAGCCGGCCTTCGCTCATCACCAGCACCGCCGGGCCCATGGTGTCGTCGAGCATGGCCGAGAGCATGCCGCCCTGGATGAAGCCCGCCGGGTTGCAAAACTCCGGCTTGCCCTCGAAGCTCAGCTTGATCCAGCCTTCCTCGGGACGGGCATCGAGCAGGCGCCATCCGAGCAGCTCGGCGCAGGGCGGCCTTGGAAAGTTGTCGAGTGCGGTCTGGACCATTGGCAGCCTCCGTGTCGCGCTTTGATAGCGCGGCGCTGCTGCCAGCGTGCTGTCAGGAGAATGGCCTGGATGAAAGGTCCAATGCGTGTGCGATCACCTTGCGCATGACGTTCGGCAGTGCCTCTCCGGCAAGGGTTGCGATCGGCACCCAGCGCATGCCCTCGGGTGCGCGCGCGCGGGGCTCGGCCTTCGCCGTGTAGACGACGAGCTCCAGCGGAAAATGCGTGAAGACGTGGGTGACGACGCCCACCTTGCGCTGCCAGCGCGACAGCCCCGTCAACTCCGGCGCCTGCTGCTTCGCCGTCGCATCCTCCTGGCCGGCGAGCCAGTCGGAGCCCGGCACCTCGGTCATGCCGCCGAGCAGGCCCTTTTCGGGCCTTGAGCGGACGAGCAGCTCGTCGCCGCGCGTGATCACAAAGGCCGCGCCGCGGCGCAACGTGCCGCTCTTCTTCGGCGCCTTGCGCGGGAACGTTTCCTGCGTGCCTTGCGCACGCGCAGTGCAATCCTCAGTGAACGGGCACAGCGAGCAGGCCGGCTTCTTCGGCGTGCAGATCGAGGCGCCGAGATCCATCAGGGCCTGCGCGCTGTCGCCGGCGCGGGAGTCGGCCAGAAGCGTCGCCGCCAGCTGCTGGATCAAGGGCTTTGCCTGCGGCAGCCCCTCCTCCACCGCGAACAGGCGCGACACCACGCGCTCGATATTGCCGTCGACCGGCATGGTGCGGCGATCGAAGGCGATCGCTGCGATCGCGGCCGCTGTATAAGGGCCAATGCCCGGCAGTGTCCGCAGCCCCTCCTCCGTGTCCGGAAACACGCCGCCATGTTCCCGCGTCACGGCGACCGCACAGGCGTAGAGATTTCGTGCGCGCGAATAATAGCCGAGCCCGGCCCACATTCGCAGCACGTCGTCCTGCGAAGCGCTCCCCAGCGCCGTGACGTCAGGCCAGCGCGCGACGAATTTTTCGAAGTAAGGCCCGACCGCCTTCACCGTGGTCTGCTGGAGCATGATCTCCGAGAGCCAGACGCGATAAGGGTCCGATGCCTCCCCGGGCGCCGCGCGCCAGGGCAGGCGGCGTCGGTGGCGGTCGTACCATTGCAGAAGTGCGATCGGGCGCGACGAGGTCTCCGCCGGGCTGGGTTCCGATTTCGGCTTCAGGGCGGATTTGGAGCTCATGCTCCCACTGTAGCGGCGTCACGCCGATCTCTCCACGTCATGCCCGCGCCCGTCGCGGGCATCCACGTCTTTCTTCGTGGATCGCCCCGGAGTGCTATAAGGTCTCATGTCCAAATTCCCTCCCAAGCCCGGCCCCATCAGCGCTAAGCCGCTCGGGATCCTGCTCAATGACGTTTTCGCCGAGGCGTATGCCAAGCAGGGCTTTGCGGCGCGCGAGCTGGTGACGCGGTGGGCGCAGATTGCCGGGCCGGAGATCGCGGCGCACGCCGAGCCGCTCAAGATGCAATGGCCGCGCCCGGTAGAGGGGCAGCCGCAGGAACCGGCGACGCTGGTGCTGCGGGTGGAGGGCCCGATGGCGCTGGAGATCCAGCACTCCGCAGACGTCATCCTGGAACGCGTCAACCGCTTCTTTGGCTGGAGCGCGGTCGGCAAGCTGGCCTTCCGTCAGGCTCCGCTATCGCGGCCCCGGACCCGGAAACGGCCCGGCCCGCCAGACCCGAAGGCGGTTGCCAAGGAGGTCGAGCGGCTCGGGGACATTGAAGATGAAGAATTGAAGACGGCACTGGCGCGGCTCGGGGCCGCCATCAAGCGAAATTGAGCCTCATTCCCTGGCTATTCTGGACCCGTTCTTGTCCCTCGCCATTGCCTCAAGCGACGTTTCAAGCTAGCGACAGGCCGCCCGGGAACAGCGATACCGCCTGGGCGCGACAACGCCAGTTCGGGAGCCAACCGTGATCATCACCCGCCGCGCCTTCACCACGATGCTGTCGCTGACCGGGCTGGCCGCGCTCGCCGGGCTCTCGCCGCTGCGGTTCATCTCGGACGCCATGATCCCTGAAGCAAAGGCACAGTCCGCCGCCGACGTCGCCAAGCCGGTGTCGCTGCCCGACATGGCGCTCGGCCCGCAGGACGCCGCCGTCACCATCACTGAATATGCCTCGATGACCTGCCCGCATTGCGCGGCCTTCAACGAGCAGGTGTTTCCCAAGATCAAGAAGGAATACATCGACACCGGCAAGGTGCGTTACGTCTTCCGCGAGTTCCCGCTCGACATCAAGGCCGCCGCCGGCTCGATGCTGTCGCGCTGCATCGCCAATGGGGACGCGCCGAAATACTTTGCGGTCACCGACATGCTGTTCCGCCAGCAGACCGATTGGGTGGTGAAGAACACCACCGAGACCCTGACGCGGATCGGCAAGCAGGCCGGCCTCACCCAGCAGCAGGTCGAGGCCTGCCTGAAAGACCAGGCGCTGCTCGACAAGATCGCCGCCGACCAGAAATACGCCAGCGACGTCTTGAAGGTGGATTCGACGCCGACCTTCTTCATCAACGGCGAGAAGATCAAGGGCGAGGCCTCCTTCGAGGAATTTGCCAAGAAGATCAATCCGCTGCTGAAGAGCTGATTCGCTCGCGCGCAGCCTGATTCGCGCCTCGAAAGCCGTATCATTCCCGTCATAAATCCCTTGGGAAAAGCGGCTTTCGCCGGTTGTCCTCGCAGCGCATCGCGGCCATTGTCCAGCCGCATGAGGCGCCTCGCGCGACTCGCCCGGATAGCGACATTGCCTTCCATGGTATTGTCCCGGCAGGGGGATTCGCGCCTGCCAAAAGAGATGCGTGCTTATGAAAATCACCCGCCTGCGCCTTCACGGCTTCAAGTCCTTCGTTGAGCCCACGGACTTCGTCATCGAGCCCGGCCTGACCGGCGTGGTCGGCCCCAATGGCTGCGGCAAGTCGAATCTCGTCGAAGCGCTGCGCTGGGCGATGGGTGAGACCTCGTACAAGAGCTTGCGCGCCGCCGACATGGACGCAGTGATCTTTGCAGGCTCCGGCAACCGTCCCGCGCGCAACCACGCCGAAGTGACGATGACGATCGACAACGCCGATCGCACCGCGCCGGCGGCGATGAACGACAGCCAGCTGCTCGAAATCTCCCGCCGCATCGAGCGTGAAGCGGGCTCGGTCTATCGCATCAACGGCCGCGACGTGCGCGCGCGCGACGTGCAGATCCTGTTCGCGGACGCCGCCACCGGCGCGCGCTCGCCCGCGCTCGTCCACCAGGGCAAGATCGGCGAGATCATCCAGGCCAAGCCCGAGCAGCGCCGCCGCGTGCTGGAAGACGCCGCCGGCGTGGCCGGTCTGCACGCCCGCCGCCACGAAGCCGAGCTGCGGCTCAAGGCCGCCGAAACCAACCTCACCCGCGTCGAGGACGTGATCGGCCAGCTCGCAGGGCAAATGGAAGGCCTGAAGAAGCAGGCCCGCCAGGCGGTGCGCTATCGCGAAGTCGCGGCGAAGGTCCGCAAGGCCGAGGCCACGCTATTCCATCTGCGCTGGATCGGCGCCCATGCCGACGTCAACGAATCCGGCCAGACCCACGATCTCGCCGTCCGCGAGATGGCCGAGCGCACCCAGCACCAGGCCGAAGCCGCCCGCATCCAGGCGATCCGCGCCGCCGAAATGCCGGCGCTGCGCGATGCCGAAGCACGCGCCGCCGCAGGTCTCCAGCGCCTGACCAATGCGCGCGAGCAGCTCGACCGCGAGGAAGAGCGCGCCAAGGAGCGCGTCGCCGAGCTCGAGCGGCGCCTCGCCCAGTTCGAAGGCGACATTTCCCGTGCTCAGCAACAAACTATGGACGCCGACGTCGCGCTGCAGCGGCTCGATACCGAAGACGCCGAGCTGAAGGAAGAGATCAAGTCGCGCGTCGAGAAGCGTTCCGGCGTCGACGAGCGCGTCGCCGAAGCCGAGGCGGTGCTGACCGAAACCGAGCAGCAGTTCGCCGAGCTCACCACAGCGCTCGCCGACCTCACCGCCAAGCGCAACCAGTTAGAGGCCAACGTCCGCACCCACCGCGACAAGCTCGCCCGTCTCGACCAGGAGATCGCGAACGTCACCGCGGAAGAGCAGAAGCTCGCCGCCGAGACCGGCGGCTTCGGCGACCTCGACGAGCTGACCGCGGCGGTCGAGACCGCCGAGCAGACGCTGGCCGCTTCCGAAGCTGCCGCTCAAGCCAGCGAAGCCGCGCACGTCGCCGCCCGTCAGACGCTGGAATCCTCGCGCTCGCCGCTCGTCGAAGCCGACAAGCGCGTGCAGCGGCTGGAGACCGAGGCGCGCACGATCTCCAAGATCGTCAATGGCGAGACCAAGAATCTGTGGCCGCCGATCATCGACGGCATCACCGTCCACAAGGGATTTGAGAAGGCGATCGGCGCCGCGCTCGGCGACGATCTCGACGCGCCCGTGGATCCCTCCGCGCCGATGCGCTGGACCAATGCCGGCGTCACCGATGGCGATCCGGAACTGCCCGAAGGCGTCACCCCGCTCGCCAATCACGTTCAGGCGCCGGCCGAGCTGGCGCGCCGCCTCGCGCAGATCGGCGTGGTACCGCGCGAGCGCGGCGCCGAGCTGGTCTCGCAGCTCAAGACCGGCCAGCGGCTGGTCTCGCCCGAGGGCGACGTCTGGCGCTGGGATGGCTTTGTCGCGGCGGCTCACGCCCCGACCGGCGCCGCGCGGCGGTTGGCCGAACGCGCCCGCCTCGTCGACATCGAGAACGAGCTCGAGCAGGCGCGTATCGACGCGCAGATCAAGCGGCAGGCGCTGGAGAATGCCGAGTCCGAATTGCAGATGGCGGCCAGCACCGAAGGCGCCAGCCGCGAAGCCTGGCGCGCCGCGCAGCGCGAGCTAAACGTCGCGCGCGAGCGCCACGCCACCGCCGAGCGCGAAATCAGCCGCCATGCCGCGCGCAAGGCGACGCTGTCGGAAGCGCACAGCCGTCTCGCCGCCGACCGCGCCGAAGCCGAAGCCGCCTACGAATACGCCGAAGCCGGCATCAGTGAGCTGCCATCGAGCGAGGACACCGAGACCCGTCTTGCCGCCGTCCGCAGCGACATCGAAGGCCAGCGCCGCATCGCCGCCCAGGTCCGCGCCGAGGCGCAGGCGCTGGCGCGCGAGGCCGAGCTCGCCGATCGCCGCGTCCAGGCGATTCTCGCCGAGCGCGCCGAGTGGCAGAATCGCAAGGAGAGCGCGGCCTCTCACATCGACACCATCCAGGCGCGTATTGCCGAGCTCACGATCGAGCGCAGCGATCTCGAAAACGCGCCCGCCGTCTTCGCCGAGAAGCGCAGCGCGCTGATCACCGAGATCGAATACGCCGAAAACGACCGCCGCATGGCCGCCGACGCGCTCGCCGCCGCGGAGACCGCGATGGCCGAGACCGACCGCGTTGCCAAGCTGACGCTGGAGGCGCTCTCCAGCTCCCGCGAGGCCACCGCGCGCGCCGAGGAGCGCATGGAAAGCGCACGGCGCCGGCTCGAGGACATCGAGCGCGAGATTCGCGACATGCTGGAGGTCGAGCCGCAGGCCGTCGCGGGCCTTGCCGAGATCGAGCCCGGCGCCGAGCTGCCGCCGCTGCACGAGATCGAGGAAGACCTCGAAAAGATGCGCCGCGACCGCGAGCGCCTCGGCGCCGTCAATCTGCGCGCCGAGGAAGAGCTGCGCGAGGTCGAGACCCAGCACACGGGTCTCGTCACCGAGCGCGACGACCTGGTCGAAGCCATCAAGCGGCTCCGTCAGGGCATCCAGAGCCTCAACAAGGAGGCGCGCGAGCGGCTCCTGACCTCGTTCGAGGTCGTCAACAACCATTTCAAGCGCCTGTTCGTCGAGCTGTTCGGCGGCGGCGAAGCCGCGCTGCACCTGATCGAGAGCGACGATCCGCTGGAGGCCGGCCTCGAGATCATCGCAAAACCGCCGGGCAAGAAGCCGCAGACGCTGTCGTTGCTCTCGGGCGGCGAGCAGGCGCTGACCGCGATGGCGCTGATCTTCGCGGTGTTCCTGACCAATCCCTCGCCGATCTGCGTGCTGGACGAAGTCGACGCACCGCTCGACGACCACAACGTCGAGCGGTACTGCAACCTGCTGCACGAGATGACCGGGTCGACCGATACGCGCTTCATCATCATCACGCACAACCCGATCACGATGGCGCGGATGAACCGCCTGTTCGGCGTCACCATGGCCGAGCGCGGCGTCTCGCAGCTGGTGTCGGTCAGCCTGCAAGAGGCGGTGGACATTCTCGACCAGAACGTGGCTTGAGGCGCGATCCCTCCATAGCCATTGACGTCATCATCCGCGCAGGCGGATGATCCAGTACGCCGCGGCTTCTCGGTTGACGGCACTGTCTCGGAGTACTGGATGCCCCGCCTTCGCGGGGCATGACTGCGGATGATGATAGCCCCCACCCTCCCCGCCGAACTGAAAGCCGCCCTCGACGCCAGACTCCAGGGCTTCTCCCGCACCGACGCCGCGCAGCGATCGCAGAGAATCTCGACGACCTATCGCGCCGGCGGCGGCTCCGGCACGATCAAGTCGGAGGCCGATGCGCTCGCTTATGCGCTGGCGCGGATGCCGGCAACCTACGCGGCCGTGGCCGCAAGCCTCAACGCGCTGACCGAGATCGCACCAAATCTCGCCCCGGAGACATTGCTCGACGTCGGTGCCGGCCCGGGCACCGCGAGCTGGGCCGCTGCGGAGGCGTTTCCGTCGCTGCAGGATTTCACCCTGCTCGATGCCAACAGCACACTCAGCCGTCTCGCGCTCGACCTCGCACGTGACAGCACGCGGCTCTCGGATTGCCGCTATCTGCCGGGCGATGCCGGCGTCAACCTCGCCGAAGTCCTGCAGGCCGATCTCGTCATCGCCAACTACATCATCGGCGAGCTCGGCGAGGCCGATCAGCGTAAGCTGACGGAAGCGATGTGGGCGAAGGCACGCCATGCGCTGGTCGTGATCGAGCCCGGCACGCCCGCCGGCTACGCCCGCATTCTTGCGTTGCGCCAACAATTGATCGCGCAAGGCGCTTTCGTCGGTGCGCCCTGCCCGCACGAAAGACCCTGCCCGCTCACAGCGCCCGACTGGTGCCATTTCAGCCAGCGCCTGCCGCGCTCGCAGGCGCACCGCCAGATCAAGGGCGCCGAGGTCCCGTTCGAGGACGAGCGCTTTATCTATGTCGCGCTGACCCGCGCGCCGCCGGCAACGCGTGCCTCACGCGTGCTGGCGCCGCCGGATGTCGGCAAGGCCGAGATCGCGGCCAAGCTCTGCACCGAGGCCGGGGTCGAGTTTGCGAAAGTGCCACGCCGCGACAAGGCAGCCTACGCGAGCGCCCGGCGCTGGCGCTGGGGCGATGCTGTCATTGCGGAAAGTTAACCTCGATCGGCGCTTTTGCCTTGAACTCGGATGGTTCCTCGCCCGACCAAGTCTTACCTTTCTCTGCGCCGGGGCTCTCGTCCTGCGCCAATTTGGTCTACCCTCGCGCCCGCCTCAAATTCCCTTCAGGAGTCTCTCCATGTCGACCGGCTGGATCGTTCTCGGCGTCATCGTCGTCCTCGTGTTCCTGGCCTTCAGCGCCTACAACCGCCTGGTCGCGCTGGGCCAGCGCGTCGGACAGGCCTTTGCCGATATCGACGTGCAGCTCAAGCAACGTCACGACCTGGTACCGAACCTGGTCGAGACGGTGAAGGGTTATGCCTCGCATGAGCGCGGCACGCTCGACGACGTCATCAAGGCACGCAATTCGGCGATGTCGGCGCAAGGCCCGGCGCAGGTGTCCGCGGCCGAGAACCAGCTCTCCGGCGCGCTCGGCCGGCTGATCGCGCTGTCGGAGGCCTATCCTGACCTCAAGGCCAACGCCAATTTCCAGCAGCTCGCATCCGAGCTCTCCGACCTCGAGAACAAGATCGCCGCAAGCCGCCGCTTCTTCAACAACGCGGTCCAGGAATACAACACCGGCATCCAGCAGATGCCCGCGGCTTTGTTCGCCGGCATGTTCGGCTTCACCAGGAAGGAGTTCTTCGATCTCGGCACCAGCCGCACCGAGGTCGAGGCGGCGCCGCAGGTGAAATTCTGATTTGAGCCGATAGGCCGGCAGGGCAACGCGTCATGGCCGCGTATGGTCTCTACACGCACATCGCCTCGAACAAGTTTCGTTCGATGGTGCTGCTCGCCGGCCTGTTCGCGCTGGTCTATGTGCTGGTCTATGCCGGCGCACTGATCGCCGAAGTCGTCATCAACGGCAACGAGACCGTCGCCTATTATCTGAACCGCGCCTTCCACGATTTGATCGTCGCTGCACCGGTTGCCACGATCGTGACGGCGGCCTGGGTCGTGATCGCCTATTTCTTCCATCAGTCGATGATCGACGCCGTCACCGGCGGCCACGACGTCACCCGGCAGGAGGCGCCGCGGCTGTATAACCTGCTCGAAAACCTCTGCATCTCGCGCGGCATCACCATGCCGAAGCTGAAGATCATGGAAAGCCCGGCGCTGAACGCATTCGCGACCGGCCTCAATCCGCGGCAATATTCGGTCACCGTCACCACCGGTCTCCTCAATGCGCTCAACGACAAGGAGATCGAGGCGGTGCTGGGCCACGAGCTGACCCACATCAAGAACGGCGACGTACAGCTGATGGTGGTCGCCGTCATCATCGCCGGCGTGGTCGGCTTCTTCGGCGAATTGTTCTTCCGCCTGTTCACCAATTTCAGCTGGAGTTCCGGCGGCGGATCATGGTCCTCCGGATCGTCCTCGTCGTCGCGGTCGTCCTCATCGAGCGACAGCAAGAACTCTGGCGGCGGCGCGGTGATCGTCATCATCATCGCGATCGTGCTGATCGTGGTGGCCTGGCTGCTGTCCCAGGTGGTGAAGCTCGCGCTGTCGCGCTCGCGCGAATTTCTCGCCGACGCCGGCTCGGTCGAGCTGACCAAAAATCCGGACGCGATGATCTCGGCGCTGCGCAAGATCGAGAACCGGGGCGAGCTGCCGGGCGCGACCTCGGCGGTGATGGAGCTCTGCGTCGACAATCCGCGCGAGGGTTTTGCCGATCTGTTCGCGACCCACCCCTCGGTGCAGTCGCGGGTCGATGCACTGGTCAAGTTTGCCGGTGGCCATGATCCCGGTCCGCTGCCGGACCCTGCCGACGAAACGGAACAGTCCGAAGCGCCGCGCGATCCGCAAGACAATCCGCCGCCGAAGACGCAGGGACCGTGGAGCGATTCAGCGGGTCCATCCAATCCGCCGCCCGTGCCTGCACCCAATCCTTCAGGAACCCCGGCAGCGAATCCCATAGGACCGTGGGGCCACCGCTGAGGCACCCGGCTGGCTGCGGTTTGCGGCGGTTTCACAACGATCGGGAAAAACCTCTGGAATTGGCGCAACGGGAGCCTGCGGAATTGAATTCTCCCTTGTTTCTGCCATGTTCGCGCCCAACAGCAGACTTGGGACGATCCTCGGGACATCCTTGGACATCGATTTGGGGCCCGGCCGATTGCGACCTCGCGATCGGGGGCGCGCGTGAGGGGACTTAAATGGCAAAGCCGGCAGTGGTTGTGGTGGGCGCGGACAAGGGCGGGGTCGGCAAGACCACGGTGTCGCGCACCTTGCTCGATTATTTCTCAGCCAACAACGTGCCGACGCGCGCCTTCGACACGGAGTCGCCGCGCGGAACCCTGAAGCGCTTCCACCCCGACATCACCGAGATCGTCGACATGACGACGACGTCGGACCAGATGAAGATCTTCGACACGCTCAACGCGGTGAGCCCGTCGGTGACCGTCATCGATGTTCGCGCCGGCCTGCTCTCGCCGGCGCTGGCCTCGCTGCGCGACATCGGTTTCCTCGACGCCGCCAAGGCCGGCCAGATCACCTTCGCGGTGTTTCATATCCTCGGCCCCTCGATCGCCTCGCTGGAGGAGATCGCCGAGACCGCTGGCTTCATGGGCGGCGCGAAATATTTCCTGGTGAAGAACTTCATCAACGACACCCAGTTCTTCCAGTGGGATCAGGCGACCTACAATTCCTATTTCCACCGCATCAAGGATGCGACCGAGCTGACCATCCCCAAGCTCAACGAAATGGCCTATGAGCAGGTCGAAGTGTCGTCCGTTCCGTTCCTCAAATTCGTCGCCAACAAGCGCATGAATGACGAGGCCGCGAACTATTCGTTCGTGCTGCGCGGCTATGTCCGGCACTGGCTGGCCAATGTCTGGAGCGAGTTCGACCGCATCCGCCTGACCGACATCGTCGGTTCGAAGCCCGTGACCCGCAACAGCGAAAAATAGTTGCACGGCCCGGGCTGATACGGCTGGATTGGAGCGGAGAGTTCGCTCAGATAATAGCCGCAATGGCCGCGACACCCGTCTACATCATCTGCTCGCCCCGCCCGCAGGTCGGCAAGACCCTGCTGGCGCGGCTGCTCGCCGAATTCCTGCTGCTCAAGAACGGCAACGTCGCGGCCTTCGACGTCAATCTGAAGGAGCCGTCGCTGCTCGACTATCTGCCTGGCATCACCGAGACCGCCGACGTGATCGACACCTACGGCAAGATGCAGCTGATGGACCGGGTCATCGTCGATGACGGGCTCGCCAAGGTGATCGACCTCGGCTTCCACGCCTTCGACGAGTTCTTCAAGATGACCGACGAGATCGGCCTCCTGAAAGAGGCCGCGCGCCGGCATGTCGCGCCACAGATCCTGTTCGTCGCCGACACCGACCGGGTCTCGGTCCGCGCCCATGAGATGCTGCGCGCCCGGATCCCGCGGATGACCCTGATCACGGTGGACAATGAATACGTCATCCGCGGCGAGCTGCCGGCCGCGATGGAAGGGGGCCGGCTGCTCCGCCTGCCGGCCCTGCCCGGCTTCCTCAAGACCTATATCGACCGGCTGAACTTCTCCTTCACCGGCTATCTGCGCCAGGAAAGGGACTCTTCGACCGAGCTGCATCAGTGGACCCGGCGGAACTATCTCGCCTTCCGCGAGCTCGAGCTTAGCTTGATTTTGCAACGATCCTAGGCGACAATTTTACCCGGACAATATTGACGGCAACCAGGACCTCGCTTATTGAAGACGCCCGTCGGCGTCCCTCAGCAAAGGTCCTCACTGTGAGCATCCACCGGAAGGCAGCCATCACCGCCTACAAGGAGCGGAAGACCATTGCGGGCATCTACGTCGTGCGCTGCGCGGCCTCGGGCGAGGCCTGGGTCGGCCAAGCTCCGAGCCTGGAGACGATCCAGAACCGCATCTGGTTCTCGCTGCGCCAGGGCAATCATATGTGCCGCAGCCTCCAGGCCGCCTGGAATGCGTATGGCGAAGCAGGCCTGACGTTCAGCCAGTGCGAGCGGCTGGAGGACGAGGAGACTGCTTACGTCAGGAACGCTCTCCTGAAGGAGCGCGTGCTGCATTGGCGAGCCGAGCTGAAGGCGGAGGCGATCTAAAAGCGCTCAATGCCCCTCGAACGTCATCAGCGTGCGCACCGGCACGTCCATGGCGCGCAGCTTGGCGGCGCCGCCGAGTTCGGGGAGGTCGATGATGAAGCAGGCGGCGACCACGTTGGCGCCGATCTGGCGCAAGAGCTTCACCGCGCCTTCGGCGGTGCCGCCGGTGGCGATGAGATCGTCGACCAGGATGACGCGCTCGCCCGGCGAGATGGCATCGACGTGCATCTCCATCTCGTCGATGCCGTATTCGAGCGAATAGGCGATCCGCACCGTCTTGTGGGGCAGCTTGCCCTTCTTGCGGATCGGCACGAAGCCGGCCGAGAGCTGATGCGCCACGGCGCCGCCGATGATGAAGCCGCGCGCCTCCATGCCGGCGACCTTGTCGATCTTGTTGCCGGCCCAGGGGTTCACCAGCTCATCGACCGCGCGGCGGAAGGCGCGCGCGTCGGCCAAGAGCGTGGTGATGTCGCGGAACATGATCCCCGGCTTGGGATAGTCGGGGATGGTCCGGACGCTCGCCTTGATGTCGTGGTCAAAGGTCATTGGTGCCTCTCAATCAGCGCGCGCATCCAGCCGGAACGCATTCTCGACAATCCTCAAGCCCACCTCGTTCCCGAGCGACATCAGCGATTCCGGATGGAATTGTACGCCGCCGACCGGCAGCGTCTTGTGCTCCAGCGCCATGGCGACGCCGTCCTCGGTGCTGGCGGTGACGGACAAGACTTCCGGCATGCTGTCGCGCTCGACGAAGAGCGAGTGATAGCGGCCGATGATGATCTCGTTCGGCAAATTGCGCATCAACCGACCGCCGCGCACCTGCACCCGCGAGGGCCGGCCGTGGGCGGGATGGGTGAGCTGACCGAGCTCGCCACCGAAATATTCGCCGATCGCCTGCACGCCGAGGCAGACGCCGAACACCGGCAGCTTTTTCTCCAGCGCCGCATCGATGGTCTTCCTGATCCCGAAATCCTCAGGGCGCCCAGGGCCGGGCGACAGCACCAGCAGATCCCACCGCTTTTGCTTGAGCATGTCGAGCGCATGCACATGGCGGACCACGGTGACATCGGCGCCGACCTGGCGGAAATAATCGGCCAGCATGTGGACAAAGCTGTCGTCGTGGTCGATCAGCAGCACCTGCTTGCCCGAGCCGGTCGCATCGGGCGCAAAGGTCGAGAGCGGTTTCGGCGGATCGCCGCGCAACGCCTGGAACAGGGCCGCAGCCTTGACCTGGCATTCGCGATCTTCCGCGGCGGGATCGGAGTCGAACAGACAGGTGGCACCGACGCGGACCTCGGCGAGGCCATCCTTCATCCGGATCGTGCGGATGGTAAGGCCGGTGTTGATGCTGCCGTCGAAATTCACAGCGCCGATCGCGCCGGCATACCAGCGCCGCGGCGAGCGCTCGTGATCCTCGACGAACTGCATCGCCCAGAGCTTTGGCGCACCGGTGACGGTGACCGCCCAGGCGTGGGTGAGGAAGGCGTCGAGCGCGTCGAAGCCGGGGCGCAGCGTGCCCTCGACGTGATCGACGGTGTGAAACAGTTTTGAGTAGGTCTCGATCTGGCGCCGCGCCAGCACCTTGATGGTGCCGGGGACGCAGACGCGCGCCTTGTCGTTGCGGTCGACGTCGGTGCACATGTTGAGCTCGAACTCGTCCTTCTCCGAATTCAGGAGCTGACGGATCTGCTCGGCGTCGCCGATCGCGTCCGTGCCGCGCGCGATCGTGCCCGAGATCGGGCAGGTCTCAACGCGGCGCCCGTCGGAGCGCACGAACATTTCTGGCGAGGCCGAAACGAGAAACTCGCCCTCGCCGAGATTCATCAGTGCACCATAGGGCGACGGGTTAATAACGCAGAGGCGCTGGAAGACTTCGGCGGGCGAGCGGTCGCACGGTTCGGCGAAGAGCTGTCCGGGCACGGCCTCGAACAAATCGCCGCGTGCAAAAGCCGCGCGCGCGGTCTCGACGGTGGCCTGATATTCGCCGGGCGCGTGATCGGCAAAGCCCTGGCGCGGTGTCTTCAGGTACGGGCTGTCGGTGGTGTCGCGCGGCAGGCCCTCGGTCGACTTGCCCTGCCAGGCGAAGTCATAGCTGAGCACCACGCCGCGGCCGGTGGCGCGGTCATAGGCGAGCAGGCGATCGGGGACGTAGAGCACGATGTCGCGCTGGTCGGCTTCGCGCGGACGCTTCTGGACGAGGTCCTCGATCTGGAACACGAGGTCGTAGGCGAAGGCGCCGAACAACCCGAGCAGCCCGTCGTCATTGGCGGAGAACGCAGCGACGAGATCGCGCACCAGCGACATCACGCTGGCGCGGCGCGTGCGCTGGTCTTCCTCCACCGGCGCATCGCCGCGGATGATGTGACCGGCAAGGCGCGTGGCGCTCCTCTCGGAGATCACCACGCTTGGCTCGCGCAGCACGTCGGCGAGGAAGGCGATCAGCACCCGGCCGCGCTCATTGAGCGCTTCCAGCTTGAAATTGACGCCCGTGGTTTCGAGCTTGAGCGGCGGGTCGGAGAAGCCGAGGTCAAAGCTCTCGTAGCGGCCGGGCACGGTCGTGCCCGAGGACAGCACGACGCCGCGGCGACGGTCGAGCAGATTGACGAGATCGTCGAGCCGGTTGGCGCCGCCGGTGAATTGCTCCGCCACGCGCGTGACCGCGAGACCTGCGCGGGTCACGTACTCGCTTCGAGCCGGGAGGGCAAAGACTGTCCTGTTCATGTCGTCCTCTTACGAAACTTGCCGAGGAAACGCCACACAGGACAAACGATCAGGCCGCCGCGCTGTGCTGGCGACCTTCGACGATTTTGGGAAAAGAAATCGCACCGGCCACCTCTCAGGAGGTGCGCCACCAAAGACGGGCTGGGCGGACGGCGGTGCTCATGGCGGAACTTTCACCATGGCGCGAGGACGGCGTCAAGGGCACGCCCCGCGACCTGGACGATGGTGACTACCCCAGATGCTTCCTGAAAAACTCCGTCGCCCTTCCCCAGGCGAGCTCGGCGGCTTCGCGGTCGTGGACGGCCTGGCGCTGCTCGTTGACGAAAGCGTGCTCGGCGTCATAGCGGAACAGCTCGAGCGACTTGCCGGCGGCCTTCATGGCGTGTTCGAAGCCGGTGACCAGCTCCGGGGTGCACCAATCGTCCTTGTTGGCGAAATGAGCCTGGAGCGGGATCTTGACGTCTGCGGGCTTGGCCGCCTGCTCCGGCGGGATGCCGTAGAACACGACGCCGGCGCTGAGCTCCGGGACATGCACCGCGCCGATGATCGTCACGGCGCCGCCGAGGCAGAAGCCGGTCAGCCCGACCTTGGCGCCGTTGCGCGACAGATATTGCGCGGCACCGCGCACCGTCTGCGTGGTGGCGTCCATGAAGTCGAGCGAGTTCATCTCTTTGCCGGCGGCATCCGTGTCGTGGTACGGCACCACCTTGCCCTTGTAGAGGTCGGGCGCGAGCGCATCGAAACCGGCAAGCGCAAAGCGGTCGCATAGGCCCTTGATCTGCTCCGACAGGCCCCACCATTCCTGGATCACGACCACGCCCGGCGCATTGCCGCGCGCGGCGTTGGCGAGATAGCCCGAGGCGTCCTTGCCGTCCGGGCGCTTGAAGGTGATGGTGGTTCCCATGGTGTCCTCCGACGCGTCTGTAGGGGGAGCGGTGGAGCCATTTTGGCGTTTCGGCGACCGATAGGCAATCGCGCCAAACAACACACGCTCGTGTCCAACAAAAAAGCCCCTTGCGGGGGCTTCTTCATTTCTCGCCGCGCGCCGCTCAGTGGGAGTCGGCCCAGACCTTCTTCTTGGTGAAGTACATCAGGAACGCGAAGATGATCAGGAACACGAACACCTGGAGGCCAAGGCGCTTGCGCGCTTCCATGTGCGGTTCGGCGGTCCACATCAGGAACGTGGTGACATCGTGGGCGTATTGGGCCACCGTGGCCGGCGAGCCGTCATCATAGGTCACCTGACCGTCGCTGAGCGGCTTCGGCATCTTGATCGCGTGGCCGGGGAAGTACTTGTTGTAGTAGGAGCCCTCCGGGATCGTCACGCCCTCCGGCACCTTCTCCTCGAAGCCCTGGAGCACCGCTGCGACGTAGTCCGGGCCCTGCTCCTGGTACTGGGTGAAGAAGTCGAAGATGAACCAGGGGAAGCCGCGGCCGTAGGAGCGCGCCTTGGTGATCAGCGACAGATCGGGCGGCGCCGCGCCGCCATTCGCCGCGCGGGCGGCCTGCTCGTTCGGGAACGGCGAGGGGAAATAGTCCGCCGGCCGGCCCGGGCGCTCGAACATGTCACCCGCATCGTTGGGACCGTCCTTGACCTTGTAGTCCGAGGCGAAGGCGGCCGCCTGCGCCACGGAATAGCCGGGTCCGCCGGGCTCCGCGAGGTTGCGGAAGGCGACGTAGGACAAGGCGTGGCAATTCGAGCAGACCTCCTTGTAGACCTTCAGGCCGCGTTGCAGCGCGCCGCGGTCGAACGTGCCGAACGGACCGGCAAACGACCATTTGTTGCCCGGCGGCTTGTCGCTGCCTTCGGAGGCACGGGCGCTGTCGACCGAACCCGCGAACAACGAACCGGCGAGCGCCAGCACGATCGCCGTCGACACCATCGGCGTCGACCGGCTGCCGGTCTTGGCAAGCACGGCATCCGAGATCGAGTTCGGCACCGGCCGCGGCGTCTCGATGCGCGAGAGCAGCGGCAGCACGATCAGGAAGTAGGCGAAATAGCAGGCCGTCAGCACCCGGCCGGCGATCACGTAAATGCCCTCCGGCGGCTGCGCGCCGAGATAGCCGAGCAGAATGCAGACCGCGACGAAGATCCAGAAGAACTGCTTGGCGAGCGGACGGTACTTCGACGACCGCGTCCTCGCGCTGTCCAGCCATGGCAGGAAGCACAGGATGATGATCGCCGAGAACATCGCGATGACGCCCGCGAGCTTGTTCGGGATCGAGCGCAGGATCGCGTAGAATGGCAGGTAATACCATTCCGGCACGATGTGCGGCGGCGTCACGCCGGGGTTCGCCGGGATGTAGTTGTCGGCGTCGCCGAGATAGTTCGGCATATAGAAGATGAACCAGGCGTAGAGGATCATGAAGCAGGAGACGCCGAACATGTCCTTGATGGTCGCGTGCGGCGTGAACGGCACCGTGTCCTTTTCCGTCTTCGGCTCGACACCATCGGGGTTGTTCTGGCCGGCGACGTGCAGCGCCCAGACGTGCAGCACGACGACGCCTGCGATCAGGAACGGCAGGAGATAGTGCAGCGAGAAGAAGCGGTTCAGCGTCGGGTTGCCGACCGAATAGCCGCCCCACAGCAGCGTCACGATGCTCTCGCCGACATAGGGAATGGCGGAGAACAAATTGGTGATGACGGTCGCACCCCAGAAGCTCATCTGGCCCCAGGGGAGCACGTAGCCCATGAAGCCGGTCGCCATCATCAGGAGATAGATGATGACACCGAGGATCCACAGCACCTCGCGCGGCTCCTTGTAGGAGCCGTAATAGAGGCCGCGCAGCATGTGGACGTAGACGGCGACGAAGAACATCGATGCGCCAACCGCGTGCATGTTGCGCAGCAGCCAGCCGTAATTGACGTCACGAACGATCAGCTCGACCGACTTGAAGGCGAGGTCGGCATGCGGCGTGTAGTGCATCGCCAGGATCACGCCGGTCAGGATCTGGATTCCCAGCATGAAGGAGAGGATGGCGCCGAAGGTCCACCAGTAGTTCAAATTGCGCGGGGTGGGATAGACGACGAACGAGGAATGGATGAGACCCATGATCGGCAAACGCCGCTCGATCCATTGCAGGGCCGGATTGCTCGGCTGGTAGTCGGATGGTCCGCTCATGATGCGATCCTGAGGAAATAATACGACGAGATGGCGCGAAGCTTCGGACGCGGGTCCGAAGCTCAGCCGATCTGGATTTTGGTGTCGGAAACGAACTGGTACGGCGGCACGGCCAAGTTCGCGGGCGCGGGCCCCTGGCGGATGCGGCCGGACGAATCGTACTGCGAACCATGGCAGGGGCAGAAGAACCCGTCGTAATTGCCTTCATGGGCGATCGGGATGCAGCCGAGATGGGTGCAGATGCCGAT